>NZ_FNWC01000001.1 GCF_900104635.1 Coprococcus phoceensis
AATGACTTGCCTGAATTCCACTCTACTGCGTTGTCGTCAATCGACGATGCCACCGCATCGCCTCACTCCGCCGCCTTGCAGACTGAAAATTCATTCTGTGTCATTATGCTGAAAGTGAATGAGACAGTACACTAGATTTTAAAGGATATTAGGTTATGATAAAATATGATTGGATTCGTTCGAATAGAAAAACAATGAGCATTCAGATTAAGACAGATGGAAAAGTAATTGTGCGGACACCATATGGCATTTCCAAATATCAAGTGCAGATGTTTATCGAGGAGAAGAAACAGTGGATAGAAAAACATTTGAAAGAGATTTCAGAAAGACAGATGAGCAATAAGATTCTTTCAGAAGAGGAAAGGCTGAAGGGAGTTCAAAAAGCTTTGTGTGTGATTCCGGAACGTGTAGAGTATTTTGCAGAGATGATGAATGTTACTTATGGGAGAATTACGATACGAGAACAGAAAACAAGATGGGGAAGCTGCAGTAGCAAGGGCAATTTGAATTTTAACTGGAAACTTGTACTTATGCCAGAAGAGGTGTTAGATTATGTGGTTGTACATGAACTGGCACATCGGAAGGAGATGAACCATTCAGAAAGATTTTGGAATCATGTTGAGAAGGTTTTACCGGATTATCAGGCAAGGAGAAAACTGTTGAGAGAGTTGGAACACAGACATTTGTAAGTGACAGGAAGAGTAAGAGTGTAATCTTAGCAAAATCTTAATTAAAAATAAAGAATCTATAAAATAGTATTTGACATTCATGTACAATATTGTTATCATAGATTTAGACAAAAAATATTAATGGATTGTTACTGCTCGGCAGGCAAAACCAAGTCTGGTAGATTATGATGATTGATCTGCTTTGATTTGGTTTTTTATTTTTTAGGAGTCTTTTTATGGAGATTGTCAAAATAATTAATAACAATATCGTAAGTGCATTAGATGATGAGAATAAAGAAATTGTAGTAATGGGAAAAGGACTTGGTTTCCATACAAAGGCAGGTCAGAAGATACCAGAAGAGAGAATTGAGAAGATTTTTCGATTGAATGATGAAAGTGAGATTGGAAAGTTCAAGGAGCTCTTAGAAGCGATGCCATTAGAGCATATACAGACTTCTGTGGAAATCATAGATTATGCCAAGAGTGTTTTGAAGAGGCGAATCAACCAGAACATTTATATTACATTAACTGATCATATCAATTTTGCAATTACAAGAGTAAAGGATGGAATGGAATTTCCTAATCCACTTTTGTGGGAAGTGAAGAGTTTTTATCCAAGTGAATATCTGATTGGAGAATATGCAATCGCTTTGATTCGCAAGGATTTAGGAATCGAATTTAAGACAGATGAGGCGGCTTCAATTGCACTTCATATTGTGAATGCAGAATATGATTCCGATATGAGTAATACAATGAGAATAACTACAACTATTCGTGAGGTATTAAGTATTATTGAGAATTTTTTTGGAATGAAGCTAGATGAGGAAAGCCTTCATTATTCACGTTTGGTAACACATCTGAAGTTTTTGGTACAAAGAATTTTTTCGAATCAGATGCTGGATGATGGAGAGACTGAGCTCTCTTTAATGATTCAGAAAATGTATCCGCATGAGTATGAATGCAGTAAAAAGGTTGTAGACTATATAAAAAATAAATATCAGAATTACACGATCTCTCAAGATGAGATGACGTATCTTGCAGTCCATATTAGAAGAATTTATATAGAACTTCATAAATTGGAAGAAAGCAAGCAATAGAAAGGAGAAGAGATGTTAAACGCATTAAAAGGGAAATTAGGATTTGGAAAAAAAGAAGGAGAAGTGATTGGATCGCCGATCGAAGGGAAAGCAGTTGCAATTTCTGAAGTAAGTGATCCGACATTTGGTCAGGAAATTCTTGGAAAAGGAATGGCTGTCATTCCAACAGTGGGTAAAGTGGTAGCCCCTGTTGATGGAAGAATTGAGATGATTTTCGATACGAAGCATGCAATTTCTATGAAGACAGCAGGAGGAGCAGAACTTTTGATTCATATAGGGCTTGACACTGTGAATTTAAAAGGAGAGCCGTTTACAGCACATGTTTCAGCAGGACAGGAGGTAAAAGCAGGTGATTTGATGCTTGAATTTGATATCGAAGCAATCAAAGCAGCCGGTCTTGAAATAATTTCTCCAGTTGTAGTCTGCAATACACCGGATTACAAAGAGGTGAAAGTAGAAGCTGGAAAACATGTAAAAGTTTTAGATGAAGTCATGACATTAGTAAAATAGGTATTTAAGTCTGCAGAGCGGACTTTTATATAAGTGAAGATAACTCATAAAAGATTGAGAGAAAAGGAGGAGAAAAATTATGATGAAATATCTTCAAAAATTAGGGAAATCCCTAATGCTTCCAGTTGCTGTATTGCCAGTATGTAGTATTTTAATGGGAATCGGTTATTGGATTGACCCTACAGGTTGGGGAGCTAACAGCGCAATTGCTGCTTTCTTAATCAAAGCAGGCGGATCTATCATTGACAACATGGGTATCTTATTTGCTATCGGTGTTGGTGTTGGTATGTCAGAGGATAATGACGGAACAGGTGGTCTTGCAGCACTTGTATCATGGTTGATGATCACAACATTATTATCACCAGCAGTAGTTGGTATGTTAAAAGGTATTCCGGTAGAAGAAGTAGCTCCGGCATTCGGAAAAATCGCAACACAGTTTACAGGTATCTTAGCAGGTTTGATCGGTTCAACTTGCTACAACAAATTTAAAGGAACAAAGCTTCCTTCAGCGCTTGCTTTCTTCAGTGGAAAGAGATCTGTTGCTATCGTTACAGCAGGAATGTCAATCGTGGCAGCACTTATCCTGTTCTTCGCATGGCCAGCAATCTTCGGCGCATTAGTATCATTTGGTGAGATGATCATGGGTGCAGGTGCAATCGGTGCAGGTATCTACGGATTCTTCAACAGATTATTAATCCCATTCGGATTACACCACGCATTGAACTCTGTATTCTGGTTTGACATTGCTGGTATCGATGATATCGGTAAATTCTGGGGACAGATTGAAGGTGGAGTAAAAGGTGTAACAGGTATGTACCAGGCTGGATTCTTCCCAGTTATGATGTTTGGTCTTCCAGCAGGTGCTTTGGCTATGTACCACACAGCAAAAGAAAACAAGAAAAAAGTTGCAGCAGGTCTTTTGGGTGCAGCAGCATTATCTGCTTTCTTTACAGGTGTTACAGAACCATTGGAATTTGCTTTCATGTTCCTTGCACCAGGACTTTACGTAGTACACGCATTGTTAACAGGTATTACAGTAGCAGTTGTTGCAGCTCTTCCAGTTAGAGCAGGATTTAACTTTAGTGCCGGTTTCGTTGACTGGTTCTTGAGCTTCAAAGCTCCTATGGCATTGAATCCGATCTACTTATTAGGAATTGGTCTTATCGTAGCTGTTATTTACTATGTTGTATTTAGAATCGTAATCGTGAAATTTAACCTGAAAACACCGGGTAGAGAAGACGATGATGATGAAACAAAAGTTGTTTTGGCAAACGATAACTTCACAGAAGTTGCAAGAATCGTATTAGAAGGTATCGGCGGAAAAGAAAACGTTACTTCTATCGACAACTGTATTACAAGACTTCGTCTTGAAATCAAAGACTATACAAAAGTAGATGAGAAGAAAATCAAATCTGCAGGTGTAGCAGGTGTAATTCGTCCAGGAAAAACAAGCGTACAGGTTATCATTGGTACACAGGTACAGCATGTAGCAGACGAATTCAAAAAATTATGTAAATAGTTAATGTGTAGATAACTACATAAAAATAATAAGGAGATGCATATCATGCATCTCCTTATTTCTAAACAGGAGGAATTATGAAATATACAGTAAAGAAAATTTGTGAAAAATCAGATATAAAAAAATGCGAAAATTTTGTTATTGATAAATACATGTGGAACAGTACACAAGAGCCAAAAACATATGGATGGCTTGGATATTTGGAGAATAAAGGTTTTTTTGTGAAGATGGTATGTGAAGAACAAAATCCGAAAAGGACTAAAACAGAGCATAGAGAGCGAGTTTGTGATGATAGTGCGGTGGAAGTATTTATGTCATTTGTAGAAGAGGGAGAGACATTAACAAACGAGTCCATGTATATCAATTTTGAGATAAATTCAAATGGAGCGCTTTTTGCAAAATATGGCAAGGGACGTAAGAATCGACAGTTCATTGCAGAGGATGTAGTATCGGAAACAGAAATTCAAGCAGACATAAAAGAAGACTATTGGACTGTGGAATTTGTGATTCCAGAATCTTTCTTGAAAAAAATCTGCGATTTAGAAGCTATTAAATCTGGAAAAATCTTTTATTGTAATTTTTATAAGATTTCAGAGGACCCTGAAATTGAACACTATGGAGCATATGCCCCAATAGGCAGCGAAACACCGAATTTTCATCTTCCGGTATTTTTCGCAGAGGCAATTGTCGAATAGGAGAGCGAAACTATGAGAGATTATATTTTAGAATGCTGTGTAGATTCAGTAGAATCTGCAATTGAGGCGAAAAAAGGTGGCGCAAATCGTATCGAGCTGTGCAGTGGACTTGTAATTGGAGGACTGTCTCCGTCAAAAGCATTGTTTGAAGCGGTTCGTGAAAACGTAGATATCCGCATTCATACGTTGCTGAGATCAAGGTTTGGAGACTTTTGTTATACAGATTATGAACATGAACTATTAAAAAAAGAAGTTAGAATGTTTCGGGAACTTGGAGCAGATGGAGTTGTCATCGGCACATTGAGACCAGATGGTTCACTTCATACAGAGCAGATGAAGGAGTTGATTGAAGAGGCAGGCGATATGTCGATTACACTTCATAGGGCGTTTGATATGTGCAAAGATCCATTTGCGACGTTGGAACAGGCAAAACGGCTTGGAATTCATACCATTTTGACCTCAGGACAGAAAAATAATTGTGTAGAGGGAATAGAACTGCTTAAAAAGCTGGTAGAACAGGCGGAAGGGAAATTAGATATATTAATCGCGGGCGGCGTTGATGGAAACGTCATTCCAAAACTTTATCAAGAGACGGGAAGTCATACGTATCATATGTCCGGGAAAGTGACTTTGAACAGCGAAATGAAGTATCGAAAAGAAGATGTAAGTATGGGAATTGCATCTATGAGTGAATATGAAATTTGGAGAACAAGCGCGGAAAGAATAAAAAAAGCCAGGGAAGTTTTAGAAGCATTATAAAAACACTGCTCAACTATTTACGGTTGAGCAGTGTTTTTAGGTACAGGGGATGAGAGAATCGAACTCCCACCAAAAGTTTTGGAGACTCCTATCATACCATTTGACCAATCCCCTATGTGGAATATTGTTTATATTTTATATAATGTATAATAATACAAATGGGGGCTGCTTGTCAATGGTTTTAAAGGTATTTACATAGCCTTTACAATAGCAGATGGGATAGAATGAACAGGAATGTCTGATGAGAGCAAAGATTTTATTTCAGGTCAATCTTTTAAGGAAAGTAGATAAGAAATGATAGCTATGGGAAGACAAATTGTGCCAATTGTACAAATAAAATAAAAAATATAAAAAGTATTGACAATTAGAAAGAGGCATGATAGAATAACATTCGTCGCTGA
>NZ_FNWC01000002.1 GCF_900104635.1 Coprococcus phoceensis
AAGACCCCTTGAAGACGACAAGGTAGATAGGACAGAGGTGGAAGTGCAGTAATGTATGCAGCTGACTGTTACTAATCGGTCGAGGGCATAACCAAAAGGTGATAGGAACAAGAAGGATGAAGAGAGAATTATCAAAGTGGATTGTATGTGGTTTTGAAGGTACATAATATAGAGCATTTGGTTATTGCCAGATGCTTTTCCGAATATATCAATAGTATATAGGGGATTGGTCAAATGGTATGATAGGAGTCTCCAAAACTTTTGGTGGGAGTTCGATTCTCTCATCCCCTGCTCCTTAGGAGCCTGAAAGCCTTTAAAGTCAAGGCATTCAGGCTCTTTTGTTTTGCCCGAAAAGGGCAGGGTACCACTTAGGGTACCAAAGTTGGTACCCTGACAAAATCCAGACAAAAAGGAGGTTACACGTTAGAGATTTCTTCTACCCCTGTGTAAGTGCAAATTAAAACATTTCCTAAAATAAAAGTTTATGGTATACTTAGTTCAACAAATCAGAAGTTGAGGAGGTGTATATATATGAAATTAGCAGATTTAGCTACGGGTCCTGACTGGATAATATGGATTGTTTTTGTGATACTTGCTGTAATTTCTATAATTTCACTTTCTGGACACGGAAGTTGGTTTATTTCTGGATATAATGTGGCTACAAAAGAAGAAAAGGAAAAATATGATGAAAAGAAGTTATGCAGAACAACGGGAATTGGAATGTCTGTTATAGCAATTCTTACATTAATTATGGGGTTGTTTGAAAATTTTCTTCCTGCATTTTTTGTATATATTGCAGTGGGAATCATTGTGGTTGATGTCGTGGTAATTATTATTTTAGAAAACACGCTATGCAGAAAGTAACAACCTTCCAGTTTATCAAACACAGTGAGGTCAAGAAACAAGGCGAAGCCGATACGCCGTAGGGCAGTTCTTGACGGAGCGTTCACAGTTCATTAACAGAAAAAATTATCCAAGGGATATGAGATGGCACAGCTATTTCATATCCCTTGTTTACTGTATTTTGGGGTTTTAGGGGGAACCCCTGACCCAGAGAACTTTTGTCAAAAAGTGTACTGGGCTACACTTCTGTATAAACAGAATAAAATGTTAAAAATATAACAATCTCTATTGAGAATATAACATCACTGTGCTATAATATATATAACAGATATGAAAGGACGTGATTACCGCATTTACAATGTCATATGACGCAAGTGTGAAATGTAAAAAACAGGATGTAAAGGGACTGATTCACCATAACGCAAGGGAGGTAGATATGCAGAATGATATAAATTTGAATCATTTTAACGAATGTATTGACAGTGATAGAACAATGTATAATCGTACATATTTCTATAATCAGAAGAAAAAATGTTTTGAGGAATGTACGGACGTTAAGCAGATTTATGATTCTCTGGATAAAAGACTTAAATGTGTAAAAAGACCACTGAGAAAAGATGCCGTTGTTCTTCGGTCAATGGTACTGCAACTTGACCCGAAATGGTATGAAGAGCATTACAGCGAACAGGAAAGATTATATTCTTATGATTGTATGATTGACTGGGTTTGTGACACTTTCGGAGAAAATAATATCATCAGTTTTTCCATTCACGAAGATGAGACAAATCCGCATATTCATGTTTCTTTTTGTCCCGTCACTTCTGACGGAAGACTTTCCCAGAAAGATTTTATTGATAAGTTCAAATTGAAACAGCAACACCAGTCTTTAAGAAAATATATGCTTGAACGGGGATTTGACATTGAGTTAGAAAACCGTAAATCAGGGGATTACACACGCCGACTGAGTGTTGAAGAATACAAGGACTTGGCAGAACTGAGAGCTGAACAGGAATTATTAGATTCTTCGTTCCGTTACAACGTACAGAGGGATAAAGAACTGCAATGCAAAGAAACTGACCTCTCCTGTCGTGAAGAAACGCTCAGGCAAAAAGAGACAGAGTTTGCAGATCGTGTGCAGGATTTTCTTATTGAATCAGAAAGCATCCGTCAAAGCCTTATGGAGATGGCGAACGAATACTGGGCGAAGCCAGATGAAGAAAATTCTCTGGTAAAATTTGTAAAGAAATGCTCTAGCCATGGTACTTCTCTTTATGACATTTATCTGAGACAGCAAAAAGCCGAAAAGGAACAGGCTGATAAAAGAATGGTAAAGCAGAAAGAACAGTTGGAACATTTCAAGGAAATTACAAGAAAATCATATTACAACGATTATAATAACTCTTTTCAGTTATCCTGAATGAATTAATATTTTGACACGCTCTAGTAAAACAGGGCGTGTTTTTTGTTTATAAAAATTTTATATTTACAAAAAAGACTCATAAATGAGTTGATTTTCCGAAAGTGAATTTTGGTGGAATTGACTTATAAAAATAATGTGTTATCTTTCAGTTATCAGACAAAAGAGCAAATTAATACAAAGAAAAAGTCTTTATTTTTGTAGCTTTTTGAATCTGAAATAAATTAATTTTTAAGGAGGACCAAATTATGAACGGTCTTAAAAGTTTTATGAAATTTGACTGGGATGATTTCGCAGCCGAAAAGGAATTTACGGTAAAATCAACTTCCGACTGGACTGATTACAATACAAAAGAAAAGTTGGGAACAAAAATTGAAGTTGTTATTTCAAAAGATGATACAACTTATCCTGGGAAAAAAGGAAATGAAGTCTCAAACATTTTCGAGACACTTTTCTTTAAGGTAAAGAAAGAGGTTGACGTTTCGCCAAAGAAAAAGGTTGTGCCAGTCAATCCAACAGTGACAGCATACGGAATGGATAAAGCAGGAAATTTCAGTTCGTTTTTGAACTGTCTGTCCATCACCTGTGAAGACATTTCTATTCTGTAATATCCAACCTATTTTATTCTTTTCCCCTCATTCTTGCTTTTCCCTTGTTCTTGACACTCATCCATCTTTTCTTGACTGTATGCAGTGTTCTTAACAAAAAAAGGTACGGTGTCGGTGCCAATATTGATAAAATCCTTTATTTCTGCGACGTTGGGCTTGTTCTACGTCGCAGAAATAAAAAGTGCCACGGTGCCAGAAAACAGAAAAACACTGATAAATGAGAGGGCAAAATCACAAAATTGGAACCAAATACAGAAAGGGTGATTGAACTATGAAGAAAAAAGCTTCCAGTTCTTCCACTGCGAAATATAAAAACATGATGTACACTCAGCAGATGGAACATCTTCCTTTTCGCACACGTGAGGAATTAGAAGAAAGAATCAAGACAAAACTCGCCCCTAAAAAATATGCAATCAGTGAAGTACATGACAAAGACATTGATGAAGACGGAAATCCCGTTAAAGAACATATTCATGTTATGCTGTGTTTTCAAAATGCACGTTCATTGAAAAATGTAGCATCTATTTTAGGAGATAAACCACAGTATCTTGAAAAGTGGGATGAACGGGCGAACAATGGATTTGCTTATTTAGTCCACGCAACCAGTGGGGCGAAAGTAAAAGCACAGTATTCTCCTGAAAAGGTCTTGGCAAATTTTCCTTATGCGGAAGAATTGAAGAAACAGACATTAGAAGTATTAAAGAAAAAGAGCAGACAGAAAATTGATGTGCTTTTGGATGCTTATTACAACGAAGAAATGACCCTTGACGAACTGGAACAGGAACTGACAGGGGCACAATACGGAAGATATAAAAAACAGATTGACACTATCACAAGTAAAATTCTGGAACGCCATGCCGACATCTGGAGACAGGATATGTTAAAAAATAACCGTAGGGTTAAGGTAATCTGGATTTACGGAGCTGCAGGCACAGGGAAAACAAGTCTCGCTAGATCGATTGCGAAGCAGGACGGGCGGGCATATTACGTTTCAGGTTCCAGCAGGGATGTATTTCAGAGTTATAACGGAGAACATATTTTAATTCTGGATGAACTTCGTAGTAACGTTATTCCATATCACGATTTGCTTCGGATTCTTGACCCGTTTGGAAATCAAGAGCGTATCATGGCACCTGCAAGGTATTCTGATAAATCGTTAGCCTGTGACCTGATTATTATTACAACGCCATTCAATCCAGTGGATTTTTATGATGAAATTTTTGATGATATTAATACAGTAGATTCTTTGGAACAGTTGGTAAGAAGAATCACCATCACATTATATGTAAATAGTGATTCTATTTCCGCTGTTAGATATTGTCAGGAAAGAAGACATTATTATGCTGTTCCTGATGCAGAATGTGACAATCCATATTCTCAGAAAAATCGACCTGATTCGGAAATTGATGTTCTGGAAGAATTTAACCAGATGTTTAAATAAATTTGTACCTTGACAAGTTAATAAGGAGTAACCGCCATGATAAAATCAGGAAATGGCAGTCTCTCCGAAAGTGAAACTTTACGCCAAGCTATGGATTGTGGTATACTCAATCTGGAAGAAATCTCTGAGCGTGTTCAGCAGATGAAAAGACAGGAAATTCTCGCAAAACATTCTTATTGGTGTAATACGGACGGTTTATGGATGACACGTTTTCCAGACAAACAAAAAGGACGTATAACTCGCAAAAGGAAGAAGAAAGAAGACCTTGAAGACCTCATCATTGAATATTACGAAAAACTCAGAGAGAAAATCTATATCAAAGATGTATTTGAAGAATGGATAAATTCCAAAAGAGATTATGGAGAAATCCAACCACAGTCCTATGACAGATATTGTACAGACTATAAACGATTTTTTTCAGAAAAACTTCCAATTTGCAAGAAAGAGTTTTCTGACATTACAGAGGATGATTTAACGGATTTCATTAAATCTACCATCCACAATTTAGGTTTGACTAAAAAATCTTATGCAGGTTTGAGGACTTTAGTCCGAGGTATCTTTAAATACGGTAAGGATAAAAAATACACTAGCCTTAGCATGACACAATTTTTCGGAGATTTGGAACTGCCAAATAATATCTTTGAAAAAAGAATCATTAACAAGGAAACCGAAGTGTTTAATGAAGATGAAATCCCAGTCGTTATAAGTTACCTCAGAAACCATGCAGACATCTGGAATCTTGGACTGCTTTTGCAGTTTCAGACAGGTATGCGTATTGGTGAAATCTCAGCTTTAAAGCGTGAAGATATTCAACAGAACGGAACACTTTTAGTACATCGAACGGAAGTCAAATGTAAAGATGAATCTGGAAAATGGACAGTTTATGTGAAAGATACATCTAAAACAGATGCAGGAAATCGCACTATCATCTTACCAGACAATGCAAAGTGGACATTAGACGAAATATTAAAGCTGAATCCTCACGGGGAATATCTTTTTATGAACCGTGGAAAGCGTATAAGGGAAAATACTTTTAATAAACGTCTTTCAAGGGTCTGTGAGGAACTGAGGATTGGACATCGTACATCCCATAAAATCAGAAAAACTTACGGAACAACACTTTTAGATTGCGGAGTGAATGAAAGTACAGTGTCGGAGCAACTCGGACACACTGACATAGCCACAACCCGGAAATACTATTATTTCAGCAACAAAAATACAGAAACTAAATTGAAGCAGATTAACAATGCTGTTAATTTCTAGCACAATAAACACAGGGTACCAGAGGGTACCAAAAATAAGAGTTCGGAATAGACGAAAAGCCTTGATTTATGAGGATTTTTCAGGGATGAACATGGAGTTCGATTCTCTCATCCCCTGTTACAAAAAAACCGCGTGTTTACGCGGTTTTTTTGTACCGTATTGTATACTAGTGTGCTGTATCATTCATATTTCGCATAATGACTTGCCTGAATTCCACTCTACTGCGTTGTCGTCAATCGACGATGCCACCGCATCGCCTCACTCCGCCGCCTTGCAGACTGAAAATTCATTCT
>NZ_FNWC01000003.1 GCF_900104635.1 Coprococcus phoceensis
TTTATCTCCGTCCAGCCATTTGCAGATGTAGTAGGCGACTACACTTGCCAAGACAGAGAGTAAGAAAGACGAAAATATACTCATGGTGGCACACCCCCTTTCTGTACCTGTATAGGGGTGGTAGCGTCGCCCATTATACCATAGTGGCAGAAATGCCACAAGAAGCCATTTCCCCTTGTTTATTATCAAAGCCATAAGGAAAAGAGTGTCAAGGGCGGTCATAGACCGCAGCGTTTACCCTTGATACTCTTTTTTGTTGGCTATAATGCCGGAGGGGAAAACGGCTGTCCGTCCGTTCCTTTACTTCCCCCCCTGTGCTTCATTGTCCGTTCCGGCGGAAGAAAGTAAAGGGTGGTCTGCGACCATTTTTTATCTGCTGTACTCGCTGATCGGCAAGCCGAAGCTCATACTGCAGATAAAAAACAAGCCCTTGACTGTCTTCCTCCTACACTTCCAAAGTCGCCCAAGAGGAAGTAAGCTCCACTATATTCTTGGCAGAATATACGCACGAATATATCCGCTTGATATAGAGTTTATATCATGCTATAATATGTGTAGCGGATATATTGCAAGTTCCCTAAAGTGTTACCACTTTAGAACTTGTGAGGGTGGCAAGCCCCCCTTCAATCCCCCTTTTCAGAGAGCCGAAAGGCTCATAGTGTGACGGTGGTAGCACCGAAGAAAGAGAGGTCAAAGGCATGAAAAAAGAAATGGATAAAATTCAGTTTGAGTACAGATACGAGGTGCAGGAGCTGATGAAAGTAATTGATAAATATGTAAAACAGAACCCGGCAGAAAAGGAAAATAAGACGCTGGAGCGTTTCTTTGACTTGCTTGATGTCATGGATATGGAGTGGTAAGGGTATGAACAAGACAAGACCAAAGCAGTTATCATTCCGAGTAAGTGAAGAAGAATACCGGCAGTTGCAGGAGAAGATTTTAGAGAGTGGAAAGAACCAGCAGGAGTATATCCTTTCCTGTGTGCTGGAGAAGCAGATCGTGAATACGGACGGTATCAAAGAACTTATCCCGGAACTGAAACGGATAGGGAACAACCTCAACCAAATAGCAAAGCGGTGTAATGAGGGGGGAATGTTGCCGAGTGAAGCGGAAGTGCGGAAGCATGGAGAGGAGCTGAACAAAGTATGGCAGTCATTAAGGCGGTATCTTCAAAGGCGGGCATAGGGCACGCAATAGATTATGTGACGAAAAAAGAAAAGACAGAGGAGAAGCTTGTCAGCGGTCTGCATTGTGAGCCGGAGACGGTCAAGGAAGAAATGCAAGCCACAAAGGAGCTGTGGGGCAAGACGGACGGAAGAACCTATAAGCATTATGTGCAATCCTACCATGAGGACGAGGAAATAACCCCGGAGCAGGCTCACAAGAACGCTGTCGAGCTGGCAGAGCATACAAAGGCATGGAAAGGGCATGAAGTTCTGATAGCCACGCATATAGACAAGGGGCATATACACACGCACTTTATTGTTAATTCCGTAAATTATGAGAACGGTCATAAGCTCCAATGGAGTAAGCACGACCTTAAAGACTTAAAGGAACGGTGCAACGAGCAGAGCCGGGAACAGGGCTTGCATGTGCCGGAGAAAGGAAAGACATTTGCTGGAGAAGTACGGGAAGAAACGGTGGCATGGAGCAAAGACACCTACCAGCTTTTGAAACAGGCAGAGCAGGGAAAGGTCAAAAGCTATGTGCAGGATATTGCCCTTGCGGTGCTGGATTGTAAGGAAACAGCGACCAGCCGGGAAACATTTATCCGGCTGATGAATGAAAGAGGGTACGGAGTGGACTGGCAGGACAGCCATAAGTACATCACATATACCGACTTAGCCAGGGAACAGGCAGGAGAAAAGGCTTGTAAAATCAGAGATAACAAGCTGGAAAAATACTACAATATGGATTTCGGAAAGGAGAGCATGGAGCATGAGTTTGAGAGAAATGCACGAACAGCAGAAGCAGAGCAGTCCAAGAGAGCAGCTTCAAGAGTTAAACCGACAGAGCCGGACAGAGCTGGAAAACAGTCTGCTCAAAGAAGCGTTGGCGATGTCGAGCGAGAACTGCGAGGAATTGATGAAGCAGTCAAATCAAGAACAAGTAAGGGCAGAGCAGAACAGGCAGAGAGACGCAGAGCAGAACAGGAAGCTCATCAGCGAGCTGAAGCAGAGCGTAGAGCTGCTGAAGAACAGCAACGAGTTGCTTCAAGACGCTATATCGGACGAGGTTGGGAGCTTGAAAGATGAGGTTAAGGAAAACACCGTCCAAGAGGTTAGAAAGGCGTTACAGGCGAATATAGAGGCTATACAGAGGGCTACAAAGCTTCTTGAGAAGCAGTCTGATACACTTACGAGCGTGATGAAGCAGAAGATCCGGGAGCTGGAGGAAAGTAAGAACAGCTTTTTCAGATATGAGGGCTTGAAGTTGTACCTGTTTTGGGGCGGTATGGTCTGCAATATTTTAGTGTTTCTTATGCTGGCATATAGCTTGTTTGGAAAGTAAAAAAGAGTGATAAATTAGAATTTTCTATTGTTTTTTGAGGTGTTATTTATTATAATAGATAATGTTAATATAGAATAAAAACTGCCAACGGGTAGTGAATGCGTAAAGCATTTGTTTGTACATCGTTAGGTCTTTGAAGATGTGCATTCAAATGCTTTTTCTTTTATAACATTAAAAGGAGAAGAACCATGTTTAGAGAAATGAGAAGATTTAAGCAGTTATTGCCACAAGAAACCGCTATAGAAATTTTGAACAGAAATACAAGCGGAACTTTAGCGTTAATCGGAGATAATGATTATCCATACGCCGTTCCTATAAGCTATGTTTATATAGATGGAAAACTGTATTTCCATTCTGCTAAAAGCGGACACAAAATTGATGCAATTATTAAACATGAAAAAGCATCTTTTTGCGTAATTGATCAAGATCATATTGTGCCGGAGAAATATACTACATATTTCAGAAGCGTCATTGCGTTCGGTAAAGTACATCTTGTAGAAGATATGAATGAAATGCGTCGTATTGCAACCTTGCTTTTTATGAAATATTCAGCAGATTACAAAGATGGAATTCCTAAAGAAATTGATTCTTCTATCAGAAACATGGCAATCATTGAAATGACAATTGAACACCTGACTGGTAAAGAAGCAATTGACCTGGTTAAAATGAAAAAAGTTGATAAAGAATAAGCACTGCCACCGGGTAGTAGATGCGTAAAGCATTCGACTGTACATCGTTAGGTCTTTGAAGATGTATATTCGGATGCTTATTTTTTTGGAGGTTATTATGAAAGAGTTTAAGGACTATTTTTCAAAAAGTGAAATTGTTTTGTGGAGTTCTTCTGTAATGGTTATTATAATTTCATTCTGTGTTTTTGACAGAATAAATTATATGACTTTGTGTGCATCGCTAATAGGAGTAACATCTTTGATATTTAACGCAAAGGGAAATCCGTTTGGACAATTACTTATGGTTGTATTCAGTTTGCTGTATGGGATTATTTCATATACCTTTTCGTATTATGGGGAGATGATTACATATCTTGGAATGACAATGCCGATGGCAATTTTTGCCTTAATATCATGGCTGAAGAATCCGTATAACGGAAACAAAGCGGAGGTTAAAGTTAATAGCATTGGAAAAAGAGAAAATGTCTGTATGTGGATTGTGACATTTGTTGTTACATTTCTATTCTATTTGATTTTGAAGTGTTTTAATACAGCTAACATCATCCCGAGCACTATATCGGTAACAACAAGTTTTCTTGCAGTATACCTTACCTTTAGGAGAAGTCCGTATTTTGCATTGGCATACGCTGCCAATGATATTGTTTTGATTATATTATGGATATTGGCAAGTCTGTATGATATTAGATATGTTTCGGTGGTAGTATGTTTTATTGCGTTCTTTGCTAATGATATATACGGATTTGTAAGTTGGAGAAAAATGAAAACCAGACAGCAAGAAATAACTAATGTTGTGAGCATAATGTAAATTCCAGTTTGTCGGTACGAAGAAAAAGGTAAAATACTGTAGTGATAAGATTAGCGGTCAAGGCGAGAGGGAGTGAGGTGTAGGTATTGACACCAAAAAGGCACTCCCTTATACTTGAGAGAAAAAGGTGCAAAAACCTATTGATAAGATTAGCGGTCAAGGCGAGAGGGAGTGAGGTGTAAAAGACTATGGCAAAATACACCAAAAGGAGAGATAAAAGAGGGTATGAGTGGAAGTCTGCTTATCGGGAGAAAGAAGCTCTTATGCTGGAGAGGGGATACCCGGAAGTAAGTCCTCATGATTTCTATCGAGAGTTGTTTCCGACTGGTAGTCTGCAGCAAGAGCCGGGGGACGGAAAAGGTAATATTATAGCGACACAGATTAGACCGTCCGGCAAAGGAAGAACCCGGCAGTGGGTAATTGATGATAGTCTGAAAATGCTGGATAAGGTCATAGGAGATAGGTTTGGGCTGATACCGCCTATTAGTTTTTACGGGAAGTCACACACGAAAGAGAACGCTCATGAGCTGTTTGCGGTGGTGGTGGATGTGGATTATGTAGGCAAACAGCAGTTAAAGAACCTGTTGAAGCAGTTTGGGAATGGTGTGCAGCTTCGTCCGACTTATCTTGTCAGCTCCGGCAAGGGGGTACATCTTTACTATTTCTTGCAGGAGCCGGTTCAGTTGTATCGAAACCGGGAAGAAGTGCTTGCGGAGCTGAAAGAAGCCTTTATCCGGCGGCTATGGAATGATACCAGCTCTATCCGTCCGGACAGCCCGGATATAACCGGAATTTATCAAGGTTTCCGGTGTGTGGGGAGTCAGTCGAAGCTGGGTGCAGATTTCCCAGTAAAAGCCTATAAGCTGTCAGAGAACCGTTACACGCTGGAGGACATAAAAGCCAGCATACCGAGCTGTAAGGTAGACCTTGCTCCGTTGTACGAGAAGCCGAGAAGAAAAAGTACCGTTACGCTGGAAGAAGCAAAGGAGCTGTACCCGGAATGGTATGAGAAGCGGATCGTGCAGGGAGAGCCGAAGCAGAAAAGTAAGAAGCAGGGCGGTACGTGGGTATGTAACGAAGCTTTATATGAGTGGTGGAAACGGAAAATAACCGAGGAAGTGAAAGCCGGAGGGCGTTACTTTTCTATTATGGCGTTGTGCTCTTATGGCTTGAAGTGTGGCATATCCGAGCAGAAGATACGGAGAGACGCCTATGCGTTCTTGGACCATTTAGAGAGCCTTACCGAGGACGAGGACAACCATTTCAGCCGGGCAGATGTGAAAGACGCTCTCCGGGCATTGAAAGGGGACAGAAAAAGGTTGTCAACGATAGCAAGCCGGGAATGGATAGAGGACAACACAAAGGTTACGATACCAGCAAATAAGCGAAATTACAGAAAACAAGAGGCTCATTTATATCTTGCAAGGCGAAAAAAAGAGGATATGAAAGTTATAGGCGAAGTAGTAAAAGAGGGCAGACCAACAGCAGAGCGGACAGTCAGAGAATGGCAGGAGAGCCACCCGGCAGGAAAGAAAGCGGACTGCATTCGAGAGACAGGACTTGCAAAGCATACGGTTTATAAGTGGTGGAAGTAGGGCATACTTGAAATGCCGAAAGGCATATGCTATAATGCCAATAGGCAAGAAAGACGAAAGTGCTCATTGTGGCACGCAAAAAGCCCCGGAGTTGCGACCTCCGGGGCTTTTCTATTCCGTTGTGGCAAGGTGGCTTATGCCTTAGGCTGGCTACCGCCTATTTATCTC
>NZ_FNWC01000004.1 GCF_900104635.1 Coprococcus phoceensis
TTTATCTCCGTCCAGCCATTTGCAGATGTAGTAGGCGACTACACTTGCCAAGACAGAGAGTAAGAAAGACGAAAATATACTCATGGTGGCACACCCCCTTTCTGTACCTGTATAGGGGTGGTAGCGTTGCCCATTATACCATAGTGGCAGAAATGCCACAAGAAGCCATTTCCCCTTGTTTATTATCAGAGCCATAAGGAAAAGAGTGTCAAGGGCGGTCGAAAGACCGCAGCGTTTACCCTTGATACTCTTTTTTGTTGGCTATCATGCCGGAGGGGGAAACGGCTGTCCGTCCGTTCCGTCACTTCCCCTTGTGCTTCATTGTCTGTTCCGGCGGAAGAAAGTAAAGGGTGGTCTGCGACCATTTTTTATCTGCTGCATTCGCTGATCGGCAAGCCGAAGCTCATACTGCAGATAAAAAACAAGCCCTTGACTGTCTCCCTCCTACACTTCCAAAGTCGCCCAAGAGGAAGTAAGCTCCACTGTATTTCTGGCGAAATCCACGCACGAATATATCCGCTTGACAAGTGGCTATCACTATGCTATATTATGTGTAGCGGATATATTGCAAGTTCCCTAAAGTGATAGCCTAACGGCTACACTTTAGAACTTGTGAGGGTGGCAAAGCCCCCCTTCAATCCCCCTTTGAGTGACCGCAGATATGCGGTAAATTGTTGAGTGATAGCCAAGAAGAAAGAGAGGTAAAAGCATGAGTTGGGGCGAGGAACAGCAGAAAGAAATTGAGACAATCAGAGAGAGAAAAATCACAGTGAAATTGTCGGACGCAGATTGTGACCGACTGGCGAGAAAGTGTGGGAAGCATGGTCTGACAATCGGAGAGCTGATAGAGAATTTTGTCGGAGATTTGGTGGGCGGTACTTACTCCAATGGAAGTGATGAAAGAGATTATGCTGACCAGTGGTTCGAGCGTTGTTGGTTCGGAATGTTCCCAGAGCCTACACTGCTGAATCACTTATTGAATTTGGGTTATGAACCAGAGCATTATCTGGATATGTTGGAGAACGTAGAGACAATAAAATCCGACATTGAAATTACTAAACAGAACATAGCAGAGCCAAGTGATGAATGGAAAGACATTGTGTACCACAAGTATAATGATGATTTTACAAGCTATGAGTGTGTGCCTTGTTACAATAGTGTTGATGAATATATAGCAAGCGAAAAAGAAGATTTAGAAAGCTATAAGGCAGACTTAGAAGAAGCACTGGAAGAACTGAAAGACATGAGAGCGGACTGGAAGCCAGAGAAAGAGCCGAACATGAACGAGGAAATCGAACTCATTAAGAAGTGGGTAAAGGAAAGAGAGGACTTCATCAATGAATAGGACAAGACCGAAGCAGATAGTTATAAGAGTGTCAGAGGAAGAACTTGCACAGATAAAAGAAAAAGTAGAGCAGTCTGGAAAGAGCCAACAGCAATATATCATTGAAGCCCTCACACAGTCGAACATTGTCAATCTGGACGGACTGAAAGAGATATATCCAGAGCTGAAAAGGCAAGGCAACAATCTGAACCAGATAGCCAAGAAGCTGAATGAAAATGGATATGTGGACTATAAGCAAGAGCTTCCTAACACCATGAAAGAGGTGAGAGAAGTATGGCAGTTATTAAAGCAGTATCTTCAAAAGCAGGCATAGGGCAAGCACTGGACTATGTGACAAAAGAGGAAAAGACAGAGGATAAGCTTGTCAGCGGTCTGCACTGTGAACCAGATACAGTAAAGGACGAAATGCAAGCCACCAAGGAACTATGGGAGAAAACCGGGGGAAGGACATACAAGCACTTTGTCCAGAGCTACCATAAGGACGAGAAAATCACGCCGGAGCAGGCACACAGGAACGCCTTACAGCTTGCAGAGAATACGTCGGCATGGAAAGGGTTTGAGGTGCTTGTGGCTACCCATAAGGACAAAAAACATATCCATACGCACTTTATCGTCAATTCCGTCAATTTTGAGGACGGGCACAAGCTGCAGTGGAGCAGCGCCGACCTGCAGGAGCTGAAGGAGCGGTGCAACGCACAGAGCAGGGAGCAGGGGCTACACGTCTCAGAAAAGGGAAAGACCTTTGAAGGAGCGGAACGTGAGGAAACAGTGGCATGGAAAAAAGAGACGTACCAGCTTCTGAAGCAGGCGGAGCAGGGGAAAGTGAAAAGCTATGTCCAGGACATTGCCCTGGCAGTCCTGGACTGTAAGGAAACAGCGACCAGCCGGGAAAGCTTTATTCGGCTGATGAATGAAAGAGGGTACGGAGTGGACTGGCAGGACAGCCACAAATACATCACATATACCGACTTAGCAAGGAAGCAGGCAGGAGAAAAGGCTTGCAAAATTCGTAATAATAAGCTGGAAAAATACTACAACATGGGTTTTGGAAAGGAGGAACTGGAGCATGAGTTTGAGAGAAATGCACGAACAGCAGAAGTCAGAGCAGGCAAGTCCGAGAGAACGGATCCAAGAACTGAACCGTCAGAGCCGGACAGAGCTGGAGAACAGCCTGCTGAAGGAAGCCTTAGCTTTGTCGAGCGAGAGCTGCGAGGAATTGATGAAGCAGTCAAATCAAGGACAAGCAAGGGCAGAGCAGAACAGGCAGAGAGACGCCGAGCTGAGCAGGCAGCTCATCAGCGAGCTGAAGAAGCAAGTCGAGCAGTTAGAGAACAGCAACGAACTACTTCAGAACGCCATATCAGCCGGAATTGGGAGCCTGAGAGATGAGGTCAGAGAAAGTACCGTCCAAGAGGTAAAAAAGGCGTTACAGGCGAATATAGAGGCGGTACAGAAGGCAACAAAAGCTCTTGAAAAGCAGTCTGATACGCTTACAAGCGTAATGAAGCAGAAAGTCCGGGAGCTGGAGGAAAGCAAAAACAGCTTTTTCAGATATGAGGGCTTGAAGATATACCTGTTTTGGGGCGGTATGGTCTGTAATATTGGGACGTTTTTGATAGTGTTATATTATTTATTTGTCAAGTAAAGTTTTATAAAAATGTTATATATAATTAATGTTTTTTTGTTGAAAATATAGTATAGTAAAACAAAAAGGAGGGGATGCCAATGTACTTGTTGCTTTAGATGCTATAAAAATACATTGACATAGGAGGAAAATTAATGAGAAATATTCGCAGATCTGTAGCGTTAGCTTTGGCAGCAATAATGATGATGGCTATGAATATGGTTAGTTTTGCAGCAGATACAGCTCCTGCTGAAACCGAGGCGGTAGAATCGGTGACTCGTTCAACTAATGGAGAATCTGTTTTGCTGGATAAAGTATATTTTGCGTGTGATGGAAAAAACACAATTTCTTCTCGAGAACCTATTCCTGCTACAGCTTTAGATATTGAAAATAGAATTTTAGGAAGTATGGAGTATTTTTATGATGGTTTAGATTCATCTGGAAGACCGCAGTACACAGTTAAGGCATCTATGACGTCTAATCCATTAAAATTAAAATCCAGTAAACTTGTAACAAGAGCTGAAGGAGTAAATAGTTGGCATACAAATGAAGAAGATCATAATGGGTATACAGGAACTAATTCTCGAAGCTATGTATATACGACTCCGAATCCACCATCAAATCCATATTGTGAAGCAATATTAACCGCAACTGATGAGAAAGGTGACGAATACGCAGTATGGAAAGGAACTCTTCGTGATGCTAAGTAGAAAATACTGAAATATTGGTAAGAGTAGTGATGAAAATAAGAGGGAGTGAAGTGAGGATGAGATATTCTTAATTCACTCCCTTTTTTTAGAGGTCAAAAAGGTGCAATAAATTCATTGATAAGATAAGCGATAAGGGCGAGAGGGAGTGAGGTGTAGATATTGACACCAAAAAGGCACTCCCTTATACTTGATGGAAAAAGGTAAAATACTTCATTGATAAGATAAGCGGTGAAGGCGAGAGGGAGTGAGGTGTAGATATTGACACCAAAAAGGCACTCCCTTATACTTGAGAGAAAAAGGTGCAAAAATCTATTGATAAGATTAGCGGTCAAGCGGAGTAAGGGCAGTATATTATATAATATATCTAAGTAGGAGAAAAATATGCGTAGAAATACAAAAACAATGTATGAGTGGAGAAAGGTATATAGGGATAAAGAGGAGCTGATGTTGGAGAGAGGTTTTCCAGAGGTCAGCCCCCATGAGTTCTATCGTGACTTGTTCCCAGAGGGGAGCTTACAGAGTGCAGAGCATGACGGAAAAGGAAATGTGATTGCAACCCAGATAAGACCATCTGGAAAGGGAAGAACGAAGCAGTGGGTTATAGATGATAGTCTGAATATGCTTGATAAGGTCATAGGGGACGAGTTCGGACTGATACCGCCTATCACGTTCTATGGCAAGACACACACGAAGCAGAACGCACATGAACTGTATGCGGTTGCAATAGATATTGATTATGTCGGAAAACAGCAGTTGAAGAACCTCTTGAAGCAATTCGGGAACGGAGTACAGCTCCGACCGACCTACCTTGTGAGTTCTGGAAAGGGTGTCCATGCCTATTACTTTTTGAAAGAGCCAGTACAGTTGTATCATAATCTGGAAGATACCCTTGCGGAGCTGAAAGAAGCATTTATCCGCAGACTATGGAACGATACGAGCAGTATCAGACCAGACAGCCCAGATATAACAGGTATCTATCAAGGCTTTAGGTGTGTTGGGAGCCAGAGCAAGCTGGGGGCAGACTTCCCAGTGAAAGCCTATAAGATGTCGGATAACCGCTATACTCTGGAAGATATAAAGGACAGCATACCGAACTGTAAGGTTGATTTATCGGTACTTACAGAGAAGCCGAAGAAAGAAAAGAGTAAGCTGTCACTGGACGAAGCAAAGAAGCTGTACCCAGAGTGGTATCAAGAGCGAGTTGTAGAGGGCAGACCGAAGAAAAAAGGCACATGGGTGTGTAATGAAGCCCTTTATGAGTGGTGGAAGAACAAGATTTTTACCGAAGTAAAGGTAGGCGGTAGGTACTTCTCAATCATGGCATTGTGTGCGTATGGCTTGAAATGTGGCATATCTGAAAGACGAATAAGGCAAGATGCCTATTCATTTTTGGAGCATCTGGAGAGCCTTACAGATGATGAGGACAACCATTTTACAAGGGAAGATGTAAAGGACGCATTGAAAGCCCTCAAAGCTGATAACAAGCTACTTTCGACTATGGCAAGCCGAGAATGGATAGAGAAGCAGACGAAAGTTGTCATACCGCCAAATAAGAGGAACGGCAGAAAGCAAGCCACGCACTTAAAAATCGCACGTTTTACCCTTGAAACAATGAATGAGGACAGGGGCAAAGCTCTACAAGGGAGACCAGACAAGGCGAAGATTGTCGAAGAATGGAGAGAAAGCAACCCTCTGGGAACAAAAGCGGACTGCATCCGAGAGACAGGACTTGCAAAGCATACGGTTTATAAGTGGTGGAAGTAGGGCATACTTGAAATGCTGAAAGGCATATGCTATAATGCCAGTAGGCAAGAAAGACGAAAGTGCTCATTGTGGCACGCAAAAAGCCCCGGAGTTGCGACCTCCGGGGCTTTTCTATTCCGTTGTGGCAAGGTGGCTTATGCCTTAGGCTGGCTACCGCCTATTTATCTC
>NZ_FNWC01000005.1:0-152500 GCF_900104635.1 Coprococcus phoceensis
TAATAATTAACTCATTCGAACACAACGAATTAAAAAAATGACCTATTACCAACGCACATCACGCTAGGTGTGTGTAGCAGACATCCATTCCCGTGGATGGAAGCAGTTGGTTATGCTAGAAAGAGCGTATGGTGGATGCCTTGGCACTAAGAGCCGATGAAAGACGTGATAAGCTGCGAAAAGCTTCGGGGAGGAGCAAATATCCTACGATCCGGAGATATCTGAATGGGGAAACCCGGCGGAGCAACCCTCTGTCATCTTAACGCGAATCCATAACGTTAAGAAGGGAACCCGGTGAACTGAAACATCTAAGTAGCCGGAGGAAGAGAAAGAAACATCGATTCTGTGAGTAGCGGCGAGCGAAAGCGGAAGAGCCCAAACCGACCTGCGTGCAGGTCGGGGTTCGGACTGCAAAATTGACGAGCGAGTCTAATGGAAAGGTTTTGGGAAAGCCTGCCAGAGAGGGTGAAAGCCCCGTACATGAAAGACGAGTGAGCATGGCAGTATCCAGAGTACCACGAGACACGAGAAACCTTGTGGGAATGAGCGGGGACCACCCCGTAAGGCTAAATACTCCTTAGTGACCGATAGCGCATAGTACTGTGAAGGAAAGGTGAAAAGGACCCCGGGAGGGGAGTGAAAGAGAACCTGAAACCATATGTTTACAAGCTGTGGAAGAGCTTTACATGCTCAACCGCGTACTTTTTGTAGAACGGTCCGGCGAGTTGCGCTGGCTGGCGAGGTTAAGGACTGAAGGTCCGGAGCCGAAGGGAAACCAAGTCTGAATAGGGCGAATATAGTCAGTCGGAGCAGACCCGAAACCGGGTGATCTACCCATGTCCAGGTTGAAGTTGCCGTAAAAGGCAATGGAGGACCGAACGCACATCCGTTGAAAAGGGTGGCGATGAGGTGTGGGTAGGGGAGAAATTCCAATCGAACCCGGAGATAGCTGGTTCTCCTCGAAATAGCTTTAGGGCTAGCCTCATACGAGTCTTGCGGAGGTAGAGCACTGAATTTCCTAGGGGGCGTCAAAGCTTACCGAAGAATATCAAACTCCGAATGCCGCGTAGATGATGTATGGGAGTCAGACTATACGAGATAAGTTGGATAGTCGAAAGGGAAAGAGCCCAGACCACCGGCTAAGGTCCCAAAATGTGTGTTAAGTGGAAAAGGATGTGGGATTTCGAAGACAACCAGGATGTTGGCTTAGAAGCAGCCATACATTAAAAGAGTGCGTAATAGCTCACTGGTCGAGAGGTCCTGCGCCGAAAATGTCCGGGGCTGAAACACACTACCGAAGCCGTGGAATCATCGCAAGATGATTGGTAGAGGAGCATTCTTAAAGAGAAGAAGCTGTACCGGAAGGAGCAGTGGATTTTTAAGAAGAGAGAATGCCGGAATGAGTAGCGAGAGGAAGGTGAGAATCCTTCCGGCCGAATATCTAAGGTTTCCAGAGTAAAGCTGATCTGCTCTGGGTAAGTCGGGGCCTAAGGCGAGGTCGAAAGACGTAGTCGATGGATAACAGGTTGAAATTCCTGTACTATGATATGACAGAACTGTGGGGACACGTGTGGAAAGCGGAAGCCGGGAATGGAAAGACCGGTGCAAGCAAGGTAGGAGACTGGTTGGCAAATCCGCCAGTCAATCTGAAGATGTGATGCGTACTGAAATATAAGTAAGGAAGTCCGTGAGCCATGCGTCAAGAAAAGCCGCTATTGTTCATATCGTACCCGTACCGTAAACCGACACAGGTGGATGAGGAGAGAATCCTAAGGCCGACGGGAGAAGCATTGTTAAGGAACTCGGCAAAATGACTCCGTAACTTCGGGAGAAGGAGTGCCAGTGAGAGCTGGCCGCAGAGAATTGGCCCAAGCAACTGTTTAGCAAAAACACAGGTCTATGCAAAACCGAAAGGTGAAGTATATGGGCTGACGCCTGCCCGGTGCTGGAAGGTTAAGGGGAGAGGTTAGCAGTAATGCGAAGCTTTGAACTTAAGCCCCAGTAAACGGCGGCCGTAACTATAACGGTCCTAAGGTAGCGAAATTCCTTGTCGGGTAAGTTCCGACCCGCACGAAAGGCGTAATGATTTGGGCACTGTCTCGACAATGCACCCGGTGAAATTGAAATACCAGTGAAGATGCTGGTTACCTGCGCCAGGACGGAAAGACCCCATGGAGCTTTACTCCAGCTTGATACTGGGATTCGATATTGCATGTACAGGATAGGTGGGAGACTAGGAAGCGGTGACGCCAGTTGCCGCAGAGTCGCTGTTGGGATACCACCCTTGCAGTATTGGATTTCTAACCAGCAGCCGTGAACCGGCTGGGGGACAATGTCAGGTGGGGAGTTTGACTGGGGCGGTCGCCTCCGAAAGGGTATCGGAGGCGCTCAAAGGTTCCCTCAGAATGGTTGGAAACCATTCGAAGAGTGCAAAGGCAGAAGGGAGCTTGACTGCGACACCGACGGGTGGAGCAGGTACGAAAGTAGGACTTAGTGATCCGGTGGTATAAAGTGGGATTGCCATCGCTCAACGGATAAAAGCTACCCTGGGGATAACAGGCTTATCACTCCCAAGAGTTCACATCGACGGAGTGGTTTGGCACCTCGATGTCGGCTCATCGCATCCTGGGGCTGGAGTAGGTCCCAAGGGTTGGGCTGTTCGCCCATTAAAGCGGTACGCGAGCTGGGTTCAGAACGTCGTGAGACAGTTCGGTCCCTATCCGGCGTGGGCGTAGGATATTTGAGAGGAGCTGACCTTAGTACGAGAGGACCGGGTTGGACTGGCCGCTGGTGAATCTGTTGTTCTACCAAGAGCATGGCAGAGTAGCCAAGCCGGGAAGGGATAAACGCTGAAGGCATCTAAGCGTGAAGCCCCCCTCAAGATGAGATATCCCATAACGTCAAGTTAGTAAGACCCCTTGAAGACGACAAGGTAGATAGGACAGAGGTGGAAGTGCAGTAATGTATGTAGCTGACTGTTACTAATCGGTCGAGGGCATAACCAAAAGGTGATAGGAACAAGAAGGATGAAGAGAAAGCTTATCAAAGTGGATTGTATGTGATTTTGAAGGTATATAAAGTGAAGCATCTGGAGATTATTTCCAGATGTTTTTTAGTTTTATAATAAATTGCCTTCTATGCAATTAAAAATATTTATTTCCGGAGGAGAATAGTTGATGAAAAATCAATATCATAAAACAATCTATGCATGCTTTTTGGGGTATATTGTACAAGCGATTGTCAATAATTTTGTTCCGCTGTTATTTTTAACTTTTGAGGAAACCTATCAAATACCATTGTCCAGGATTACACTCCTTGTGACGATTAATTTTGCAGTACAGCTATTGGTGGATTTACTGGCAATTGGATTCGTGGATCGCATTGGATACCGGGTGTCGATTTTAATAGCACATATTTTTTCAGCAGGTGGAGTATTGCTGTTAACAGTATTGCCGGATAGGTGTTCAGAGCCATTTGTAGGTCTTTTGATTGCAGTGATAATCTACGCGACAGGAGGAGGTCTCTTGGAAGTTTTGGTAAGTCCAATAATAGAGTCGTGCCCAACAGACAATAAGGAGGCAGCAATGAGCCTTTTACATTCATTTTATTGTTGGGGACATGTTGGAGTTGTATTTCTTTCCACTGTCTTTTTTGCTGTTTTTGGAATTGACAACTGGAAAATCATGGCGATAATATGGGCATGTATTCCATTGGCGAATACAATTTTGTTTGCAAAAGTCCCAATTGCACCATTGATAGGAGAAGGAGAGAAGGGACTTACGATAAAAGAGTTATGCTCAAAGAAACTATTTTGGCTATTTCTTTTAATGATGATATGTGCCGGAGCGAGTGAACAAGCTGTTAGTCAATGGGCATCTACATTTGCGGAAAAAGGTTTGGGTGTAAGCAAAACAATCGGAGATCTGGCAGGACCGATGTTCTTTGCAATCTGTATGGGACTTTCCAGAGCATATTATGGAAAATTTGGAGAAAAAATAAATTTGCAGCGTTTTATGATTGGAAGCAGCATGCTATGTGTGGTTTCTTATCTTGGAATCGTATTTTTTACGATACCGGCGTTGGGGCTTATTTCTTGTGGAATTGCCGGATTATCTGTAGGAATTATGTGGCCGGGAACGTTTAGTATGGCATCAGCGTCCATAAAGAGAGGTGGAACAGCGATGTTTGCGCTGATGGCGCTTGCAGGAGATCTTGGATGCGCAGGAGGTCCGACCGTCGTAGGAATGGTTTCCGGTCATTTTGCAGATAATTTGCAGATGGGAACTTTGGCGGCAATTGTATTTCCGGTGATATTATGTGTGGGATTAGCATATACAAAGAAAGTACGAAATGTGTGATTGTGGAGGGATATGTAATTATCTCTCCACAATTTTTGAATTTGGTGGAAATAAAAATGTTTCAATAGAGAAAAAAGGAACGTTTAAGCAGCGCTCTTCTAACAGCTTTTGAAACACTTCCATGAAAATGCCAGAGTGTTTTACTTTTCTGAGCGTCTGGATAGATTCAGTTAAATCAGGAATGCCAGTTAATTCTCCACCCCAATCGCCGTCGTAGGTCGAATGAACACCGCAGCTCGGACTTCCGTCGATTCCAACGATTCCTAAGAGTTCAAAACGTTCTGGGGAAGAAAGATATTCTTCAATCTGCATGAGAACTGGTTCCAGCATACGTTCTGTCTCTTTACGGAAAAAAGGAGTGTCGAACTGAGAGACAGCATGCCCCCAGCGATTACTGCCATATAAGAGAAATTCAGGGCATGGGAGTTGGATGAGTTCAATGTCACTGTCTAATATTTGTTTTAAGAAGGCTCTTTTGGAAATTCGTTCAGATTGTTGAGCTTCTAAATTTTGATGTTTTAATTTTGCCGCATCGTTCAAAAAACAATGGCTGACAAATAAAATTTTTTGTCTCATAAAATAAATCCTCCGCTTTATATTATAGATATTGTATCATTTTTTTTAAGAAAAGGTTATAGAAAAATATAATATACATATAAAAATATTCAATTTTTCAAAAAGTTGATGTGTTGATAAAATAGTCTTAGATGTATTTAAAGGAGGAGAAAAGAGAGATGAACAAAGAAATTTCAGGGACAACAAGACTTGTGTTGTGTGGTCTCGCAATTGCACTGAATATAGTGCTTGGAATCGTGACGGCAGCGTTGAAATTCCCATTTTATCTGGATGTGATGGGGACGATATTCATTGCAATTTATTTTGGACCGTGGTATGGAGCAGTTGTTGGAGCGTTGACTAATATTTTGACAAGCCTTTTTAGCGGTTCGTTTACCGGAATGCCATTTATGTTAGTGAGTATTGTGGTAGCGTTGATTGTCGGCTTTGTATTCCGTAAAGTGAAATTTAATTTTGTAACGGCGTTGGTTGTTGGAATCATTACAGGAATTGCAGCGCCGGTTGTGGGGACACCGATTGGGATTGCAGTTTATGGAGGACTGACAGGTACGATATCTGATGTGGCGGTAATGTTCTTAAAACAGAGTGGAGCAGGTATTTTTGCGGCATCATTTATACCGAAGTTATTCAATAATTTACTTGATAAAATCGGTTCTATTTTGATTGTATATTTGGTAGTGTTATCATTGCCGGGAAATTTGAAACCAAAATGTTTCGGTAAAAATAAGAGATAGTTTATAAAAGAAGAATAAATGCGCATTATCAGCAGGAGTGAGAAGTAGTCACTCCTGCTTTTGTTAATTAGATATTTAATTAAATTTTGACAAAAAATATAAAAAAAATGTTAAATAGAAGGATTTTCATTGACATTTTTAGTGAATACTAATAATATAACGGTTAGACATCTAACTAATTTGGAAAGGAGAAGAAAGGGATGGAGAATAATACACAGTTGCTGGTGAACCAAGTACTGCATCTGTATATTCAAAGAAGTATGCACTTACTGCGGGACTTGAAAATACATCCTGGGCAATGCGGCATGTTGTGGGGATTAAGCCAAAATGACGGACTTTCACAAAAGGAACTTGCATCTAAAATGGGGATTACGCCACCGTCTATTACGGTGATGATCCGAAAGATGGAAGCGGAAGATCTGATTGAAAAGCATCAGGATGAGAAGGATCAAAGAATTACCCGTATTTATATTACAGAAAAGGGAAGAAAAATCGCAGAGAATATGGATGATGCTTTGCATCAGCTTGAGAAAGAGGCATTTGCAAATATGAGCGAGCAGGAGATTATGCTGCTTCACAGATTGCTATTGCAAATGAAAGAGAACCTTATAAAAGGCGAGAAAGACTAGAAAGGGGAAGACAAAACGATGGGAAAATTATTTAAATTTTTGAAGCCACGTGTAGGTGCGGTGCTTGCAATTGTTGCAGTGCTGATCATTCAGGCATATTGTGATCTGTCGCTGCCGGGATACACTTCTGATATTGTAAATGTTGGAATCCAACAGGGAGGAATTGATTCGGCAATTCCGGAACAGATTGCAAAAGACGACATGGAAAAGTTATTGCTGTTTGTGTCTAAGGATGATCAGAAAATTGTGATGGATGCCTATACGTTAGATTCTAAGACATATAAAAAAGATGCTTATGTTCTTAAAGACGATATGTTGAAAGATGAAGATAAGGAAGAAAAATTAATTGATATCCTTGGAAAACCAATGCTGTTGGTATCTGGATTTGATTCAGATTCTGAGACGAGCAAACAGATGAAACAGGCAATATTTGCGAATGTGCCTCAGGAGATGCTTACGGAGGATACAACGATATACGATGTACTTTCTATGATGCCAGAGGAACAGAGGCTGCAGATGACGAAGCAGTTAGATGAAAAGATGGAAGAGATGCCGGAGACGATGGTGGAACAGGCAGCCACAATATACATCAAGTCTGCGTATGAAAATCTGGGAATTGATATGGATAAAGTGCAGACAGATTATATGTTTGCAACTGGTGCAAAGATGATCGCACTTGCGTTTTTAGGAATGGCGGCAAGTGTGCTTGTAGGTCTTATGGCATCAAAGGTGGCGGCCGCTACCGGACGAGATTTGAGAAGTGGTGTGTTTAAGAAGGTAGTTGGGTTCTCCAATGGGGAGTTTGATAAATTCTCAACTGCGTCTTTGATCACTAGAAGCACGAATGATATTCAACAGATTCAGATGCTGACGGTAATGATGCTGAGATTGGTGATCTATGCACCGATTCTTGGACTGGGTGGTGTGTTTAAAGTATTCCACACAAATGTATCGATGTCATGGATCATCGCACTTGCAGTAGCTCTGATCTTATGTGTTGTGATTGTATTGTTTGTTGTGGCAATGCCGAAATTCAAGATGTTGCAGAATCTGGTCGACAAATTAAATCTGGTAACAAGAGAAATATTGACAGGACTTTCTGTTATCCGTGCATTTAGCACAGAAAAACATGAAGAAGAACGATTTGATAAGGCGAACAAAGATTTGACAAGAACGAATCTATTTGTAAACAGAGCGATGACATTTATGATGCCAACTATGATGCTCATTATGAATGGAATTTCAGTGCTGATCGTGTGGAGTGGAGCACATGGAATTAATGACGGACAGATGCAGGTAGGAGATATGATGGCATTTATCCAGTACACAATGCAGATTATCATGGCATTCCTAATGATTTGTATGATTTCAATCATGCTCCCAAGAGCAGCTGTTTCCGCAACACGTGTGGATGAGATCCTTACAAGCGAGACTTTGATTCATGATCCAAAAGAACCAAAACAGCTTCCAGAAGATGGAAAAGGTGTTGTGAAATTTGATCATGTGTCATTCCGATATCCGGGGGCAGAAGAAGATGTGCTGCACGATATTAATTTTGTGGCACAACCGGGAGAGACTACAGCATTCATCGGAAGTACCGGAAGTGGAAAATCAACGTTGGTAAATCTGATTCCGAGATTTTATGATGTGACAGAAGGAAGTATCACAATCGATGGAGAGGATATCAGAAACATTACACAGCATGAATTGCGTGATCGTCTTGGATACGTGCCGCAAAAAGGTGTGCTGTTCTCCGGAACGATTGAATCCAATATTTTATATGGGAATCCGGATGGTTCTGAAACTGAGATGAAAGAGGCTGCAGCAATTGCACAGGCAAGTGATTTCATCGAAGAAAAGAACAAAAAATATGAAAGCAGAATCGCACAGGGTGGTGCAAATGTATCAGGTGGACAGAAACAGCGTCTGTCAATCGCGCGTGCCATTGCAAAACAGCCGGATGTGTTTATTTTCGATGACAGCTTTTCAGCATTGGATTATAAGACAGATGTGGCACTTCGAAAGGCTCTGAAGGAGCATACAACAGACAGTGTCGTCCTGATTGTAGCACAGCGAATCAGTACAATTTTGCATGCAGAGCAGATTATTGTATTAGATGAAGGAAAAGTAGTAGGAAGAGGAACGCATGAAGAACTTCTGAAAACTTGTGAAGTATATCAGCAGATCGCAATGTCTCAGCTATCAGAAGAAGAACTTGCAGGAAAACTCGGAAAGGAGGAGAAGAGTCATGAGTAAAAGGCAGGGAGGCCCTATGGGCGGAGGTCCACACGGAGGAATGGGAGCCGGAGAAAAGGCAAAAGATTTCAAAGGAACAATCAAGAAATTGATGAAATATCTTTCCGAATATAAAATTGGATTGATTTTTGTTCTCCTTTTTGCAATCGGAAGTACGATTTTTAATATCGCGGGACCGAAAATTTTGGGAAAAGCGACAACAGAGATTTTTACAGGACTTGTGGGAAAAGTATCCGGAAGCTCCGGAATTGATTTTGAAAAAATCGCACATATTTTGATTTTCCTGATGTGCCTGTATGTAACAAGTGCAATATTTTCATTCATTCAGGGATATATTATGACGGGTGTGTCACAGAAGCTGACGTATCGCCTTCGAAAAGAGATTTCAGAGAAAATCAATCGTATGCCGATGAACTATTTTGATACAAGGACACATGGAGAAGTATTGTCACGTGTGACAAACGATATTGATACACTAAGCCAGAGTTTGAACCAAAGTGCAACTCAGATCATTACTTCTTTTACAACAATTATCGGTGTTTTGATCATGATGCTGAGCATCAGTCCTCTGATGACCCTTGTGGCACTTTTGATCCTTCCGATTTCGCTTGGATTGATTTCGACAATCGTAAAGCGATCACAGAGACACTTTAAAAACCAGCAGGAATATCTGGGACATGTGAATGGTCAGGTAGAAGAAGTTTATGGCGGGCATAATATTGTAAAGGCATTTAATAAGGAAGCAGATGTCATCAAAGAGTTTGATGAGACAAATGAGATCCTGTATCAGTCAGCATGGAAATCACAGTTTTTCTCAGGAATGATGATGCCGATCATGCAGTTTGTGGGAAATCTTGGATATGTTGCAGTTGCAATCTTAGGAGGATACCTTGCAATTAAGAAAACGATTGAAGTCGGAGATATCCAGTCTTTTATCCAGTATGTAAGAAACTTTACACAACCAATTACGCAGGTAGCTCAGGTTGCCAATATGCTGCAGTCGACAGCAGCCGCTTCGGAAAGAGTGTTTGAATTCCTGGAAGAAGAGGAGGAAGATCAATTTGCGCAAAATCCAGTGTCAGTAGAGGGACTGGAAGGAAATGTGGAGTTTGATCATGTTCATTTCGGATATAATGCGGATAAGATTATTATCAATGATTTTTCAGCGAAGGTAAAACAGGGACAGAAAATTGCGATTGTTGGACCGACCGGAGCAGGAAAGACGACGATGATCAAATTGCTGATGCGTTTCTATGACGTAAACAGCGGTGCGATTCTGATTGACGGACATAACCTGAAAGATTTCAATCGAGGTGAACTTCGTCAGATGTTTGGAATGGTTCTTCAGGACACATGGTTATTCCATGGAAGTATCAAGGAAAATATCCGGTATGGAAAATTGGATGCGACAGACGAGGAAGTTATTGAGGCAGCAAAAGCGGCTCATGTACATCGATTTGTGCAGACTCTTCCGAACGGCTATGATATGGAACTGAATGAGGAGGCAAGCAATGTTTCTCAGGGACAGAAGCAGCTTTTGACGATTGCGAGAGCGATTCTTGCAGATCCGAAGATTTTGATTTTGGATGAGGCGACAAGTTCGGTAGATACGCGAACTGAAGTGCGGATTCAAAAAGCAATGGATAACCTCATGCGAGGAAGAACAAGTTTTATCATTGCGCACAGATTGTCTACGATTCGTGATGCGGATCTGATTCTTGTGATGAAAGACGGTGATATTATCGAGCAGGGAAATCACGAGGAATTGCTGAAACAAAATGGATTTTATGCAGAACTTTATAATTCACAGTTTGAAAAAACGAGTGCATAAATAAAAAAGAAGACGAGGGAAATGGAAGATTTCTCTCGTCTTACTTTTTATAAAATTAGTGATAAATTCGTTTGTTTTCATACTTTGCTTCTGAAGTGAGTTGAACGTTCAAACGTTTAAATTGCTTGATGTCCACAGAAGAAAGCATTACAGAAGTGTGAGCCTGACATCCACTTAACTTAGGAATCTGTTCCAAAGCAAGTTTTGCGTTGTCATCTGTAGCAGCACAGATAGAAAGCGCAATCAGAATTTCATCTGTGTGAAGTCTTGGATTGATACTTCCAAGGTATTCTGTCTTTAACTTTTGAATCGGTTCAATTACACTTGGTGAAATCAAGTGTAATTCGTCATTCAATCCGGCAAGATTTTTTAGGGCATTCAAAAGCAGTGCTGAGGATGCACCGAGAAGACAGGAAGTCTTTCCAGTGATAATCTGTCCGTTTGGAAGTTCCATAGCAGCAGCAGGACCATTCGTTTCTTCGGCACGTTTGAGCGCGGCATCCACCACTTTTCTGTCTTCCACTGTGATATGAGCCTGTTTCATCAGAAGTTCAATCTTGAATGCTTCTTCCTCCTGTGCAGTTCCTTCCGCCAATCCATTTAATGCAGCGTAATAACGGCGGATAATCTCCTGATTGGAAGCTTCGCGGCAAGCGTCATCATCACAGATGCAATTTCCAGCCATGTTAACGCCCATATCTGTTGGAGACTTATAAGGATTTTCTCCGTAAATTCGTTCGAAAATAGCATCTAGAACTGGGAAAATCTCAACGTCACGATTATAGTTGACTGTTGTGACTCCGTAGGCATCCAAGTGGAACGGGTCGATCATGTTCACATCATTTAAGTCAGCTGTTGCAGCCTCATAAGCAAGGTTCACAGGATGCTTTAGCGGAATATTCCAAATTGGGAACGTCTCAAATTTTGCATATCCGGCGCGGATCCCTCTCTTATGTTCGTGATACAACTGTGAAAGGCAAGTTGCCATCTTACCGCTTCCAGGACCAGGTGCAGTGATGATGACAAGTGGTCTGGATGTCTCAATATAATCATTCTTTCCATAACCTTCATCACTTACGATCAACGGAATATTAGATGGATATCCTTCGATGGAGTAGTGTGTATACACTTTGATTCCAAGTTTTTCCAAACGAGCTTTGAATAAATTTGCACTTCCCTGACCGGAATATTGTGTGATTACGACACTTCCGACAAACAATCCTTTTTCTTTAAAAGAGTCCATCAGTCTCAAGACATCTGAATCGTATGTGATTCCAAGGTCTCCGCGGACTTTATTCTTTTCAATGTCTCCGGCACTGATTACAATTACGATCTCCGCCTGATCTGACAGCTGCATCAATAATCGGAGTTTGCTGTCGGGAGCAAATCCAGGTAATACGCGGGCAGCATGATAATCGTCAAATAATTTTCCGCCAAACTCCAAATAAAGTTTGTTATCAAAGTGATTAATCCGTTCTCGAATATGTTCCGACTGCATTTTTAAATACTTTTCGTTATCAAATCCAATTTTCATAAGTAATCCATCCCTCTATTAAAAGTTTTTCCTACATTGTTCAATGGCATAATAAATGCACTAGGATAGTATACTACAAAATAGATTATTTTACAAAAGTTTTAGAAAAGTATTTGCGTATTTCATAATGTTTTTATTGATTTATAGAAAAGCAGTACTTATAATAAAGAAGATAGAGATTAGGAGGATAAAGATGGATAATAACCAGAACAATAATAAAAATCCTAAGAACAATAAACAGAATTGGAGTATTATTATCATTACGACTCTGGTAACTGTATTTTTGGTATTAGGACTATACTCATTTATGCAGAAGACGACATCGAAGGAGATTAGTTACAGTGAGTTCCTGAAGATGCTAGATGACAAGAAAATTGAAGAAGTTGTATTTGATACGAATCAGCTGATCATCACACCGAAGACAGAAAAGAAAAATGGTCTGCCGCAGGTAAAGGTGACATATTACACCGGTTACACCGGAAGTATGGAGGACAGTAAGCTGGTTGACCGTTTAGAAAAGGCGGATGTGAGATTCGGTGAAAAAATTCCGGACTCTACAAGTGCCGTTTTACTGAACATATTTGTGACATTGATCCTTCCGTTTGTATTGATTTTTGTCGTTTTGAATTATCTCATGAAGAAGATGGCAAAAGGCGGCGGAATGATGGGAGTTGGAAAGAGCAATGCCAAGATGTATGTGGAGAAGCAGACAGGGGTTACATTTAAAGATGTTGCCGGGCAGGATGAAGCGAAAGAATCTCTTCAGGAAGTTGTGGATTTCCTGCATAATCCGGGAAAATATACAGGAATTGGAGCCAAGCTTCCAAAAGGTGCACTATTAGTAGGACCTCCGGGAACAGGTAAGACATTGCTTGCAAAAGCGGTAGCGGGAGAAGCAAAAGTACCATTTTTCTCATTGTCTGGTTCGGCATTTGTAGAGATGTACGTCGGGGTCGGTGCATCGAGAGTGCGAGATTTGTTCAAGCAGGCACAGTCGATGGCTCCATGTATCATTTTTATTGATGAGATTGATGCAATAGGAAAAAGCCGTGATAACAGTATGGGAAGCAATGACGAGCGTGAACAGACGCTGAATCAGCTGTTAGCTGAGATGGATGGATTTGATACGGATAAGGGATTGCTTTTGCTGGCAGCAACAAACAGACCAGAGATTTTGGATCCGGCACTTTTGAGACCGGGACGTTTTGACAGAAGAATTATTGTGGATAAGCCGGATTTAAAGGGGCGTATTGATGTATTAAAAGTACATGCAAAAGATGTAAAGATGGATGAGACAGTAGATTTGGAGGCAATTGCGCTAGCAACTTCAGGAGCAGTTGGTTCAGATTTAGCAAATATGATCAATGAGGCTGCCATCAATGCAGTCAAGAATGGCCGAAATGTTGTATCGCAGGCAGATTTATTTGAAGCGGTGGAAGTAGTTCTTGTCGGTAAGGAGAAAAAGGATCGCATTATGAATGCAGAAGAAAGAAGAATCGTCTCTTACCACGAGGTAGGACATGCGCTTGTGAGTGCTCTGCAAAAAGATTCTGAGCCAGTGCAGAAGATTACCATTGTGCCAAGGACAATGGGAGCTCTTGGTTATGTTATGCATACACCGGAAGAAGAAAAGTTCCTGAATACAAAGAAAGAACTGGAAGCGATGATTGTCGGTATGCTTGGAGGTCGTGCGGCAGAAGAGATTGTTTTCGACACAGTGACAACAGGTGCATCGAATGATATTGAACAGGCTACAAAGGTAGCAAGAGCGATGATCACTCAATATGGTATGTCAGAGCGGTTCGGATTGATGGGATTGGAATCTATCCAGAACAGATATCTGGACGGTCGTGCAGTATTGAATTGCGGTGAGGCAACTGCAGCAGAGATCGATCAGGAAGTTATGAAGATGTTAAAAGCAGCTTATGAAGAAGCAAAACGTCTTTTGACGGAGAACAGAGAAGCGCTAGATAAGATTGCTGCATTTTTGATTGAGAAAGAGACAATCACAGGAAAAGAATTCATGAAGATTTTCCATGAAGTACAAGGCATTGAAATGGAAGAGGAAGAGACTTCAAAAGAGGACGTTTTAAAAGAAGAGACGGTACAAGAGGAAAAGAAAGAAGCGATAGCAGTTGTAGAAGAAAGTGAATTTGCAGAAGCAGCACAAGAGCATCATGATAATGAAGAGTAGAAAATGAGGTGGATTTCCACCTCATTTTCTGTTACATATTTATAGAAATTTCCTATGAGGATTATAAGATAAAGCAATTAGACCGTAAATTACCGATATGCTACAATTTTTATATGAGAACAAAGAAAGGGGGATTTGAAAATGAACTTTTCAGATTCAAAGAAAAAATTAGCATTGGCCGGTGCGTTATGCGGTGTGATTGCAGCGGTGCTAGCCTATTTTGGTAATCCGGCAAATATGGCAATCTGTGTTGCCTGTTTTATTCGAGACACAGCAGGTGCATTGAAGATGCATCAGGCAGCGGTTGTACAGTATGCAAGACCTGAGATTATCGGGATTGTGGTAGGTGCATTTGTGATTTCAGCGGCTACAAAAGAATATCGTTCTACAGCAGGATCATCTCCGATGACACGTTTTGTCCTCGGAATTGCTATCATGATTGGGTCATTGGTATTTTTAGGATGTCCGCTTCGAATGGTACTTCGTATGTCGGCAGGGGATTTGAATGCGTATGTGGCATTGATTGGATTTATTCTTGGAATTGCAACTGGGATTGTTGCATTGAAAAAAGGTTTCAGCCTTGGAAGGGCACATGAAACGAACAAGATGAGCGGAGCAGTGCTGCCGGTACTTATGGTGGGAATTTTGATTCTTGCAGTCGGAACAACGCTTCTGGCGTCCAGCACAGAGGGACCGGGAAGTAAACATGCGCCGATTGTAATCGCATTGATTGGCGGATTGTTATTTGGCGCATTTGCCCAAAAGTCAAGAATGTGTTTTGCAGGAAGTATTCGAGATGTCATTCTTATGAAAAATTTTGATCTGTTATCGGTGATTGGTGGCTTATTTGTTGTAATGTTAATTTATAATATCGCAACAGGAAATTTTATTTTAGGTTTTGACACACCTGGAATTATCGCACACTCAGAACATTTATGGAATATTCTGGGAATGTATACGGTGGGTTTTGCAGCAACTTTGGCGGGTGGCTGTCCGCTTCGTCAGCTTGTTCTTGCAGGGCAGGGATCATCTGATGCAGGAATGACTGTAATCGGAATGTTTGTAGGAGCAGCTCTTTGCCACAATCTGGGACTTGCTTCAAGCGGAACAGCAGCAGATGCAGAAGGAGTTATCACAGCTGGAGCAGCAACACCTGCAGGAAAAGTGGCATGTATCATTTGTATTGTCGTATTATTTATCATTGCATTTGTGGGCAATAAAAGAAAAACAGCGTAGATATCTTGGAAAAGAGAAAGAAGGAAATGAAATATGTATGAAGTAGATGCAAGAGGATTGTCTTGTCCGGAGCCGCTGATGCTGACTGCGGAGGCATTAAAGAAACAGAAAGGGCAGATAAAAGTTTTGGTGAGTGAGCCACACCAGAGAACGAATGTAGAGAAATTTGCCAAAGATCATGGGAAAAAGGTAAGTACAAAAGAAGTAGGCTCGGAATTTGAGATTGTGATAGGTTAGTTTAAAAGAAAGCGGGTTTTATTGAGGGTACAGGAAATGTAGCGTTTCCTGTACCCTTAATCTATGCTATAATGGAAAAAACGAAAAAAGATGGAGTAAAAAGATGTTTGACATAGAAGAAGAATTGAAAAAACTTCCGGCAAAACCGGGGGTATATCTGATGCATGATGAAAAAGACCACATTATCTATGTGGGAAAAGCAATCAGTTTGAAGAATCGGGTACGTCAGTATTTTCAGACAAGCAGAAACAAAGGGGCAAAGATTGAGCAGATGGTGACTCATATACGTCGTTTTGAGTATATTGTGACAGATTCGGAATTGGAAGCACTTGTACTGGAATGTAATTTGATCAAAGAGCACCGCCCAAAGTATAATACGATGTTGATGGATGACAAAGGTTACCCCTTTATTAAGGTGACGGTGAACGAACCATTTCCGCGTATTATGATGGCGAGGACGATGAAAAAGGACAAAGCAAAATATTTTGGCCCTTATACAAGTGCGGGTGCAGTGAAAGATACGATTGAGCTGATTCGGAAGCTTTATCATATCAGAAGCTGCAATCGAAATCTTCCCAAAGATATCGGAAAAGACCGACCGTGTCTTAACTATCATATCAAGCAGTGCAAAGCGCCTTGTCAGGGATATATTTCGGAAGAACAGTATCGGGAATCCATCCATGAGGTGATTCGGTTTTTAAATGGGCATTATGATGTGATTTTAAAAGATTTGGAAGAAAAAATGTTGGAAGCTTCTGAGAAGATGGAGTTTGAAAAAGCGATCGAATACCGGGAATTACTTGGAAGTGTAAAGAAGATTGCACAGAAACAAAAGATTACAGATAGCAGTGGGGAAGATCGGGATATTCTTGCAGTGGCAAAAGATGCAGAGGATGCGGTCGTACAAATCTTTTTTATCCGAGGAGGAAGGCTGATTGGGCGAGACCATTTCTTTTTGCGGAATTCTTCGGAAGAATCTAAGGGGCAGATCCTTGAGAGCTTTATCAAACAGTTCTATGCCGGCACACCGTTTATTCCGGCGGAATTGATGATTCAGGAAGAGCTTGAAGAGCGCGAGATATTAGAAGAGTGGCTCTCAAAGAAGCGTGAACACCGTGTGCATATCCGTGTGCCGAAAAAAGGAGAAAAGGAAAAACTGGTAGAGCTTGCGAGAAAGAATGCTGCGTTAGTTTTAAACACGGATAAGGAAAGTCTGAAAAGGGAAGAAGGACGAACAATCGGGGCAGTCAAAGAGATTGAAAAGCTTTTAGATTTGAGTGGTATTGTGCGTATGGAGGCATTTGATATATCGAATACAAATGGATTTGCATCGGTAGGCTCTATGGTTGTATACGAAAAAGGAAAGCCAAAGAGAAATGATTACCGAAAATTTAAAATCAAAGGCGTTCAGGGAGCAGATGACTATGCCAGTATGGAGGAAGTTTTGACAAGGCGTTTTGAGCATGGTCTGAAAGAACGCCAAGATGGGAAAGAGCTTGGAAGTTTTCATGTGTTCCCGGACTTGATCATGATGGATGGGGGAAAAGGTCAGGTAAATGTCGCACTTGCAGTGCTTGACAAATTACATCTGCAGATTCCGGTGTGTGGTATGGTGAAAGATGATAACCACCGTACGAGAGGACTTTACTATAATAATATTGAGATCCCAATTGACCGGAATTCAGAAGGGTTTAAGCTGATCACGAGAATACAGGATGAGGCGCACAGATTTGCGATTGAGTTTCATAGGAAGCTTAGAAGTCAGGGACAGGTGCATTCGATTTTGGATGATATTCCTGGAATCGGGCAGGCAAGGAGAAAAGCGTTGATGAAGCATTTTATGAATCTTGATGCGATCAAGAACGCAAGTGTAGAGGAATTAAAAAATTTACCTTCTATGAATGAAAAGTCTGCAAAGGACGTATACAACTTTTTTCATTAATGTTATACTAGAAAAAGAGTAATAAAAAGTAGGAAAGGAAGAGAAACATGTCAGGAGTAAAAATGAGTGAGATGGTGGAAAAGATGAATTTGAAAAATCTGACACCAGATATTGATATGACAGAAAAATGTCTTACAGTGCCGGATATCAACCGTCCGGCTTTGCAGTTGACGGGATACTTTGATCACTTTGATTCAGAGCGTGTGCAGGTAATCGGATATGTCGAATATACTTATTTGCAGACACTGCCGATAGAACAGAAAAAGAAGATATACAAACAGCTTTTATCTTATAAAATTCCTTGCCTTGTGTTTACAACAGAGATTTTCCCGGATGAGGAGTTGTTAAAGCAGGCAAATGAGACTGATACCCCTGTATTCTCCACAGAGCAGAAGACATCACCGTTTCAGGCTGAGTTGATTCGCTGGCTGAATGTGGAATTGGCGCCTTGTATTTCTATCCACGGTGTTTTAGTGGATGTGTACGGTGTTGGCGTTCTTATTATGGGGGAAAGCGGTATCGGCAAGAGTGAAGCAGCGCTGGAATTAATAAAAAGAGGACATCGTCTTGTTACAGATGACGTAGTCGAGATCAGAAGAGTCAGTGATGATACACTCGTCGGCTCGGCGCCTGATATTACGAAACATTTAATTGAACTTCGTGGTATCGGTATTGTGGATGTGAAGACGCTATTTGGTGTACAAAGTGTAAGGGAGACACAGGCGATCGATCTTGTGATTACACTGGAAGACTGGAACAAAGAAAAAGAATATGACAGACTTGGGCTGGAAGAAGAATACACGGAATTTTTGGGAAATAAAGTTGTGTGCCATTCGATTCCGATTCGTCCGGGACGTAACCTTGCCATTATCGTAGAATCTGCTTCTGTTAACCACAGACAGAAACAGATGGGTTACAATGCAGCACAGGAATTATACAGACGTGTACAGGAAAGTTTGACAAGAAAGTAGGAGAAAAAGAAAGATGAATTATTGTTTTGGAGTAGATATTGGTGGAACAACTATAAAAATGGGAATTTTTAAATTCGATGGAGAGAGTGTGGACAAGTGGGAGATCAAAACGAGAACAGAGAACAAGGGCTCAGCAATTCTCCCTGATGTAGCATATTCTGTTGCAGAGAAATTAAAAGAGCATGCAATTCCGAAAGAAGCTGTTTTAGGAATTGGTGTGGGAGTACCGGCACCGGTATCAGAAGATGGAATTGTCAATGGTACAGCAAACCTTGGATGGGAATATAAAGAGGTAAAACATGAGCTTGAGGAATTGACAGGAATCAAAGTAAAAGTTGGCAATGATGCGAATGTGGCAGCACTCGGTGAGATGTGGAAAGGCGGCGGTCTCGGACAGAAAAATATTGTGATGGTGACACTTGGGACAGGTGTTGGCGGTGGAATTATCATTGACGGTCAGATTTTGACAGGTGCCGGTGGCGCCGGTGGAGAGATTGGACACATCTGCGTGAATTATGAAGAGACAGAGCAATGTGGATGTGGAAATCGTGGATGTCTGGAGCAATATGCATCTGCGACAGGGATTGTGCGTCTTGCAAAGAAAAAATTGGAGGCAGGTGCAGCAGATACAGTATTAAATGCAGAGAATGTGACAGCAAAAGATGTGTTTGACGCGGTGAAAGCAGGAGATCAGGTCGCAATGGAAATTGCAGAAGAATTCGGACGATATCTGGGATATGCGCTGGCAAACATTGCAGCATTGGTAGATCCGGCGGCGATTGTAATCGGAGGCGGTGTATCGAAAGCAGGAGAGATTCTTTTGGACTATGTAGAAAAAGCATATGAGGAAAGAGTGTTCTTTGCAAATAAAAGAGTAAGATTTGCATTGGCACAGCTTGGAAATGATGCAGGTATATTCGGGGCGGCAAAGATGGTATTAAAATAGGAACTATAAAAATAAGACATTGCAGAATGCAATGTCTTATTTTTTAAGGGGTTGGCGGAGTAGGTGGGGTTTCGCTGTCGCTGTTACTGCCACTGTTGCTGCTACTGTCGCCACCGCTTGTATTTCCGCTGCTGTCACTGCTGTTATCAGATGGCGGAGTGGTTGTTCCGCTATTGTTGTCTGTTGTATCGTCAGTTTCACCTGAGGTGTCAGAAGAATTCGCATCTGTATCAGGCTTTTCAACTACGTGTCCAGGACAACTCTGAGTAGGAGCAGTTCCCGGTGCAAAATATTCCGTATAGGCACTGCAGGCTTCACTGCTTGCAAGTTTTCCGGTTTTTGCACAAATCGTCTTTTTCTCAATGGAAGATGGCATCTCGAAATCTTTATACTCATATCCTTCATGAATACGTTCCATAACATTTTTCCAAATCTTCATATGGAAACTTTGGCTAAGACCTTCCATCGGTTTGTTATCATCATAACCCGTCCATACAGAAGCTGTTAAGTATGGAGTGTAGGCAGATAACCAAAGGTCAACGCTGTCTGTTGTAGTACCTGTTTTTCCGGCAACCGGCATGTTAGACATTCTGGCAGCAGTACCAGTACCGTTTGTGATAACACCTTCCATAGCATTTGTGAGTAATGCAGCAGTTGTCTCTTTAATAGCTGTATGTGTCTTTGGTGTTTTTTCAAATAACAGATTTCCGTCATGGTCATAAATCTTTGTGTACAGAACTGGCTCTGTGTAAACACCGCCGTTTGCAATTGCTGCGTAGGCAGCAGTCATCTCGATATTATAAACACCTTTTGAGATACCACCAAGGCAGGCAGCCTGTACGATATCGCTCTTGGAATCTAAAGTAGTCAGGTTAAAGTTTTCAGTCAGATATTTGAATCCAAGTGCAGGTGTGATCTCTGTAAATTTCTTCACCGTACATACGTTAGCTGACTGTTCAATACATTCTCGAATAGTCATATTGCCTTTATAATTGCTTCCCCACCAGTTTTTTACTTCACGACCATTTGAGTAAGAAAATGGAGAATCCTCAATTACAGTTGCAAGTGTATCGCCATGCACATCCAATGCAGGTGCGTATGTGGATAAAATCTTAAAGCAGGAACCAGGCTGTTTATAGGATTGCGTAGCACGGTTCAGGCTTCGGCTCTCGGTCTTTTCTCCACGTCCTCCGACCATTGCTTTGACATGTCCGGTATATTGATCCATAACGACAATAGAAGCCTGTGGCTGAGGGGAAAGTTTTACACGTTTGTCTACGGTATCGCCTTCTGAGGTGATCGCTGCGATGTATTCCTCTACTTTTGCATTCGCCTCTTCCTGCGTCGACTGTGTCAAACAATATTTATCACCGGTTTTCTCATACAGATAATTACGCATCGTATTGTGATCATAATTGTCCTGTGTTCCGTCCGGATGAGTCACAGTGATTGCACAACTGATGCCCCATTCGATATTCGAAGGGTAATTGCTGTCGTCACTGAGTTCTTCCTCACAAATCTTCTGCATCTCAACATTCTGTGTGGTGATGATGCTAAGTCCGCCACTATACACGGCATTGTAGGCCTGTGTTTCTGTATATCCCATCTCGTTCACGAGATCTTCGATAACTTCATCTGCCACAGCATCTATAAAATAGGAGCTGACAGAAGTACTGTCCTCGTATTGGGCATTGGTAGCCTGAATCCGTTCATATACAGGATCGGCAAGCGCCTCATCATACTGTGTCTGATTGATATATCCCTGTTCTTTCATATCATTGAGAACCTTTTCGCGGCGCTCCGCATTCTTGTCAGGGTTAGTGACAGGGTTATATTTTCCAGGGTTCTGTGTGATTGCAGCAATCGTCGCACATTCTGATAAAGTCAGTTCACTGACATCTTTTCCAAAATAACGCTTCGAAGCGGCCTGTACACCGAGGGTATTTTGTCCAAGGTTAATTGTATTCAGATAATTTTCAAGAATTTTACTTTTGGTCATCTGTTTTTCAATTTCCAGAGCCAGATATTGCTCTTGAAGCTTACGTTCTACACGGTCAAAAAACGTATCTTCATTTACGAAATTAGGAAAAACATTGTTCTTTATAAGCTGTTGGGTCAGTGTACTCGCACCTTCCGAAAAATGTCCGGATATAATACCTTTTAATCCGGCTCTTACGATACCTTTCAAATCAATACCGTTATGTTCGTAGAAACGAGAGTCTTCGATTGCAACAAACGCATTCTGCAGATCTTTTGGAATCTCGTCAATTGATTTATAGACACGGTTGGCACCGGCATCTACGAAAGTATCAAGAACGGTTGTCTCATCATCGGCAAGTGCCTGTGTGGTAAACTTAGAAGGTTTTACATCTTCCGGGGTGATATCTGGAGCATCATCAATCATCTTTTTGATGAAAAGTCCGCCGCCGGCGACACATAGTACAATCGCGACAAGACAGGTAAGCAGCATGGCCTTGAAAAGGCGGACACCAGCTCGTTTTTTCTTCATAGCGGCTTTTGAAGTAACATTCTTCTGCCGTTTTGAAGCTTTCTTTTTTCCATAATTCATGAATATTGCCTCCTTTATTCGAAGTTCATTATAGCAAAGATATAGTTTTAAATAAAGCGAAATTTGAAAAGTTCACATTTCGCTAGGAAAAACTTAAGAAAATATTGTGGAAATACCTGCTTTCCTGATATAGTGTTATACAGAAAGAAAAATGAAAAGGTGATGTCATGTTAGAAAAATATAAAACAGTATATCAAGGCGGCGAAGGGGAGACCGTTGAAAAAAAGTCAAGATTCATTGCGACGGTCATTCCGGTAAAGACAGAAGAAGAGGCGATTGCGTTTATCGAAAGCATGAAGAAAAAGTATTGGAATGCAACGCACAATTGCTCTGCCTATGTAATCGGTGAGCAGTTTCAAATCCAAAGATGCAGTGATGATGGAGAGCCAAGTGGTACAGCTGGGAAACCAATGCTAGATGTCCTGCTTGGCGAGGAGATTCATGACACAGCAGTTGTTGTGACAAGGTATTTTGGAGGAACGCTTCTTGGAACAGGTGGACTTGTGAGAGCTTATTCCGGTTCGGTACAGGCGGGACTTTCCGCTAGTAAGATTATTACCAAATTGCACGGGTATAAACTTCGGATACAGACAGATTATACAGGACTTGGAAAAATACAGTATATTTTGGGGCAGAGAGGACTGTCGGTACTTGATTCTGTGTACACTGATCAGGTGGAGCTGACTGCGTTAATTCCGGCGGAGGAACTCAAAACAGTGCGAAATGAGATTACAGAAGGCACGAATGGAAAAGCTGTCATGGAGATAGAAGAGGAGTGCTACTTCGCGGAGATAGATGGGGAAATGAAGACTTTTAAAGATTGAAAAAGAGGTGCGTGAGCACCTCTTTCTTATCTTCTATTGGAATTCCGGTTCAATCAGACCGTATGTGTTGTTCTTACGTTTGTAGACAACGTTCACTTCATCTGTCTCAGCATTGCTGAATACGAAGAAGTTATGTCCAAGAAGTTCCATCTGAACACATGCGTCTTCTGGGAACATAGGCTTGATTCCAAAACGTTTTGTACGAATAATCTTAATCTCATCGTTGTTAGAAGTATCCTGCTCTGCCTCGAAGAATTCTGATTGGAAGTTCCCGCCTTCCTGCTGTCTTGCAATTAATTTGTTCTTATACTTGCGAAGCTGACGTTCAATTACTTCTTCCACTAAGTCAATGGATACATACATATCGTCACTCACTTGTTCGGAACGAATAATGTGACCTTTGACAGGGATAGTTACCTCAATTTTCTGACGCTCTTTTTCAACACTGAGTGTCACGATAATTTCAGTATCAGGAGTGAAATACCTTTCCAGTTTTCCTAATTTTTGCTCGATGGTTGATTTTAAACCAGGTGTTACATCGATATTTTTGCCGCTAATAATATAGTTCATGTCTCCAACCCCTTTGCGATATATTTTATGGTCTTATTATACAACCAAATGATGGGACATGCAATAAAAATAACGAGAAAATTCTAAAAATAATATAAAAAAACTGACAAATAAAGCTAAAATAAGAAAAAACTCGAAAACTATAGTTTTCCTCTTTTTCTCATCTTGGAATCCAGAATTTTTTTACGGATACGAAGTGACTGTGGTGTTACTTCTAACAGCTCGTCGGTATCGATAAAATCAAGCGCTTCTTCCAAACTCAAAATACGTGGAGTTGTAAGCTTGAGCGCATCATCGGCACCGGAAGAGCGGGTGTTTGTTAAATGTTTTGTTTTACATACGTTGAGTTCAATATCTTCAGCTTTTCCGTTCTGTCCGATGACCATTCCGGAATATACCTTTTCTCCGGCCCCGATAAAGAGAGTACCTCGCTCTTGAGCGCTGTACAATCCGTAAGTAACAGATTCGCCAGTTTCAAAAGCAATCAGAGAACCTTGTTTGCGATACTGAATGTCTCCTTTATATGGTGCGTAGCCGTCAAATGCAGTATTTAAAATTCCATTTCCTTTTGTGTCTGTCATGAATTCCCCACGGTATCCGATCAGACCTCTTGCAGGGATTGAAAATTCCAGTCTTGTAGTTGTCCCGTTGGAGGCGCTCATATTCTGGAGTTCTCCTTTTCGCTGACTTAACTTGTCGATGACTGTTCCGGTAAATTCATCCGGTACGTCGATGTATGCAGTCTCGATTGGCTCTAAGAGTTTGCCGTTCTCATCTTTTTTATAGAGAACTTCCGCCTTGCTTACTGCAAATTCATAACCTTCACGTCTCATGTTTTCGATAAGAACGGACAAGTGAAGTTCACCACGTCCGGATACACGGAAACTGTCTGCGTTTTCTGACTCTTCGACACGGAGACTGACATCTGTATTCAATTCACGCAGCAGACGGTCACGCAGGTGGCGGGACGTTACAAATTTTCCTTCCTGTCCGGCAAATGGGCTGTCATTGACGATAAACTGCATTGCAATCGTTGGTTCTGAAATCTTTTGGAATGGGATTGCAACCGGATTTTCAGGAGAACAGAGTGTGTCACCGATAGAAATATCTGAAATTCCTGAAATTGCAACGATCGATCCGATTGTTGCCTCTTTTACTTCTACTTTGTTGAGTCCGTCAAATTCATATAATTTGCTGATTTTTACTTTTTTCTGTTTGTCAGGTTCGTGGGCGTTTACGACAACCATGTCCTGATTTACGGCGATCGTACCGTTGTCTACTTTTCCGATACCAATACGTCCGACATATTCATTGTAGTCGATCGTGCTGATAAGAACCTGTGTATCGGTGTCAGGATCACCTTCCGGAGCAGGGATATAATCTAAAATTGTCTCGAATAATGGAATCATATTTTCCGGTTCATCTGTCAAATCTAAGATGGCATGTCCGGCTTTGGCAGATGCATATACAAATGGGCAGTCCAACTGTTCGTCAGATGCGTCAAGATCCATGAACAATTCTAAAATCTCGTCGATGACCTCTTCCGGTCTTGCCTCCGGACGGTCAATTTTATTGATGCAGACGATGACCGGAAGCTGTAACTCCAACGCTTTTTTCAATACGAATTTTGTCTGAGGCATCGCACCTTCAAATGCATCTACGACAAGGATAACACCGTTTACCATCTTTAAGACACGCTCTACCTCACCGCCGAAATCGGCATGTCCAGGTGTGTCGATGATGTTGATCTTCGTATCTTTATAGTATACGGCTGTATTTTTTGCCAAAATAGTGATTCCACGTTCACGCTCGATATCGTTGGAATCCATGACACGCTCAGCCACTTCCTGATTGGCGCGGAATACACCGCTTTGCTTTAAAAGCTCGTCTACCAGTGTTGTCTTTCCGTGGTCAACGTGAGCGATGATGGCAATATTTCTAATATCTTCTCTTTGTTTCTTCATTGTAAAATACCTTCTTTCTGTTATCAAAAAGCTTTTATATCCATAAAAGCAAAGGTTTTAAAATATAACTCATATAGTTTATCATATTATTAACAGAATACAAGAGTTTAAGTGAGAAATATAGAAAATGTCGAGAAAGGCTGTCGAGAATTGGCGCACGGTTTTTAAGGCAAAAAGTTCTAAAGTGTGTAAAATAGAAATAGACTTAGTAGTGACTAAAAAATACTGCGAAGAGGAAGGGAGAACTACAATTCATGTCAGATAAGATTATTGAAAACAACCAGGTAACGATTATGGGAGAGGTGGCGTCTCAGTTTACATTCAGCCACGAGGTATTCGGGGAAGGCTTTTATATGGTGGAAGTGCTTGTGAAGCGTTTGAGCAATTCAGACGATCGTATTCCGCTGATGATTTCAGAGAGGCTGATTGATGTGCATCAGGATTACACAGGGGAATATATTATGGTAACAGGGCAATTCCGCTCCTATAATCATCATGATGAACAAAAAAACAGACTTGTACTTTCTGTATTTGTAAGAGAGGTAACATTTGTGGAAGAAGAGCTTGATGGGGCAAAGACAAACAGTATCTTTTTAGATGGCTATATCTGCAAAACACCGATTTACAGAAAGACACCGCTTGGAAGAGAGATTGCAGATCTTCTGCTGGCTGTAAACAGACCATATGGGAAATCGGATTACATACCATGCATCTGCTGGGGAAGAAATGCAAGATTTGCATCTGGCTTTGAAGTCGGAGAACATGTGCAGATATTAGGGCGGATTCAGAGCCGGGAATATATAAAAAAACTGACAGAGACAGAGACGCAGAAACGGATTGCATATGAAGTTTCTGTAAGCAAACTGGAATGTGTAGAAGAATGAGTTCACGTGCATTGACATTGCCTGTGAATGGTGCTAAAATCCTGTAAGAGAGAACTGAGAACTCGGTATGTAAGGAGGACTAGAATGGCTATTTTTACAGGGGCAGGAGTGGCGATTATCACACCATTTCATGCGGATGGAAGTATTAATTATGAAAAATTAGAAGAATTGATTGATTATCATTGCAATAACGGGACAGACAGTATTGTGATTTGTGGCACGACAGGTGAGTCTGCGACGATGACAGAAGAAGAACATCTGGACTGTATTAAAAAGACAATTGATTTCACAAAAGGAAGAGTTCCGGTTATCGCGGGAACGGGATCAAACTGTACAAGAACAGCAATTGAATTGTCAAAAGCGGCAGCAGAGTACGGGGCAGATGGATTACTGGTTGTCACCCCATATTATAATAAAGCAACACAGGCCGGATTGATTCAACATTATACAGCGGTTGCGAATGAAGCTAAAGCGCCAATTATCATGTACAGTGTGGCAAGCAGAACAGGCTGCAATATTGAGCCGGCGACAGTTGCGCATCTTGTGAAGAATGTGGATAACATTGTCGGAATCAAGGAAGCTTCGGGGAATATTTCTCAGGTTGCGAAGATTATGAACCTGACAGATGGAAAGGTCGACTTGTATTCAGGAAATGATGATCAGATTGTGCCGATTATGTCCCTTGGCGGAAAAGGTGTGATTTCTGTATTGTCTAATATCGCCCCAAAAGAGACGCACGATATCTGTGCAAAATTCTTTGAAGGTGATGTAAAAGGAAGTATGGAATTACAGTTAAATGCATTGCCTTTGATTGAGCAGTTATTCTGTGAAGTGAATCCAATTCCTGTGAAAAAAGCGATGAACCTGATGGGAATGGAAGTTGGAGGACTTCGTATGCCGTTGACGGAGCTTACAGAGGCACATACGGAAACGTTAAAGAAAGCGATGAAAGATTTTGGGATTTTATAGATCGCTGTGAACAGTGATTTTATGCAAAAGAATGTAGAGGTAGGAGAGTTTGTTTTTGCAAACTCTCTTTTTTTGTGTTATTTTATAATATAAATAACTGTGAACAGGGAGGAAACGAATATGACAAAATTGATTATGCATGGCTGCAATGGAAAAATGGGACAAGTTATCAGTAAGATAGTAAAAGAAGACCCGAATGTCGAGATGGCAGCAGGAATAGATGCCTATACTGGAATTGCGAATGATTATCCCGTATTTGAAAGTATTGAAAAGTGTGATATCAAGGCAGATGCAATCATTGATTTTTCGAACGCGGCAGCAGTGGACGGGCTGCTTGACTACTGTGTGGAAAAACAGGTTCCGGTTGTACTGTGCACTACAGGGTTATCAGAGGAGCAGCTAAAGAAAGTAGAAGAGACAAGCAAGAAAGTTGCGGTTTTAAAATCTGCGAATATGTCATTGGGAGTCAATATGTTATTAAAACTGCTTCAGGATGCGGCAAAAGTGCTTGCACCAGCGGGGTTTGACATTGAGATTGTCGAAAAACATCATAATCAGAAAGTGGATGCGCCGAGCGGAACTGCACTTGCAATGGCGGATTCGATCAATGAAGCACTGGACAATGAATACCGTTATACTTATGACAGAAGCCAGGTGCGTGAAAAACGTGAGAAAAAGGAGATTGGAATTTCAGCAGTGAGAGGCGGCACAATTGTAGGAGAGCATGAGGTGATTTTCGCAGGAGAAGATGAAGTCATTGAATTCAAACATACTGCATATTCGAAAGCGGTGTTCGCAAAAGGTGCAGTGGAGGCAGGAAAGTTCCTGAAAGGAAAAGGAGCCGGTCTTTACGATATGAGCGACGTGATCCAATTTTAAAAATAGTCAAAAAAAGGAAAAAACTCCCAATGAAAAGTGAAGTATATATTTGAGAAAAATGCAGATATTACATGATAAGAAGTAATTCTTAATGGTACTACATGAAAGAAAGGGAGTAAAAAAATGAAAAAATTGAAAAAAGTAATCTTGTGTATGCTGTGCGTTGGAGTACTTTGCTCAACAACAGGCTGTGGAAGCAATACAAAAGATGATGCGGCAAACAATACAACAACCGACAAAAATACGACAACCGATCCGACAAAAGACAACAATGGAGATGGTGTGATCGATGATCTGGGCAATGCCGTGAAAGATGGTGTCGACGATGTAGAAAAAGGTGTTGACAATGTAAGAGATGGTGTCAGGGATATGACGGATGATGCGACAGACCAGACACCGGATAAGACGACTGACAAAAACGTAAATGACGCAACAAAATAATTATTTATGGAAGGGAACGTGAAAAAGCGTTCCTTTTTTTGGCAAAAAATGCTATACTAAACGAAAATTGCAAAAGTGAGGGAAGAAATATGCAATTCAGACCTTGTATTGACATACATAATGGAGCTGTCAGGCAGATTGTCGGAGGGTCACTGAAAGATGAAGGTGATCAGGCAATCACAAATTTTACTTCGGAATATGATGCGCGGTTTTATGCAAATCTCTATCGAAAAGATGGTATTCGAGGAGGACATATTATATTGCTGAATCCAAGTACATCAGAATATTTTGATGCCACAAAAAAGCAGGCGTTGGAGGCACTGCGTGCATATCCGCAAGGAATGCAGATCGGTGGAGGAGTTACCGCAGAGAATGCGAAGGAATATCTGGATGCAGGAGCAAGTCACGTCATTGTCACATCATATGTTTTTCGAGATGGAGAAGTAAAGTGGGAGAATTTGCAAAAACTCAAGGAGACAGTCGGAAAAGAGCGAATCGTGCTTGATTTAAGCTGCAGAAAAAAAGAGGATTTTTACTATATTGTGACAAACCGATGGCAGACATTCACCAATGTGAAGGTGACGATATCATTATTGGACCAGCTTTCAGATTACTGTGATGAATTTCTGATACATGGGGTAGATGTGGAGGGAAAATCATCAGGAGTAGAACTGCCGCTTGTGGAACTGCTTGCAAAGTGGGATGGTATACCGATTACTTATGCAGGCGGAATAGGAAGTCTGGAAGATTTGGAAGCATTTCGGTGTGCGGGAAAAGAGAAGTTAAATTTTACAATTGGAAGTGCACTAGATTTGTTTGGTGGGCAGATTCCATACGAGAACGTAAAAAAATGTGACCATTTGCGAAAGAGTTTGTGAACAGTTTATAAATTTGTTGAACTGCAATGTATATAGTGATAAAATGGAGATTAGAGTAAATTCGTAAATAAGGAGTAAAGTATGAGCTTATTAGAAAAAATTTTTGGGACACACAGTGATCATGAGTTAAAGAGAATCTATCCGATTGTTGACCGCATTGAGGCGATGGACGAGGATATGCAGAAATTGACGGATGAAGAGTTGAGAGATAAAACAAAAGAGTTTAAAGAAAGACTGGCAAACGGGGAGACATTGGATGATATCCTTCCGGAAGCATTTGCGACAGTAAGAGAAGCGGCATCGAGATCACTTCATATGAAACATTACCGTGTGCAGCTGATCGGTGGTATTGTACTGCATCAGGGACGTATTGCGGAGATGAGAACAGGTGAAGGAAAGACTTTGGTATCGACACTTCCGGCGTATCTGAATGCGTTGGCGGGAAAAGGAGTACATATCGTAACAGTCAATGATTATCTTGCAAAGCGTGATGCGGAATGGATGGGACAAGTTCACAGATTTTTAGGACTTACAGTAGGCGTTGTTTTAAATGAGATGGACAACGACGAACGTCGTGAGGCATATAACTGTGACATCACATATGTGACAAACAATGAACTTGGATTCGATTACCTGAGAGATAATATGGTAATCTACAAAGAGCAGTTAGTACAGAGAGGACTTTCCTATGCGGTAATCGATGAGGTCGACTCTGTATTGATCGATGAGGCGAGAACACCACTTATTATTTCCGGTCAGAGTGGAAAGTCTACGAAGTTATACGAGGCTTGCGATATTCTTGCAAGACAGCTTGAACGTGGTGAGGCAAGCGGCGAGTTTTCTAAGATGAATGCGATCATGGGCGAGGACATCGAAGAGACAGGTGATTTTATCGTCAATGAGAAAGAGAAGAATATCAACCTGACAGAAGAAGGTGTGAAGAAGGTAGAAAAATTCTTCCACATCGAGAATCTTGCGGATCCGGAACATTTAGAGATCCAGCACAATATTATTTTGGCGCTTCGTGCACATAATTTGATGTTCAGAGATCAGGATTATGTTGTGGCGGATGATCAGGTTATGATCGTAGATGAATTTACCGGACGTATTATGCCGGGACGCCGTTATTCTGACGGACTTCATCAGGCAATTGAAGCGAAAGAGCATGTAAAAGTAAAACGAGAGAGCAAGACACTTGCGACAATCACATTCCAGAATCTGTTTAACAAATATGAAAAGAAGAGTGGTATGACAGGTACTGCTCTTACAGAAGAAAAAGAATTCCGTGATATTTACGGAATGGACGTAGTGGAGATTCCAACGAATCTTCCGGTTCTTCGTAAAGATTTGGATGATGCTGTATATAAGACAAAAGATGAAAAATTCAAAGCGGTAATCGAGGAAATCGTAAGAGCACATGAGACAGGACAGCCTGTACTTGTAGGTACTATTACAATTGAGACATCAGAACTTCTGAGCAATATGCTGAAGAAAAGAGGAATTCAGCACAATGTCCTTAATGCAAAATTCCATGAGATGGAAGCTGAGATTGTAGCACAGGCAGGTGTGCATGGCGCGGTTACAATCGCGACGAACATGGCAGGTCGTGGTACCGATATCAAGCTGGACGATGAGGCAAAGGCAATCGGAGGATTGAAGATTATTGGTACAGAGCGTCATGAGTCAAGACGTATTGACAATCAGCTCCGTGGTCGTTCCGGTAGACAGGGAGACCCGGGAGAATCCAGATTTTACATTTCTCTGGAAGATGATCTGCTGAGACTGTTCGGATCTGAAAAACTGATGAGCGTATTTAATACATTAGGTGTGGAAGATGGAGAACAGATTGAACATAAGATGTTGTCCAGCGCAATTGAAAAAGCACAGAAGAAGCTGGAAGGAAATAACTTTGGAATCCGTAAAAACCTGTTGGAATACGATCAGGTTATGAATGAACAAAGAGAGATCATCTACGAGGAAAGACGTCGAGTGCTTGATGGGGAGAGCATGAGAGATTCAATCTATCATATGATTACAGAGTATGTGGAGAACACAGTGGATGCGTGTGCATCTCCGGACACAGAATCTGATGAGTGGGATTTAGATGCATTGAACCGTGATCTGTATGCATCATTGCTTTTAAAACCAGTAGCGTTTGAAGAAGTAAAAGAGATGTCTCAGAAAGAATTGAAACAGATGTTAAAAGAACATGCAGTGAAAGGATATGAGGCAAAAGAGGCTGAGTTCCCAGAACCAGAACAGCTGCGTGAGATTGAACGTGTTGTCCTTTTGAAGGTAATCGACGCAAAATGGATGGATCACATTGATGATATGGATCAGCTTCGTCAGGGAATCGGTCTTCAGGCATATGGACAGAGAGATCCGCTTGTAGAGTACAAGATGGTTGGATATGATATGTTTGGAGCGATGACATCTGCAATTGCAGCAGATACAGTTCGTATGTTGTTCCATGTTCAGCTTGAACAGAAGGTGGAAAGAGAACAGGTTGCAAAAGTAACCGGCACAAACAAAGATGATACGGCAGCGCATGAACCGAAGAAACGTCAGGAAAAGAAAGTTTATCCAAATGATCCTTGCCCATGTGGAAGCGGTAAAAAATACAAACAGTGCTGTGGAAGAAAATAAAGAATAAGAGGTGAGAACGTGGTCGAATTAGATCAGTTTAAAAGTATATTAAACTCATATGAAGAACCATTGAAGGAAATGAGGGATTCACTTTGACCTGTCTGGAAAAGAAAAACAGGTAGAAGAGTTAGAACGAAAGATAGAAGAACCGGGATTTTGGGAGAATACGGAAAATTCTCAGGTGGTCATGAAAGAACTGAAGAGTCTGAAAGATTTTTTGGAGAAAGTATCACAGCTTACAACAAGTTATGAGGATATCGGTGTTTTGATTGAGATGGCATATGATGAGAATGATGAAAGTCTTGTGCCGGAGATTGAAAGTGAACTGACTGCATTTCAACAAGGATATGAGGAGATTCGTATTCAGACCTTGCTTTCCGGGGAATATGATAAAGACAATGCAATTGTGACACTGCATGCAGGAGCAGGCGGAACAGAGTCCTGTGACTGGGCGAATATGTTATACCGTATGTATACAAGATGGGCGGAGCGAAAAGGATTTTCCGTGGAAGTGCTGGACTTTTTGGACGGAGATGTAGCCGGCTTAAAGGCAGTTACTTTTCAGGTGAATGGAGAGAATGCCTACGGGTATCTCAAGTCGGAAAAAGGGGTACACCGTCTTGTGCGCATTTCGCCGTTTAATGCGGCTGGAAAACGACAGACATCGTTTGCATCTTGTGATGTTGTTCCGGATATTGAGGACGATATTGACATTGAACTCAATGACGATGATCTGAAAATTGATACATACAGGGCAAGTGGTGCGGGAGGTCAGCATGTCAACAAGACATCTTCGGCAATCCGTATTACACATATTCCTACTGGAATTGTAGTGCAGTGCCAGAATGAGCGCTCGCAGCATAATAATAAAGAGAAGGCAATGCAGATGCTGAAGGCAAAGCTGTATCTGCTGAAAGAACAGGAACAGGCAGAAAAGGTGTCAGACATTCGTGGAGAGATAAAAGAAATTGGATTTGGCAATCAGATCCGCTCTTATGTCATGCAGCCATATACATTGGTGAAAGATCATCGGACGAATGTAGAAAGCGGAAATGTGTCGAGTGTGCTGGACGGAAACATTGATCTGTTTATGAACGCATACTTAAAAGCACAGAGCATGGAGGAGTAATCATGGATAAGACAAAATACTTTGTAGTCAAGAAAAAAGCGTTGCCGGAAGTCCTTATCAAAGTGGTGGAAGCAAAGAGACTGCTGGCGTCTGAGAGAGGATTGACGATACAGGAAGCAACAGATCAGATTGGAATTAGCAGGAGTTCTTTTTATAAATACAAAGACGATATTTTCCCGTTTCATGAAAATGAAAAAGGGCAGACGATTACCTTGGTGGTGCAGATGGATGACACACCGGGGCTTCTTGCTGAAATTTTGAGAGATGTCGCAGAATACGGTGCGAATATACTGACTATACATCAGAGTATTCCACTGAACGGAGTGGCGACTTTGACTTTGAGTGTAGAGATTTTATCTACAACCGGAAATATATCCGATATGGTTGCGGAGATAGAGGAAAATCAAGGTGTTCACTATTTGAAAATTGTAGGCAGGGAGTAAGTACGATATGACAAAAATAGCAGTATTAGGATATGGAACAGTTGGATCCGGAGTTGTGGAAGTAATTCAGACAAACCGGGATTTAATCAATCAAAAAACAGGGGATTCTTTAGAAATTAAATATATTTTGGATTTGAAAGAATTTCCGGGAAGTCCTATAGAAAAATTGATTGTACATGATTTTGAAGAGATTGTAAATGATGAAGAGATCAAAGTCGTGGTAGAAGTGATGGGCGGAGTTGAACCGGCATATACCTTTGTAAAGAGAAGTCTTTTGGCGGGGAAAAATGTGGCGACCTCCAACAAAGCGCTTGTGGCAAAGCATGGTGCAGAGCTGCTTGCTATTGCAAAAGAAAAGAATTTGAATTTCTTATTTGAGGCGAGTGTTGGCGGCGGTATTCCGATTATCCGTCCTTTGAATACGTCGCTTTCGGCGGATGATATTGAGGAGATTACCGGAATTTTGAACGGTACGACCAACTATATGCTTAGTAAGATGTATCACGAAGATGCAGATTATGATGCAGTGTTGAAAGAAGCTCAGATGATGGGATATGCAGAGCGTGACCCGAGCGCAGACGTGGATGGTCACGATGCATGCAGAAAGATTGCAATTTTATCTTCTTTGATTTGTGGGAAACAAGTGGAGTTTGAGGACATTTATACGGAGGGAATCACCGATATTACTTTGCAGGATATGCAGTATGCAAAGGCGATGGGAATGAAGATCAAGCTGCTTGCAACCTGCAGAAAGAACGGCGAAAGATTAGGAGCAGTCGTGGCACCTTGTCTTTTAGGGAAAAAACATCCGCTCTACAATGTAGAAGATGTATTTAATGCGATTTTTATAAAAGGAAATATGCTTGGAGATGCAATGTTCTATGGAAGCGGAGCAGGAAAACTCCCGACGGCAAGCGCAGTTGTGGCTGATGTTATTGAAGCGGCAAAATATCCGAGACAGAGTATGATGACAGTCTGGTCAGAGGAAAAAATGGTTTTAGAAGACAAAAGTGAGCGAGAAAATCGTTTCTTTGTACGCATAAAGGGGACAGAGGCGTTAAAAGAAGAATTGGAACAGACTTTTGGCGAGATTACAGTTATAAAGCCTGAAGGCGTGGAAGGTGAATTTGGTTTCGTGACATCAGTTATGAAAGAGGGCGATTTTGAAAGAGGTGCAGAAAAATATCCTCAGATTCAAAAAATGCTCCGGGTGAAAGAATAAAGTCAAAAGGGTAAGGAGGCGCAGTGGAATGAAATATATCATAGTCTTAGGAGATGGGATGGCGGATGAACCGATTGAAAAATTGTCGGGGAAGACACCGCTTGAAGCAGCAGATAAACCGACGATGGACAGACTTGCAAAAAAAGGTGAGGTAGGACTTGCCTATATGGTTCCGGAAGGAATGAGTCCGGGAAGTGATACAGCAAATCTGTCAGTACTTGGATATGATCCAAAGATTTATTATACAGGCCGCTCGCCGCTCGAGGCGCTCAGCATCGGGGTGGATATGAAAAAGACAGATGTGTCATTTCGGTGTAATCTGGTAACGCTTTCGGAAGAAGAAAGCTGTTATGAAGAAAAGAGAATGGTGGATCACAGCTCCAGCGAGATCAGTACTGAGGACGCGGCAGTTTTGATGGAAGCACTGAAGGAAGGGCTGAAAAGAGAAGGATATGAGTTCTATGTGGGAACGAGTTACCGTCACTTGCTTGTGTGGAAGGAAGGAAAAGTGATAGAGCTGACCCCGCCGCATGACATTTTGACGAAGAAAATCGGAGAGTATCTGCCGGAAAATGAAGTGTTCTGTGATATGATGAAGAAAAGTTATGAGATATTGTCTGCACATCCTCTGAATCAGAAAAGAAAAGAGCAGGGGCTCAATCCGGCGAATTCTGCATGGTTCTGGGGAGCAGGCACAAGGCCGAATCTGATGTCTTTTGAAGAAAAGACAGGAAAGAAAGGTGTTATGATCTCGGCGGTGGACCTGCTGAAAGGGCTTGCAGTTGGGTCTGAGATGGATAAGATTTTGGTGGAAGGAGCCAATGGAGGACTTCATACGAACTATGAAGGAAAGGCAAATGCAGCTGCGGATGCACTTTTGAATCATGGATATGATTTTGCTTATGTGCATGTGGAGGCACCGGATGAGATGGGACATCAAGGATTGTTGAATGAGAAAATAGAATCAATCGAGTATCTTGATAAGCGGGTGACACGGCTTATTGTAGAAGCCTTAGAAAAAGCGGGCGAAGATTATCGAATATTGGTTCTTCCGGATCATCCAACACCGATCCGAGTTCGGACACATACAAAAGATCCGGTTCCATATCTGCTTTATGACAGCAGAAAAGAATTGGGAAGTCAGGAAGAATATAGCGAAAAGACCGCAAAAGAAAGCGGAATTGTCTGGAAAGAAGGCTATCGTCTGATTGACTGCCTGTTAGAGATATAGGAGGTAACCATGTTAATTGTAAAGAAATTCGGCGGAACATCCGTCGCAAATAAAGAGAGAATTTACAATGTTGCAAGACGCTGCATTGAAGATTATAAAAAAGGACACAGTGTTGTAGTTGTTCTTTCGGCAATGGGAGATACGACAGATGATTTGCTTGCACTTGCAAATGATATCAATCCAAAGGCAAACAAGAGAGAACTGGATATGCTTTTGACAACAGGAGAGCAAGTGTCAGTTTCGCTCATGGCAATGGCTATGCATGCGATGGATGTGCCGGCAGTGTCATTGAATGCATTTCAGGTGGGGATGAACTGTACCTCCAGATACGGAAATGCCAGATTTAAGAGAATTGACACAGACCGTATCAATCATGAACTGGATTCCAGAAAGATCGTAATTGTGACAGGCTTTCAGGGAATTACGAAATACGATGATTACGCCACACTTGGACGAGGTGGTTCTGATACGACAGCGGTAGCACTTGCGGCAGTATTGCACGCAGATTTGTGCGAGATTTATACAGATGTAGATGGTGTCTATACGGCAGATCCTAGAATTGTTCCGAATGCAAGAAAACTCCCAGAGATCACATATGATGAGATGCTGGAACTTGCAACGGCAGGTGCAAAAGTTCTGCACAATCGTTCCGTGGAGATGGCGAAAAAATACAGTGTTCCGATGGTTGTGCGTTCAAGTTTGAATGAATCAGAAGGAACGATTGTCAAGGAGGTAGTAAAAATGGAGAAAATGTTAATTACCGGTGTGGCTGCGGATAAGAATACAGCCAGAATTTCAGTGATTGGAGTGGAAGACAGACCGGGTATTGCGTTTAAAATATTCAACAAACTTGCGAAAAATAATATTAATGTAGATATTATCCTTCAGTCCGTAGGACGTGACGGAACAAAGGATATTTCATTTACAGTTTCGCAGGATGACCTGAAAGATGCACTTACTATACTGGAAGAGAACAAAGAACCTTTGACGATTAAGAATATTACACACAATGAAGGTGTGGCAAAAGTTTCAATCGTGGGTGCTGGAATGATGACAAATCCGGGAGTTGCATCCAAATTGTTTGAGGCATTGTTTAATTACGGAATCAATATTAATATGATTTCCACATCTGAGATTCGAATCACAGTGTTGGTAGAGGAGTCAGAGATTGACAAAGCGGTGCGTGCGATTCACGAGAAATTTGATCTTGCAGAATAAAATATGTAAAGCAAAGGGCGGAAGAATTTCCGTCCTTTATTTGTGCTGAAGTTGACTTAAAAAACTGTTGTGGTAAAGAGGTGAGAAAGTGACATCTTCGATGAACCAGTCCGGTGGGGTGAATGCATTCGCTTCCTGCTCGGTAGGAAATTCTACCTCGGCGAGAACAAGCGGTGCAAGATCGCCCTCAAAAATGTCTAATTCAATGGTGTATATGCCATAGGGGATGCAGTAGCGCTTTTTGGTGATCAGTCTGCCGTCGATTTTAGTGCGCAGATGTTCATAGGATTCCTTTGTGAGTGGAAGATTGTGTTCTTCACGAACCATAAGTCCTTTAGATTTGTAGGTTAACTCATACTTGTCATCGTCTTTTCGCACACGCACGACAGGAGATGTGGATAAATATCCCTGTTCGAGCTGACGATGGGGATATTGTTCGAGATGCTCCGGCAGGGAGCTGATTAAATATTTGCGTTCAATTTCCATAATAGATACCTCCAGATGCTTTTATAGTAATACAGGTCAAGGGAAATGTAAACGGATTTGCTTTTTTTTCATAAGTTTGTTAAAATGCAAGTGAAATTTGGAAAAGGAGGGAAACTATGGAAAAAAAGGTTTGCGTATTTTTGGCAGATGGGTTTGAAGAGATTGAAGGACTGACTGTTGTGGATCTGCTAAGAAGAGCAGGAATTTTTGTGACAACAGTATCGATTACAGGTAAATTGCAGATTCGCGGTTCACATGATATTTGTGTTCAGGCAGATAAATTATTTGAAGAAATGGATTATGAGGAGCAGGACATGGTTGTGCTGCCGGGCGGAATGCCTGGAACGATTCATTTGGAAGAACACGAAGGCGTGAAAAATGTATTGGAAAAATACTATGAAGAGAAAAAATATATTGCGGCAATCTGTGCGGCGCCGAGTATTTTCGGAAAGATGGGCTTTTTAAAAGAAAGAAAGGCGACTTCTTATCCGAGCAAAGAGGCGGAGCTTTTCGGAGCAGAGGTAGTGAAAGATTCTGTTGTTGTGTCTGATTTTATCATTACAAGCAGAGGTCTGGGGACAGCGATTGATTTTTCACTTGCGCTGATCGGGCTTCTTTTGAACAAGGAAAAGGCGGAGGAGATCAAAGACTCTGTCATCTATCAATGTAAATAGGAGGAACTATGAAATCAAAAAAAGGGACAGTAGCTGCGATTGCAGTGATCATTGTACTGGTAGGAATTGTATGCATAGGACTGCTCAGAGATTTTGATGCACAGGGATATGTCCGCGCGATTCTGAACCAGAGGTTTTTGGGAGATGTCACCGAGGCGGAAGAGATTCTGGAGGATACGTCAAAGAAGGAATTGCTGAAACAGTATGATGAAGGCATTGAAAGTTTTGTTTCGGATTACATCACAAATGGTGTGGAGATAGATTCGGAACTTGAGAAGAAGTTTGTAGATCTGTGCAAAGAGATTTTCGGCGCTATGAAATATCAGGTAAATGAAGCGGAGAAGATCAGCCGCAAGGAATATGATGTCAGTGTGGAATTTCAGCCGTCGGATGTATTTTTACAGTTTATCACATCAATTCAGACAGAGTCGGAAAATCTGAAACAAAAGGCGGAGAACGGGGAATATCAGGGGACAAAAGAAGAGATTAATGCCCAGATGCAAAGCGAATTTCTGAACCGTTCTTATGAACTTTTAGAAACTGCATATCAAAATATGCAGTACGGTGAGACAGAGACAATTGTGTTTAAAGTCAAAAGCAATGACAAAAATGTGTTTTCAATGAAGGAGGATGAGATTTCCTCATTTATTACGAAAATACTGCGTTTAGATGAAATTCAAGGCTAGTAATTTAGAAAGTATTGTGATATAATCTTGGAATGAGCGTTAGTGTAGATAAGTCTGGGGACTTCTCACATATATAAGGAGGAAATAGTAATGAGTTTACAAGTAGAAAACATGGAAAAAAATATGGCGAAACTTACAATCGAAGTTTCCGCTGAAGAATTAGAAAAAGCAATTCAGGGTGCGTACTTAAAACAGAGAAATAAAATCAGCGTGCCTGGATTCCGTAAAGGGAAAGTACCACGTCAGATGATCGAAAAAATGTACGGTGTAGGAATCTTTTATGAAGATGCAGCGAATGCGTTAATTCCAACAGCATACGGAAAAGCATATGACGAATGTGAATTAGATATCGTTTCACAGCCAAAAGTAGAAGTAGTACAGTTAGAAAAAGGAAAACCATTTATCTTCACAGCAGAAGTTGCTGTAAAACCAGAAGTAACTTTAGGAGAATACAAAGGACTTTCTGTAGATAAAGTTTCTAACAGAGTAACAGCAAAAGAGATCGACGCGAAATTAGAAGAAGAACAGAAGAAGAATGCAAGAACAGTTGTAGTGGAAGACCGTGCAGTACAGGACGGAGATGAAGTAGTATTAGACTTCGAAGGATTTGTTGACGGTGTTGCATTTGAAGGTGGAAAAGGTGAGAACTATCCATTGACAATCGGTTCAGGATCTTTCATTCCGGGATTTGAAGAACAATTAATCGGCGCTGAAGCAGAAAAAGAAGTAGAAGTGAATGTGACATTCCCAGAAGAATATCATTCAGAAGATTTAGCAGGAAAAGCTGCAGTGTTCAAATGTACAGTACATGAGATCAAAGCAAAAGAACTTCCTGAATTAGATGATGAATTTGCAGCAGAAGTATCTGAATTTGATACATTAGATGCTTACAAAGCAGATATCAAAGCAAAAATCAAAGAACAGAAGATTGCAGACGGTAATAGAAAGAAAGAAGACCAGGCAGTAGAAAAAGCTGTTGCAAACGCAACAATGGAGATTCCAGAGGCAATGATCGATACACAGGTAAATCAGATGGCTCAGGATTTCGCACAGAGAATTCAGCAGCAGGGACTTTCTATGGAACAGTACTTCCAGTTCACAGGAATGACAGCTGAGAGCATGATGGAAGAATTAAGACCACAGGCTGTAAAACGTATTGAGACAAGACTTGTACTTGAAGCAATTGCAAAAGCTGAAAATATCGAGATTACAGATGAAAGAATCGATGAAGAATTAGCGAAGATGGCAGAAGCTTACAAGATGGAAGTAGAAAAATTAAAAGAATTCATGGGAGAAAATGAAAAAGAACAGATGAAGATGGATTTAGCTGTTCAAGATGCTGTGACATTCTTAGTAGATAATGCTGTAGAAGAATAAAAACATTATATTTTTAAGGAGGCATATACATGAGCGTAATACCTTATGTCATTGAGCAGACAAGCCGCGGCGAGCGTTCATATGACATTTATTCAAGATTACTGAAGGAAAGAATTATCTTTTTGGGGGAAGAGGTAACTGATGCATCAGCAAGTGTAATTATTGCCCAGCTGCTATTTTTAGAAGGTGAAGATCCGGAGAAAGATATTCATCTTTATATCAACAGCCCAGGCGGTTCCGTATCAGCAGGTTTGGCTATTTATGATACAATGCAGTATATCAAATGTGACGTATCCACAATTTGTATTGGTATGGCTGCAAGTATGGGATCATTCTTATTGTCAGGCGGAAAGAAAGGGAAAAGATATGCCCTTCCGAATGCAGAGATTATGATTCACCAGCCATTAGGCGGAGCACAGGGACAAGCGACAGAGATTCAGATTGCAGCAGAACATATTTTAAAGACAAGACAGAAGTTGAACACGATTTTGGCAGAAAATACAGGACAGAGTCTTGAGAAGATTCAGGCAGACACAGAACGTGATAACTTTATGTCAGCACAAGAAGCAAAAGAATACGGACTGGTAGACGAAGTGATTGCCAGCCATTAATGTAACTGGAAAAGGGGATGCTTAATTTGGGCACCCCCTTTCCATCGTATGAAAGTGGAGAGACGAGGTGAGAGTATGGCAGGAAAGATAGGAGAAGAAATTGTAAGATGTTCATTTTGCAATAAGACGCAGGCGCAGGTACGCAAAATGATTGCAGGACCTAATGGAGCCTACATTTGTGATGAGTGTGTGGACGTATGTGCCGAAATTATTGAAGAAGAACTTGCATATGAGAATCCATCTGATTTTCAGGATATCAATCTTTTAAAACCAGAGGAGATCAAAGCCTTTTTAGATGAGTATGTAATCGGACAGGACGAGGCAAAAAAAGTGTTGTCAGTGGCAGTGTACAATCACTATAAACGAATTATGGCGGAAAAGGATCTTGGAGTTGAGTTACAGAAAAGTAATATTTTGATGCTTGGACCGACAGGCTGTGGAAAGACGTTGCTTGCTCAGACACTGGCTAAGATTTTAAATGTGCCATTCGCGATCGCAGATGCAACAGCACTCACAGAGGCAGGATATGTAGGAGAAGATGTGGAGAATATTCTTCTGAAGATTATTCAGGCGGCAGACGGAGATATTGAACGTGCAGAGCACGGTATCATATATCTTGATGAGATTGACAAAATTACAAGAAAGTCAGAGAATCCGTCTATTACAAGAGATGTATCAGGAGAAGGAGTTCAGCAGGCACTTCTTAAAATTATAGAAGGAACAGTGGCATCGGTACCGCCACAAGGTGGAAGAAAGCATCCGCATCAGGAATTGATACAGATTGATACGACAAATATTTTGTTTATCTGTGGTGGAGCGTTTGAAGGTCTGGATAAGATTATTGAGACGCGTATGGATCGAAAATCAATGGGATTTAATGCAGAAGTGGGAAATCACCATGAAGATAATGTGGACAGACTTTTAAGTCAGGTACTGCCGCAGGATTTGGTGAAATTTGGTCTGATTCCAGAACTGGTTGGACGTGTTCCGGTCAACGTCACATTAGAGATGCTTGACAGAGATGCGTTGATTCGTATTTTAACAGAGCCAAAGAGTGCTATTGTGAAACAATATCAGAAATTACTGGAACTTGATGGCGTCGAATTGGAGTTTGATAAAGAAGCATTGGAAAAGATTGCAGACACGTCATTGGCGAGAAAGACAGGAGCGAGAGGATTACGTGCGATTATGGAGAATGTCATGATGGACACAATGTATCATGTACCGTCAAATGATCGCATAAAAACTTGCCGAATTACAAAAGAAGCCGTAGAAGGGACAGGAGAGCCGGTTTACAATTCTGAGGCTCTCACGTCAGAAAGTGCATAATGTAAATTGGGGACGGGGGTAATGTGACATTACCCCCGTCCCTGAATAAGGAGGAAATATGGAAAAACAGATACGGAATATACCTATGGTTGCCTTAAGGGGAATGACAATCATGCCGGAGATGGTGGTACATTTTGATGTGAGCCGTGCCTATTCCATCCAGGCAATCCAGCAGGTTATGCAAGGCGAAGAACAACAGGTATTTCTTGTTGCGCAAAGAGAGCTGAATATAGAAGATCCAGACTTAAAGGATGTATTTGAGATTGGGACGATCGCGACAATCAAGCAGGTCATTAAATTGTCGAAGAATATGCTTAGAGTGTTAGTGACTGGGGAAGAGCGGGCAAGACTTATTTCTTTGGAGAAGGAAGAAGGGTATTTGAATGCTCAGGTGGAAGTCATTGAAGAGCCGCAGGCTGAGGAGGAAGTCGTAGATAATCCAAGAGCGAAGAATATTCAGGAATTATTTTTAGAATATGCGATGAAAAATGGGAAAATTCCGAAAGATGTCATTACACAGGTTGCGGATGAAAAGACATTTTTAGGATTAGTGAATCAGATTGCTGCGAATGTCCCGCTTGATTATTTGAATTTGCAGGATATTTTGGAAGAGACAGATTTGAACAGACGCTACGAAGTGTTGGCATTTAAGATTGCCAATGAGATGGAAGTGATGCATCTCAAAGAAGAGATTCAGGGAAAAGTCAAAGAACGTATTGACAGACATCAGAAAGAATTTATATTGAGAGAGCAGTTGAAAGTGATTCGGGAAGAGCTTGGAGAGGACAATATGCTTTCGGATGCGGAGGAGTTTGAGACTGCTACAAAAAAATTAAAGGCCTCCAAGGAAATTAAGGAGAAGCTGATGAAAGAAATTCATCGTTTTAAAAGTGCGATGAACAGTTCGGCAGAAAATGGGGTTATCCGCACTTACATTGAGACGATGTTGGAGATGCCGTGGGACAAGATGGGAAAAGATAATACCGATATTGCATATGCAAAACAGGTATTGGAGGACGAACACTATGGACTGGAAGCCGTGAAAGAAAGGATTTTGGAATTTCTCGCTGTCCGTTCTCTGACAAAGAAAGGAGAAAGTCCGATTCTTTGTCTTGTTGGTCCGCCGGGAACAGGAAAGACCTCAATTGCACGTTCGCTTTCCGAAGCATTAAAAAAACCGTATACACGGATTTCACTTGGCGGTGTGAGGGATGAAGCAGAGATTAGAGGACACCGGAAAACATATGTGGGAGCAATGCCGGGAAGAATTGCAAATGCACTTAAGATGTCTGGTGTAAAAAATCCGTTGATTTTACTTGACGAGATCGACAAAGTGAGCAATGATTATAAGGGAGATACTTTTTCTGCGCTGTTGGAAGTGCTGGACAGTGAGCAGAATGTAAAATTTAGAGATCATTATCTGGAAGTACCGATTGATCTGTCTGAGGTATTGTTTGTGACGACAGCAAATTCTCTTCAGACAATTCCAAGACCATTATTAGACCGTATGGAAGTCATTGAGATCAGCAGTTACACGGAAAATGAGAAGATGCATATTGCAACGCAGCATCTGCTTCCAAAGCAGCTCCAAAAACATGGATTGACACCGGAGCAGTTAAAAATCAGCAAAGGTGCTATTTGGAAAATTGCGAGAAACTATACAAAAGAAGCAGGAGTCAGACAGCTGGAGCGTAAAATTGGAGATATCTGCAGAAAATCAGCACGAGAGATTTTGGAGACAGGAAAAAGTAGTATTCGTGTAACAGAACGAAATTTGGAGAAATATCTGGGAAAAGAGAAATATTCTTATCAGATGATAAATGAGACAGACGAGATAGGGATTGTAAGAGGTCTTGCATGGACAAGTGTCGGTGGAGATACGCTTCAGACAGAGGTCAATATTATGCCGGGAGAGGGCGAGATTCTATTGACCGGACAACTTGGAGATGTGATGAAAGAGTCTGCACGGACAGGGATCAGCTATATCCGTTCTGTGGGAGAAAAATATAAGATTCCGGAAGATTTCTTTAAAAAGCACGATATCCATATTCATATTCCTGAAGGTGCTGTTCCAAAAGACGGTCCGTCTGCAGGTATCACAATGGCGACGGCTATGATTTCCGCAATCACAAACACGAAGGTCAGAGCGGATGTGGCGATGACCGGAGAGATTACACTGCGTGGAAGAGTGCTTCCAATCGGAGGATTAAAAGAAAAGCTTTTGGCAGCAAAAAGTGCAGGAGTAAAGACTGTATTGGTACCAGAAAAAAATATGCGCGATGTGGAAGAGATTTCATCCGAGATTACAAGAGGACTGGAAATTATTCCGGTAAGCTATATGGATGAAGTTTTGAAAACTGCATTAATATATGAGGAAAACGAAAATGAAAATTAAGAGTATTGATTTGGAAATTGTATGTGGAATTACGAGTAAGCTTCCGGAGACAGACAAAGTAGAGATTGCATTTGCCGGAAAATCAAATGTAGGGAAATCTTCATTGATCAATGCGTTGATGAATCGAAAGTCTTTTGCGCGTACATCAGCGACGCCGGGAAAAACTCAGACTATCAATTTCTATAATATTAATGATATAATGTATTTAGTAGATTTGCCTGGATATGGATATGCAAAAGTTTCTGAGAAAGAAAAAATACAGTGGGGAAAACTGATTGAACGCTATTTGCACAGCTCGAAACAGTTGAAAGCAGTATTTTTGCTGATCGATATCCGACATGATCCATCTGCAAATGATAAGATGATGTATGAGTGGATTGTGTCGCAGGGGTACAATCCGATCATCATTGCGACAAAACTGGACAAACTAAAAAGAAGTCAAGTCGCAAAACATGTAAAGATGATCAAGCAGGGACTTGACCTTGTTCCAGGAACACAGATCATACCATTCTCGTCTGTGTCAAAACAGGGAAGAGAAGAAATTTGGGAATTGGTGGAAAAGAATTTTCTGAATGAAACCGAGGTGGGATAAATGGAAGATACGCGTCCATATTGGAAAGTAATCGTAAGTCTGGCTTTCAGCCTGATAGGAACCATTTTATTTATCGTCATAGGAATAAAATTGTTGTGGTTTTTTATGCCATTTGTCATCGGGTGGTTTATTGCATTTATTGCGAACCCGCTTGTGTGTTGGCTGGAAAAGCGGTTAAAGATTGTAAAAAAGCTAGGGTCGGCAATTATTATCATTGCAGTTTTGGCAGGAGTAGTCAGTGCACTGTACTTTGGAATCAGTAAGCTTGCAGATGAGGTGGGAAGTCTCATTACAAGTTTCCCACAGATGTACAGTGAATTGGAAAAAGGAATGAAAGATATCGGGGAGAGTTTTCAAGGTGTTTTTCGCCTGTTGCCAGAAGGAATACAGACTGGGTGGAATGCAGTGGTTGCGAATTTAGACAATACGATGGGAAACTTGATAGGAAAGATCAGTGAGCCGACGGTGGAAGCGGCGGGAAATCTGGCAAAGAGCATTCCGTCAATTTTAGTATCAACCATTGTGACTATCGTGGCAGCATACTTTTTTATTGCAGAGCGTGACGAGGTGATTGTGTGGTTCAAAAAGATCACTCCAAAGCCGATTCAGCAGAGGATGACTTTGGTTATCGACAATTTAAAATATGCAGTGGGAGGCTATTTTAAAGCACAGTTTAAGATTATGATCGTAGTGGGCGTGATTCTGTTTATTGGATTTGAGATTATGCAAGTCAATTATTCGGCACTTTTAGCGATTTTGATTGCATTTCTTGATTTTCTTCCGGTGTTTGGAACAGGAACGGCAATTTGGCCTTGGGCAGTGTACAAAGTGTTAAGCGGTGATTATAAGATGACAATCATGCTGCTTGTACTGTATGGAGTAACTCAGCTTGTAAGGCAGCTGATTCAGCCGAAGCTTGTAGGGGATGGACTTGGGATGCAGCCTTTGGTAGCGCTTGTGTTACTTTTTGTAGGATATAAAGTGGGCAGTCTGCTTGGCATGATTTTTGCAGTCCCGGTCGGGATGATTGTGATTAATATGTATAAAGCAGGGGCATTTGATTATATATTAGATGATGTGAAGATATTGATCAAAGGAGTTATGAGTTTAAGAGAGTAAGAAAATATTGCAGATAAGAAAAAAGGCTGACTTAGAGAATCATTGACTCTAAGTGCAGCTGTTTTCTTATTTTAAGAAAAAGCGAAGCAAAGTTTCATTGGTTTTCTTGTAGGGTTGATAGCGCATCGGAAGATCCAGCCAAGTCCTCTTATCTACAATGCTTTTATAGTGGGAGAACGTGTCAAAACCGTCCTTTCCGTGATAAGCGCCCATGCCACTTTCTCCGAATCCGCCGAATCCCATTTCACTTGTGGCAAGGTGAATGACAACATCATTGATGCATCCGCCACCAAAACTGCACCGCGCAGTGACTTTTTTGGCAATCTTTTGGTCAGATGTAAATAGATAAAGTGCAAGCGGATGCGGCATGGAATTGATTTTTGCGATTGCATGGTCAAGAGAATCGTAAGTCACAATTGGGAGAACTGGTCCGAAAATCTCTTCCTGCATGACAGCATCTTTGAATGTGACACGGTCAAGTAATGTCGGCTCAATTTGTAACGTATCAGAATCGAATTTTCCGCCCCACACTGTTTTTTCCGTATCTATGAGGGTCAAAATACGTGAAAAATGCTTTGCGTTGATGATTTTCCCGTAATCTGCATTGGCAAGCGGTGTGCTTCCAAATTGTCTGACAATCTGTTTCTTTAATTCTTGAATGAGCGAGTCTTTGATCTCCTTGTCGCAATAAATGTAATCCGGTGCGACGCATGTCTGCCCGCAATTTAAAAATTTCCCAAATATGATACGTTTGGCTGCTAGTTTCAGATTGGCAGTCTTTTCTACGATACAAGGACTTTTCCCGCCTAGTTCCAATGTGACTGGTGTCAGATGAGTGGCTGCCTGCCGCATCACTTCCTTTCCGACAGACTGGCTTCCTGTAAAGAAGATGTAGTCAAAACGTTCATTTAGGAGACACGTATTTTCTGTGCGACCGCCGGTCACGACCGAGACATACTCCGGTGCAAAACATTCATGTATCATCTTCTGTATAAGCGCGCTTGTGTAAGGAGAGTAGGCACTTGGCTTAATAACGGCTGTGTTTCCTGCGGCAATTGCGTCAACCAGAGGGTCAATCGTCAAAAGGAATGGGTAATTCCAGGGACTCATGATCAGACATACGCCATAAGGCGAAGGTTTTCGATAGCTTTTCGAATGAAACTGAGCGAGTGGTGTGTGGACGCGTTTTTCTTTTGCAAAAGAGCGTGTGTGTTTCAGCATGTAGCTGATCTCACTCAGTACAAGTCCGGTCTCGCACATGTAGGTTTCAAAGGCGCTTTTCCCAAGATCTTTTTTGAGAGCTTTGTTGATATCTGCCTCATGGCGAGTGATGCAGTCTCGCAGACGGCGAAGTGAATCTAATCTATAAGAGACATCGAGTGTTGCTCCTGTATGAAAAAATGCATGCTGCCGGTCAATAATTTGTTTGATTTCATTTTGTGTCATTTAAGGTTCCTCCTGCTTGTTTTATGATACCTCTAAATATAGAAGAAGGCAAGGAAGGAATGTCAGAAAAAAATATTGAATTGTACAAAAAAAGTATTAAAATGTACAAATGAATAAAAAAAGCTTTTAAAATTATAGTCGATTTGTTATAATGAAGCGCACTAAAAAAACACATAGAGGAGAAAAAGTATGAAATTATGGAAAAAACTTTGTATCACATTTTTAGTGGCGCTGATGGCATTCTTCAGTGTAAATGTTGGAAATGTAGATGCGAAAGAAACAGTAACTACGAAAAAAAGTGTGTTATCAATTGATGCAGGAAGAAAGTATTTCTCAGAAGATCAATTGAAACAAATCATTGACAAAGCGTACAAAAACGGATATACATCTGTGCAGATTCTGTTAGGAAATGATGGTTTACGTTTTGTGCTCGATGATATGAGCATGCAGGTGAATGGAAAAAGTTATGCAAGTGAAGATGTAAAAAAAGCAATCACAGCAGGAAACAATTCTTATTATGCAGATCCAAATGGCGATGTATTGACAGAAGATGAGATGGATCGCATTGTGGCTTATGCAAAAGAAAGAGGTTTGGACATTATTCCGGGAATTAACAGCCCTGGACATATGGACTCCATTTTAGTTGCGATGGAACAGTTAGGATTAGAGAATGTACGTTACACGAAAGATGGAAGAGAATCAGAACGTACAGTAAACATTGAAAATCCAGAAGCAATTGAATTTACACAAGTTTTGGTAAAGAAATATATCGATTACTTTAGTGCATCAGGAGTTTGTGAAATCTTCAATTTTGGGGCAGATGAATATGCAAATGATGTATTTGGAGTTCCGGGATGGGGCGAATTACAAAAGTTAAATATCTATGATAAATTTATCGATTACACGAATGATATGGCTGCGCTGATCAAAGAGGCAAATATGCTTCCAATGTGCTTCAACGATGGCATTTACTACAACAGCGATGACAAATTTGGAACATTTGACAAAGATATCATTATCTCTTACTGGACAGCAGGATGGTGGGGATTTGATGTAGCAAAACCAAGCTATTTCGCAGAAAAAGGACACAAGATTCTAAATACAAATGATGCATGGTACTGGGTGTTAGGAAACATCACTTCTGAGGATGGAATTTATGCTTATGAAAATACACTGAAAAATATCGAGGCAAAACCATATAATGAATTAGCAGGTGGCAGCACAGTGGACACGATTGGAAGTATGCAGGCTATTTGGTGTGATAATCCGTCAAAAGAGCATGATATGGATCGTGTATTAACATTAATGGATGCTTTTTCTGAGAAACACAGAGATATTTTAGTGAGACCTGCAGATTACTCAAAAGTAGATGCAGCGCTTGCAAAAGTACCGGCTGATTTGTCTATCTACACAGAAGAGACAGTGAAGGCAGTCAATGATGCAACAGCAGCAGTTGTAAGAAACTTGAAAGAGACAGAACAGGCAACTGTAGATGGTTATGCAGCGGCAATCGAAAACGCAGTTGCTAAATTAGAGCTTAGAAAAGCAGACTATACAAAAGTAGACGAAGCAATTCAGAAAGCTGAAAAATTGAATGCAAAAGATTATAAGAATTTTGATGCTGTGACAAAAGCAGTGAACGCAGTTGTACGTGATTTAGATATCACAAAGCAGGCTCAGGTAGATGCTTACGCAAAAGCGATTGAAGATGCGATTGCACAGTTAGAAAAGAAAACAGTTACAGAAAACATTTCGAAATCAACTGCACCACAGACAGGAGATGTAGCATCACCATTTACTTGGATGACATTGTGCGTGATCGCAGGCGGTTGTGTTGTGACAATGAAAAAAAGAAGAGCATAGAGAAAAAAGTCTATCTGCTCATAGTTGAAATGTTCGAATAGCCTTGTTTGACGAGGCTATTCGGACATTTTTTTCTGTGTTGAAGAATCATAAATAAAGAAATTTATTATTTTTTGCTGTCCTTTGATATGAAATGTGTGTTCCTTTTCCAAACGGCGTATCATTCCCTGGTGCTCATAAAATCCATAGTTACAGGTTGTATCTGTAAATAAATAAAATTCTTTTAACCCGGTTTTCTCCATATGCTCAAGAGATGATTGAAAAAGCATTTTTCCGATTCCTTTTCCACGGCACGAAGAACTTACGGCAAATAATGCAAGCTCTGCTGGATAGGATTTGTTGCTTTCACTCAATAATTGCTTATCTATCTCATTTACTTTTTCAAAAATTTTTGATACGTTCCGGCCCTCTTTGGAACGATACAATGACAATATAGACTTTACTTGTAATAATCTATTTGAAAATGAACATTTGTGGTTTTGGATATCGTTTATCAAAATAATGCCTGCAACTTTCCCGTCAAGTACGGCTACTCTTGAAAACGTATAATTTGTCAGACAACTGCTTAAAAATGCTCTTGCTAATTTAACCGCTGTTTTCTGACTGCTAAATTCATCATAATGCAAGTTTCTCTGATAATAGTTTCTACGGTCTTAAAGTCTTGTTTTTGATATTCTCTTAATTCTATTTGCATTGATATTCTCCTTGTTTTTATGTTTTATATTTTGTATGATAAAGTATACAGTTACTGTAATGTCAATGAGGAGATAAAACAAAATGAAGAAAGAAATGAAAAGGCTAACAACAGCACAATTTGCAAAATTGCATGAAGTGAATAAACGAACACTTCATTACTATGATGATATAGGTCTTTTTTGTCCTCTTACAAAAGAAGAAAATGGGTATCGATATTATGATATTTCACAGAGCATAGATTTTGAGTATATCCGTATGCTAAAGGAACTGAATATGAGTATTAAAGAAATTGAAATGTATCGAAAACAACCTACACCTGACAACTTTTTAAAAATTGCAGACACAAAGGAGCAAGAACTAGATAAGGAAATTCAAAAGCTGAAGAATATTAAAAGGATATTACAAGCAAAGAAAGAGCAGATCGTTTTTTGTGAAAGTTTACGAGAACAAGAAATTAGAGTTGAAGAATGTAAATCAGAAAGGATTTTAACGTTTCCTTATGACTTTTCCGAGGATGATATATCTCAGATTTTTAGCCCGTTAAAATCCACATGGGGAATTGAACAGATTCGTATGGGAATAGGTAGCTTTATATCACTTGATAATGTATATAACATGAATTTTACCAAATATGACGGAATTTATACGATTGCTTTAAACAATAAATCTGTTTCAAATAGTTTTATAAAGCCCAAGGGAAGGTATTTATGTGGTTATCAAAAAGGTACATGGGATAAATTACCGGAAATGTATCAAAAAATGCTTGATTATTCTAAAAAGCATGATTTAGAACTCACAGGATATGCTTATGAAGTCGGACTTAATGATTTTGTAATTTCCAATCCAAACGATTATGTTACAAAGATTATGATTAAGATTGAGGAAAACGCTTGTTTTTTGGATACAGAACCCTGATTATTGCAATTTAATTTGCAAACAAATGGAGAGCAACTGCATTAAAGAGAATGTTATAATAAGATCAGATGATAAAGCAAATGGTATATCTAGAATATCTCATTTGAAAGGAGAAAGAATATGAACAGTACTTATCTTAATGCAAAGTGTAAGGGGATTCTACGCAAACTTTTAAATAATAATTCTTATTTATCACTACAACAACTTGCAGAAGAATTGAATATTTCTCAGAGAAGTATTTATTACGATGTATGTCGGATTAATGAGTGGCTGTCTGAAAATGATATTCCGGAGCTGCGAGTCGTACGAGGAAAAGGACTTCTTTTGAGTGAACAGATCAGAATTCAAATTGCCGAATGTATGGAGGAAAAAAATACAGAGGAGGCATATGTTTATTCGCCGATGGAGCGAGTGCAGATTATTATCTGCAGCATCATATATTCTAAGGAACCAGTGCATGTAGATGTTTTGGCAGATTATTGTAAAGTGAGCCGTAATTCTGTATTTAATGATCTTCGAGTGGTTGTGAAACAGCTTCAGAACTATGATCTTGAGTTAGAATATAGATCAAAAAAAGGATATATTATTGTAGGAAATGAAGTGAAAGTAAGAGCTGTTTTTCTGTTGAATTATCAGGAATTGAAAAAAACGTTTACTAGAGACGGGATGAAATTTATTGATTGGGAAAAAGTGGATGCTTATGAGGAGACTTTGAAAAAAGTAGAACAGGATTTAGGGGTTGAATATGTATCTGATAATAGAGAATCTTTGGTAGTGTTGCTGCCAATTATGGAACAGGGGAAACAGAGAATCTATTTTGATGATCTTAAAATTGAAGAAATTAAGCAGAGAAAAGAGTATTATTTGATTGAAAAATATTTTTCACAGTTAAATGAGAATGAAAAAATATACCTGTGTATTCATCTTTTGGGAGGGCGGATTGCTACCGTGTCCGAAGATATTTTTGAAAATACAAATAATGAGATGGTATATGAGATTACAAAAGCACTAGTTACAGAATTTGAGAAGACGGCATGTGTGATATTTGATAATAAAGAAGATTTAGAAAGGGAATTGTTTGTACATATTAATTCCTCGCTATATCGATATCAGTATGGAATACAGAGTCTGGATATGCTAAATAGAGATATTATTCGGGAATATCCAGACTTGTTTGAAATTACGAAAATTGTTAGTAAATATCTGGAAAACCAGATTGGTCTTCCAATTCCGGATACAGAAGTGGCTTACCTGGCACTTCATTTCGGAGCACATCTTCCGATATCAAATAATAAAAGCGATAAAATTCGAGTGCTGATTGTTTGTGCAAATGGAATATCAACAGGAAATATGTTAAAAAGAGAGATTATGAAAATGTTCCCGGAAGCAGAAGTGGTGGGAGTGGAAGCTTCATCAAAGATTAAAAATGTGCAGGCAGTGTGCGAGTTGATTGTTACTACGGTAGCTTTTAAAAGTGTTGTTCCAGTTGTACAGGTTCATCCTATTCTGACAGGGAGAGATAAAGAGGTTCTGGCAAGACATTTGAAAAAGGAAGAATTTATGGGAAAAATCAAGGTGGATGACCTTATGAAGATTATTGAGCCATACATTAAAGGAAAAGTGTATGATGAAATTCGAAAGAGTATAGAAGAATATTTGTTTAATTGTAAAAAGGGGATGGAAACAGAAATTAGAGAAAATTATCAAGATTTGAAGAGCGTGGTGGACGACTTGCGAGTGGATATTCACGACGGAAAATATATGTGGACACAGGCATTATGGGAAACAGCAGATTATTTGATACAGAATAAAAGTATTGAATCTGCGTATATAAATAGTATCATTTCTCAGATTCGGTATTATGGTTCTTATATGTTTATTATGCCGAGAGTAATTTTAGCACATTCAAAACCGGAGATGGGAGTGAATCAACTGGACTGTTCTATTCACTTTTTTAGGGAACCTGTGCGATTTTCAGATAAAGATTTGGCAAATGTTGTAATTGTATTGGCTGCAATTGATCAGGAAAGTCACCTGAAATTATTACGAGATATTATTACAATTTTTGGAGAGGACAGTGTTGTAGATGAATTTTTAACTTGCAGCACGAAAACGGAGATACTAGATAAATTTCAAGAAGTTCTAAGAGCTGCAAAAAAGATACAAATAGAATAAATATCAAAAATAGATCGACTGTATGAGTACGATCTATTTTTTTGCAAAAAGAATTGCAAAAAATTGTACACCTATATATCTAGATGCAAAATAATTTGCAATTTATTGGACTTCTATCTGATAAATTGACTTGATATAATACAAACAACAAAACAAGAAAGGGGAGACACAAATGATATCAGAGATGTTGAAATTAGAGAATATCCAGATTATTGAAAGTGCCAAGGATTGGAAAGAAGCAATTCACCTGAGTCTTGAACCACTAGTTAATGGAGGGTATGTTACTGAAAACTATGAAGCAGCAATTATCAAATGTACAGAAGAGTACGGACCATATTATGTATTGGCAGATGATATTGCGTTGATTCATGGAAGGCCAGAAGACGGAGTGCTGGAAAAACAGTTATCCATTACAGTTGTGCGACAACCGATACAGTTTATGAATGATGGTCAAAATGTTCGTGTACTAATTGCACTAGGGGCTAGTGATGCTAATTCTCATATTGATGTAATGAAAGTTTTATCCTTGTTACTGATGGATGAAAGCAAGATTAAAGAACTTGCGGAAGCAACGAGTGAGCAACAAATATATGAAATGTTGACAAAAGCAGAAAGTAATTTGTAGAGAATGAACGGAGGAAAAGAAAATGCTTAAAATATTTGCAGTATGTGGAAATGGGTTAGGAAGTAGTTTTGCATGCCAGATGGCAACAGAAGGAGTTTTAAAAGAACTAGGTGTAGAGGCTAAGATGGATCACATTGATATCTCCAGTGTAGCGGGACAGAATGCGGATTTGATTATTTCAGGAAAAAATTTTGAAAAACAATTTGAGCGTATTACTTTAAAATGTCCGGCAATTTTTCTTGAGAGATTGGTAGATAAAAATGAAATCAGAGAAAAACTTATTCCGGTGTTAAAAGAAATAAATGCTATTGAATAGTAGGAGGGAGGAAAAAATATGGCAATATTAAATTTCATTATTGAAAATATCTTGACACAGGCTGCGATTATTATCGGATTAATCGCTTTGTTAGGACTTGCATTGCAGAAAAAACCGGTTGGAACAGTTATTTCAGGAGCCATGAAAACAATTCTTGGATTTTTGATTCTGTCGGCAGGATCCAGTGTCATGCAGGAGTCACTGTCATACTTCGGTGATGTGTTTAACAAAGGATTTGGCTTAAACGGTCTTAAGAGTGTAGTTGCATCTATTGAAGCAATCAATGGACAGGCGATGGGAAATCTTGAGCTTGGTGGAGAAATCGCTATTTCATTAGCAGGAATTTTTATTGTAAATATTATTCTTGCAAGATTTACTCCTTTTAAATACATTTTCCTTACTGGACAAGCACTGCTTTGGGAATCAACGATTTGTGTTGTATTTGCTTGGGCATTGGGACTAAAAGGAATTCCTCTGATTTTGGTATCTAGTGTTGTAGGTGGTGCATTTGCAACTTTGATGCCGGCAATGGCGCAGCCGATTCTTAGAAAAATAACTGGCGGTGATGATATTGCACTTGGGCATTTCTGCACATTTGGATATATATTTGCAGCTCTGGTATCTAAATTGGTCGGTGACAAGTCGAAATCTTGCGAAGAATTAAAACTTCCAAAAAGTGTAGAATTTCTTCAGGATACATACTTATCTGTTATGGTTGTAATGATACCTTTCTATTTAATTGTTGCAGCTATTGCAGGACCTAAAGCAAGTGCAGAGTTTTGTGGAGATACGAACTATATGGTATTTGCATTTTTACAGGCAATGCAGTTCGTTGTAGGGTTATATATTTTACTTTCAGGTGTTCGACTCTTATTGGCAGAAATTGTTCCAGCATTTCAGGGAATTTCTCAGAAATTGGTTCCAAATGCAAAACCAGCATTAGATTGTCCTGTATTGTTTCCATATGCACCAAACTCAGTCATCATGGGATTCGTATTTACTACTATTGGTTCAATGATAGGTATGTTGATAACAAGTATTCCGGCACTTGGACTTCCTATGGTAATTCCAGGAGTTATGAGTAACTTTTTTGCTGGTGGAACAGCTGGTATTTTTGCAAATCAAACGGGAGGACGCAGAGGCGTTATCATCGGATGTATCGCCCACGGTATTTTCATTATTATTCTTCCGGCACTGCTTTGTCCAATGCTTGCAGAAATCGGTTTCCAGAATATCACATGTACAGATGTGGATACAGTAGTGACCGGATTTGTATTTATGGTTGTTAAAGCGATTGCAGGAATCTTCTAAATCTATAGAAAAGAGGGATTGAGATGTTTTTGTTTGGAAAGAAGAAGGAAAAGAAAGAAAAAAACATTGAAGTAAATATTAAAGTTAACAAAGATGAGTTGATTGCGGAAGCAAGTGAAAAGATACAAGAACTTGAAGAATTATCTGGGGAGCAGAGAGTTCCCTTGTTAAATCAAATAGGAGCTTTGTATTATCAAGCGGAAGAGTTAGAAAGCGCGATCAAATACTATGAAGAAAGCCTGTCTATAAAAAAGGAAATGGGGAAAAGTTACACTGATTTAATGTCGCTTTACAATAAGAAACGCCAGCAGGCAGCAGAAAATAAAAATGATGAGCAGATGAACTACTATATGCAAAAAGTTCAAGAAATGATGCAAATGTCAAAAGATATGCTTCGTGGGAAAATGTAAATATAAAGATTAAACAGAAAGAAGGAAGAAAGATGTATAAGAATTTAATTGAAATGTTTAAAGAAAATGAAGGAAAAGGAGCAATAGGGTCATTTAACTTGCACTGTTTTGAGATGGTTCCGGCAATGATTAAAGCGGCAGAAAAGCTAAATGTTCCAGTTATTCTTCAAACTTCTTTGGGGACAGCTGAATATATTGGATTTGAACCATTGATTGCAGCGGTAAAAGCTATAGCTGAAACTTCCAGCATTAATGTTGCATTACATATGGATCACTGTAAAGATATTGATGCATTAAAACGTGCAATTGATTACGGATATTCTTCAGTTATGTATGATGGTTCAGCTCTTCCGTTGGAAGAAAATATTGCAAACACGAAAATCGTTGTCGAGTACGCACATGGAAAAGGAGTATCTGTAGAAGGAGAAGTCGGTTCTATTGGCGGAGCGGAAGACGGAGTAGTTGTTGACAAAGATGCTGCAATGTACACAAAGCCAGAAGATGCATTACGCTTTGCCTCTGAAACAGGAGTAGACGCGTTGGCAGTTTCTATTGGAACGACACATGGACAGTATAAATCAAAAGCAAAGATTAACTATGAATTGTTAGAAGAATTGAAAGCAAAACTTGGGGATACCGGTTTGGTACTTCATGGGGGAACAGGAGTATCTGACGAAGACATGAGGAGACTTGCAAGAGAAGGGATGAAAAAGATCAATGTAGGAACAGAATTAAATAAATCTTATATTGAGGTGGTAAGCAAGACATTTACTGCAGAAGGGGTAACACCATTGACCTCGCTGAGAACCCTTCTTGGACCTGCAAATGATCGAATTGCGGAAATTGTAACTGAAAAAGCAACTCTATTTAGACTATAGACAAGAAGAAACAGGCTTATGAAAAATATTATTTTTCATAAGCCAAAAACAATATGGGAGAATTATTATGCAAAAATGTATGATATTACTTGCAGGTTATCCGGCAACAGGAAAAAGCTATATGTGTCGCAAAATACAGGAACGATACCCTGGGTTTATTAGTGTTAATCAGGATGAGATAAAAGAACAGAAGTGGGATGAATATGGCTTTGATAATTTGGAAGAAAAAAGCAGACTTGAGCAGAGGGCATGGGAAGAATATTATGCCTCCTTAGAACAAAATATGGAAGAGGAAAATCTTTTGATTTCAGATTATCCATTTAGCGATAAACAAAAAACTAGATTGGAAGAATTGTCAACCCGATATGGATATAGTGTGATTACAATTCGTGCTATAGGAAATATCGATCAGTTGTACGAAGTGTCGCGTATGAGAGATTTGGATCAAAGCAGACATCTTGGTCATATGGTCAGTAAGTATCACAAGGGGGATTCGATGGAAGATCGTTCTAAGGCAGATTGTCTGGTGTCGTATGAAGTATTTAAAGACAGATGTTTGCATAAAGGATATGACACCTTTCAATTAGGAGAGCTGATTCAAGTCGACGCCTCAGATTATAATCAGATTGATTACCAAGCCATTCTCAATCGAATTGGTGAGATTTTTTTAGCACCTCAATCGAAATTACATCAAGATTAAATCAAATCTAAACCGTCCTTCTTTATGATGTAAATAACATCAGAGAAAGGGCGGTGTTTTTATTCACATAGGTAATCGAGACTATATTTAACTCGCAGGAAGGAGGAACAGTAACCAGGAGAGTTATGATTTTATTGTTAAATGATGAAGATTGACGAAAACTTGATTTTTCGTGTACAATTGCTTATAAAGAAAATAATAAATTTGCAATTGTTACTTGCTGGTAACTTAAATGTTAATATGCGTTGCTTGCAGCAACGTGGAATTCCTCATACAATATTTTTAGAAAATAAAAAAGGAGGACATTTATAATGTTAAATGAAAACATTAAAGCAATCAGAAAATCAAAAGGACTTTCACAACAAGAACTTGCTATTAAATTGAATGTGGTACGGCAAACAATATCGAAATGGGAGCAAGGAGTTTCCCAAACAAAAGGATATTAAGGAATAACCTGTGTTTACCTGCTTGCGAATAAAAGAATAATGCTATTAAGTTAGCGATACTACATAAATGTGTTGGTATCTCTTTTTCATTGGCTTAAAACAACAGGCTATTTTATTTCTGCTTGATTACTCTAAACTTATTGGGATATGATTTGTCAAGGGCTTGTTGCGTAAGCAATGCTTAGCACCCTTTACAAATTATGGACGGTAAAGTAGCTTTTCAAAAGCAGAAAAAAGTAGTCTTAAGATTTTGAAATATTGTAGCAGGTAGTGGAAAATGGTATAATGTGAATACAGAGAAACATATAAATTTGTATTTAACAATCAATAAATTGAGAGGGCTTAATCTTATGACTAAACAAAAGAAGGTAATTTGGATAATATTGGGAATAATTATTTTTGTGTTTAGTGTTTTTCTAGGGCTTGGATATTTAGGTCAAATAACAGGTGGAAATAGTTTAATACAAAGAACAGAAATGAACGATAAATATGTTCCGGCAGAAATAACAAAATATTATCCAATAGAAGATTTAAACTCAAAAGAAAGTTTACTTTCTGATGAAAATTATGCAAACTCAATACAGGATGCTCTGTTAAGTGCCTCTATTGAGTTTGAACAAGGCGAAGAATATAAAGCACATATTGATAAGATTATAAAGGAGTTTGAAAACGAAAACTATAAAAGTGTTTTGTATATATCAGAAAAAAACGATATAGAGTCAAGTTTGACATTTTCAAAATTCAAAATTAAGGAAATAGATGGTAAAAAGAGATATGCTTATATTACAAGTGTACATGAGGTTATAAAGAAAGACCGCCCGTATGACAAAGATACGATGTCGTTACTAAAATCACAGTTAGCATTAAGTGATAGCTTACAAGATTTAAATATCAGTCCAGACAATAGTCGCTTTTTATATGGATTTGTACATGATGAAGATATTTACAATGCAAAAATAGAAAATAAAAAACCCGATGAAATTATTTATTTTGAACTTTGTGAAAAGCCTTTCTATTTTTGGTATTATGAAAATTTTCAAAGCGATAAATCTGGAAAATCTTTAAGTATAGAAATTGAAAGAGAATAAATAATAGAACAATTCTAGGCTGTAGAAGTGACTGGCTATTAGATGTCAATAGTTTTTTAAAATTTTTTTGACTTTTTTAATAAAAAACTTACTAAATTTCTGATTATCTTTTCATAAGTTGGTAAATGCCGATATATCCCGTATTTTAGGGCTTTATCGGTATTTTCTTTTCGGAAGATACCTTGCATAAGCTGGCATTTACCAGCATGAAAATGCAACCAAAAGTAGTAAATGAGTAGTAAATATACGTTCCAATATTAACAACCCAGCCTTTCCAATTCCGCTTTAGCAGATTGGAATGTACCGTGTGCGTAATAGCCCAGCGTCATGGTTATGTTAGCGTGTCCCATGAGATATTGCAGAGTATTTGGGTTCATTCCCTTATTTGCCATATTCGTACAGTAAGTATGTCTTAATGAATGAGGTGTGATGTTGGGTAATTTATCCTTGTGATACTTGTTATACTTCTTAATCAGCCCTCGCAACATACCTACATAGTTTCCTGCAACTTTAGGCAATCCCTCACGGTTCAAGAATAGGAAATTGCTGTAACCACCTACAATCAATGGTTGAGCCTTTCCTCTGTTCTTCAATATCCTTTGGAGTGCTTGATACGCTCTTTCCGTCAATGGAAGTTCTCGTTTTCCGTTTTTTGTCTTTGGTGTTTCAATATAGTAGCCGATTTCTGTATCTTTCAATAACTGGTGGTCTATATTGAGTATTCTGTTCTGCATATCAATCTGTGTCGTCAGTCCGCAAAATTCAGAAATACGAAGTCCCGTTTCCAGCAGAAGCACAACCTCATCATAATACTTACTGTAAATCTTGTCCGTTTCCATAAAGGCAAGCAGGCGTTCTTCCTGCTCTGATGTAAGGATAACTTTCTGCTCCGTATCATCTTCCAGAACATCACTTAGCTTAAACTCAAACGGGTTTTTTCTAATACAGTCGTCTTGTATCGCCATGTAAAATGACGCTTTCAAGGAACGCTTATAGTTATCAATCGTTTTATAGGCATATCCTTTTTCACTCATTCTGATAGCCCATTCTTTAGCGTCCGACTGCTTAACAGTATCAATCGCCCTCATACCCAACGGGTCATTTTTCAGAGCGTTCATAAGATACTGTCGTCCTTTTTCAGTAGCCCTCTTGATGTTCTTTCTTTGGCTGTTCTTCTTGTCAAAGAGCTGGCAGACTGTCATTTTACCGCCGACTGTGTCGATACCGTCATTAAGGTCTTTTTTTATCTGTGCTTCTTTTTCCCTCAACGATATATCATCACGCTTTCCAGCAGGTGTCTTGTCTGTCGGTACAAGTTTCCAAGAATAGATAAACTGTGGCTTTCCGTATATATCGGTATATTTATAAACGTATCTTCCGTCTTTTCGCTGGCTCTCTCCATTACGCAAATTGCGATTTTTACTGTCTTTCCGTTTCACATTAGACATAGTGTAAAGCTCCTTTCCGTCATGGAATGAGCCGTGATACGCTATACCTTATTATACCATATCTACAGCTCAATGACATTAGATTTCGTCCAATGTATCTATGATTTTTTCAAATTGTTTTCGCTTAATCTGAATACGATTACCGTTCACGATAACCCAGCCAGCGTCAAGATTTTCTTCGGCTAATTTACGTAATTTCTTTTCGCCAATGCGGAAGTATTTTGACGCTTCCTCTATTGTCAGCGTATATTTTTCCCAGATAGGCACATCAGTATTGTTCATATTATGCACCCCCTTTACTGTGTGTCATTTTTTTACAAGCAGGCAGACGGCTTCGGAAAGCTCCATTGGTATCTCAACCATTCCCATTCCTGTGGGCAGAACCGCACCATGCGGACGTATCATTATCCTGCAATACAGGTCGTGGCGGAACGGCTTTTCCAAAGGTCGCTCTCGGACACTGCGTGGGTCGCTCGCTTCCTGTTGGAAAGGTCATGGCGTACAGTTTCCGTGGCTCGCTGTATTGCAAACGTATCTGTCTGCTTTATTCAGTTTTCAAAGAGCAGTAGGCTTGTCAGCCTGTGAAACCTATCAGCTTTTGATAGGTTTTCATAGATTGACAAATTTCAATACTAGGACAGGAAAGAGGGAAAATGTCAAATCATGTCCTTGATGTGTTTATTTTATTTCCACTTCAAAATTTGGTATCATCAGCATAATCGCTTCACGAATAAGTCCCTTTAATTCCATGTCAATGGCAAAGTAAACATTTCCATAACTGTCAAACAAGGGACGCATACTGGCTTTTGAAATATACGGGTCATAAAACTGTAACAGCTTTTCAATAGCCTTTTCGTTGCTGTCAACGGCAGAAGCAATCAGATGATAGGGTGGACATTTCTTTACTGATTTTTCCATTTCCTCATTCCTCCGTTTCGCTCTTTTGCAAAAGTTCACGCATTTTATTCAAGGCGTTCTGCCTGTTCTTAAATGCACCAGCTCTTGAAATCTTTTGAAGTTCTGCTATTTCCGTATCGCTCATATCAAGAAAATAGAACATCAGAAGATTATTGCGTTTCTTTTCTGGAAGTCTTTTCAATGCCTTGCATAGCTCATCTCCAGATACACGGGCTTCCATGCCATATACATCAAATACGGTTACGTCCATTTCATAGTCATCTTGTATAGCAAAGGAATTTACCTTGATTTCTGGAAGCTCACAGAATGATTTTTCATGGTCTGAGAGAAACTTCATGTGCCTGTCATAATCTTTGACGGTCGTGTCAATAACTCTTTTTACCAGAGTATCAAACTGCAAGCGGATTGCATTTTCAAATGTGGTCGGCTTCATCATTACACCTCCTCCCTGTCTGCTGTGAAAGATTGTTCTATCCCTCTTTCCGCACCAACACTCGATTGAGAGGTGTGATTTGCTAACCAATTTTTGAAAAAATTCAAAAAATTTTTTTGAGCATGAAAAAAGCCCGCACAAAATAACGGTTCTGTACGAGCTGAAAATACGGTATGTATGGTTGTTAAGGCAGTTTGACTAGATAAACTTTTTATAGATTATGTCTTGTGTTTCCATTATGATTTTGCTCCTTTTGTGACAGAGTTTATACTTTCCCTATATAACTATCTTATCAACCAAAACTGTCCAAATTCTGTCTAAATTATCACTTTTCGGCAAGAATTGAAAAAAGCCATTGAAATTCAACGGCTTAATATTCCTGCTTATTCTCTTTGATAAGTGTACGATAGTATTCCTGCCTGTCCTCTGGTATCTGGGAGCAAAAATCCTCAATCCATTTGTCATATTTCTCATAGATTTCTTCATCATCATAATATTCTGGATATTCTAAATAGATTTCTCTTTCCCGTTCCTCATGTTCTTCAAGTTCCACAGCTAAATCCATGTGCAGACTACAAATAAGCTGTGTATAGGGTATGAAGCCCAGTGCCATAGTGATATGTGTGATACGTTCAAAATCCTCTTTCTTCATTTCTTCTTTTCCCGTCAGCACATCTCTGTCATAAGCAGAACAGATAGATAGGAAGATGTTCTGTTCTTCTTCTGATTTCCTCATAGCCAGTTCTCCATTTCTACGGTCTAAAATTGTTTGTAGCGATACATAAAAATTCTTCTGGGGTAGGTGTCTTGTTTCCGAAAAGTCTGTGAAATTCTGCCTGTGCGTCTGGGTCTGGATTGTTTCTGGCTTCTTCAATAGCAATTTCCAGTTCCTCTCGAACCTCGGAAACAGAAATACCTCTTAGTCGTGCCACTTGCTTTAGGATTTTTTTGCTGTCCCGTTTGGTATATCTTACCATGTATTACACCACCTCTTTTCTTGTAAACTATCATACAACATAAATAAAATGAATAAAACTATAACTTATACAATAGTTGCCTTTATTAGTCTATTATAAAGCATTTCTACAAAGGTTACAATGTATAAGAATAGTTTTATGAAAGGAGTGTGCCAGCTATGGAGCTTGATTATAAGGCAATCGGGAAAAGAATAAAAATCGCTCGTATCAAGAAAAATCTTACCCAAGAAGCCATTGCTGACAAAATCGGTATCACTCCGCAACACGTCAGCAATATTGAAACTGGAAATGCTTCGGTCAGTCTAACAACCCTAGTAGCGATTGCAAACACATTAACTGTTTCTGTAAATGATTTATTATGCGATACGGTCTTGATTTCAAAAGCCGTATTTGAAAAAGAAGCAAAAGAATTGTTTGAGGATTGCAATGAGTATGAAATCCGTGTACTGGTTGATGTATTGAAAGCAACAAAGCAGTCTTTACGGACAGTTAAATTATTTGAAGATAAGATAGAAGATAACAGATAAAAACCGTACCTGTCAGATCACACAAGTGTGAAAACAGTTACGGTTTTTCTTCACTGAATTTATAGCCCACACCCCAGACAGTGATAATGTATATCGGATTGTCTGGGTCGGGTTCTATCTTTTTTCGCAATTTACGAATGAACGAGGGAAGATTACTAGTATCTTTTGGCATATCTTCAAATCCCCATACATTCTCGTAAAGCTGTTCTTTGGTAAATACCTGTCCTTTATGTAAATAAAGGAAGTATAATAAATCAAATTCTTTTGAAGTCAAGGAAACAGCAATACCATTTTTGTCTATAACAGTTCTCTTAAATAAGCTGAATTGCAGTTCCTTTGATTTATTTTCTGAAATGGCAGAAGTAGATAACTGCTCAGCAATCCATTCAATAGCCTGCTGAACTATTTTTTCTTCATTGTCTGAAATTTCAATTAGTATAATTTTCCCATGCTAATCGCTCCTTTACTTGTCAATTTTTAACTCTCCACGTTTTAGACGAAATATGACATCAGCTCTTTTTGCAATCTCATTTGAATGAGTAACAATTACAGCACATTTGTTCATCTGATGTACGTTTTCTTCCAATATATCCATAATTGCCATTGCTGTATCTTCGTCAAGATTTCCTGTCGGCTCATCAGCAAGAATGACAGGTGCTTCTGTTGCCAATGCACGAGCAATCGCTACACGCTGTTGCTGTCCGCCAGAAAGTTGTAGCACATTTCTTTTTGCTTCTTCTTTTGTCAGCCCCATTTTTTCTAAAATTGGAATTGGGGGCAACTTACTTGTCAATTCTACATTTTCTTTCGGTGTCAGATAATCAATTAAATTATAAGACTGAAAGATAAAAGATACATGATTACGTCTGTGATAAGCAAGTCCTTTTTCAGTAATATCTTCTCCATTAAAAAATATTTTTCCTTTTGTTGGACTGTCCAATCCGCCAAGCAATGAGAGAAGTGTTGTTTTTCCACAGCCAGATGAACCAAGGATTGCATAAATCTTTCCAAGTTCTAATTCCGCGTTCAGACCCTTAAACACCGTTTTCTTTTGATTGTAACTATAAGATAAGTCTATAAATGATAGTATGCTCATAATAAAATTCCTCCTATTCCATTTTTGTTAAAATATCTTTTGGTCGTAAACGAATGATTGTATAAGAAGCAATTATGACCGCAAGACATATCAATATGAAACCAATTCCAAATACTTTAATCATATCTGATGTAGCAATCTGAATATTCAGATTAGAGATATTTTCTCCCGCTTTACTGATAATGAATGAACCAATCTGATTGGCAAGTCCAAAAGATAATGCCGTTGACGCAAAGATGGATAATATTCCAATCAATATATTTTCTACTAGGAACTGTGCGATAATCTCCACTTTACTTCGACCAACTGCAAGTAAAATAGCAATTTCCTTATTACGACTTCTTGTCCATAAAACAAGGAACAATACAATAATAAGCATACCGATGACTGTTATTGTCAATACCGCTGTATCAACCATACTTCCAAAAGAGGAAAGTGGAGTAGATACCATATCAAAATCCTCTGTATTAACATCAAAAGTAAAGGTTTTTCCTTTCACTTCTGGAAGATCCTTGATGGTTTCCATAAGTTCTTTGGCTTCCTCTGGAGAATGTGTATAAATATCAAGATTGTCATATCCTTCTAATTTTTCATTTCCTCTGCTATAAAACTTTTTAAGTCCTTCCATATCAATATAGCCACAGTTCGCAGGAATACCATCTGGTGTGATAGCCTGCTTTGTTGTTCCCTCTGTACCGCTATAAATTCCTACAATGGTAAAGGTACATTCAGTTTTTCCCGTTTCAAACTCTTGAAAAGTAATTTTATCTCCTACAGATAGATTATTTCTATCTGCCAGTTCTTTAGAAATTAAAGCAGTACAGGAATCATTGGGGTTAATATGCCGTCCTTCTTCTAGTTTGTATGAACCATTTAGAAATTTTACATCTAATGAAGAATCCAATATTGCAGTATAAGGAATTGACAACCCTGGTGCATTGACCATGCCTGGGATTGGTTCAAAATTTTCAGGAAGTCCCCAATACGCATCTTCTATTTTAGCATTATAACTTACGACATTTGGAAGTTCTGCAATAGAGTTAATTATTTTTTCTGTAATTCTATCACCATTATAGGTATAGCCAGAAGCACCATTTCCCAAATCCTCGGCTGGACCAAAATTATTTTGATTATTCATATCAATTTCCATACGAACGGAAGCACCTACTGTTTCCTTTATCTGCTTTGTTCCTTGCTGGACTGCTTTTTCGCTGGAAAGTGCAATTAAAATAGTTGTAGATAGCAGAGTAAATGTCAAAAATAGCAATAGACTTCGTAACTTCTGTCTGGCACTATATTTTATAGCTCGTTTGAAAAAATTCATTGTAATATCCTCCTAGCTCATTTTTGTTAAAATCTCTTTTGGCTTCAATGACAAGATGGCTCCACTGCATACAAGAACCGTCACAAAAGTGCCTAGACTTTCTAAAACAAACAATATAGCAAAGTGCAGAAAATCTGGTTGCAAGTAATTCTTATGAACAGTTGCCTGTGTTATCGAATCAAATAGGAATGAATTAAATGTATCCGCAAGTGGAAGAAAGATAATAGTTGAAAGCAAAAATCCAAGCGACAGTAAAATCATTGCTTCCAATAGAAATTGCCCGATAATCTGCTGTTTTGTTTTTCCTATCGCAAGAAGAATACCAGCTTCCTGTATTCTTCCACGAATCCTCAATGTCAGTATCAGCATGAGTACCACAAGTCCTAATATCGAAGTAATTATAGTCAATGCTATAACGACTTTTTGCATACTTTGTAGCTGTTCTGCAATTTTGGAATACTTGAAGTCGTTCGTATTGATGATATGATTTTTCCAGTCAATCGAAGCAATATCTTTAATTTCTGTTACCATTTTATCAAGGCGTAGTGGGTCAGCAATGAAAAAAGAAATTTCTCCCTCATAGATACCTTGTGTCTGCTCTTTCAGATTTATAAGCAGTTGACTATCTGAGAAAAGAAGATTTTCTACCTTTTTTGCTGTTGGATTTAAGGCATTATCGGAATTGTTTTTTATTTGATAAATGCCTTTTATCTCCACCGTTTCATAAGCACTTTTTTCTTTTATTAGGTCTGTATAAACACCTTTATCTGAACCTAATTTTGCATGGGTAAGGGTAATCTTATCTCCGACAGAAAGATGATTCTGCTTTGCAAGAGCTTCACTAATAAGTATTTTATCCTTATCTTCTGGTTTGATATGCTCGCCTACGCTCAGTTCGTATTCCTCATCTAAAAAATTTTGACATAAACTGGAATCTCGAACCGCTTTTACAGTTCCCATATTGCTTTCTTCATTGTGTCCTGCTCCTGCCAAGAATGTAAGTTTTTCTCCTTTTACATAGCCCGAATGTTCCGTATTATAACATTTCAGTTCTTTCCCAACTGCTGAAATAACACGCTGAATAGACTGTTCATCAATCGTAGGAGTTCCTTTGCTGGAAACCTGTCCATTATCCATGTCAAATTGTTCATACGGTCTAATAGAGAAAGATGCACCAATATTGGAACGTAAATCTTTAGAAATTTGCTGTATTCCTAGATATACTGAACTTCCAGCCAGTAAAGAGAATGAAATCAATAGAAATACAATAGCAAGCAATAGATTTTTTCCTTTTTTGCGGGTCAGATATAGAAAAGCCCGCTTTTCTAAGTTCATAATAAACAAACACCGTCCTTTCTTTACTTTTACAGTATAAGAAAGAACGGTTTAAATTCGATTTAGATTTGATTTAGTTTTGATTTAGATTTTGCGAATTTAATGTGATTTCAAAACAAACGCTGTCATTTATATTTTCAATCTTAAAAGATAAATTATGCTGTTCCAAAATAATTTTTACAAGATATAGCCCAAGTCCACTTCCACCAGTCAATCTGTTATGTGATTTTTCCACACGATAGAAAGGCGTAAACAGCTTGTCCAAATCTTCCTTTGGAATATTAACACCACTGTTTATAACACAAAGAGATTGAGGAGATAAGTCTATTTTCATTTCAGCTCTGTTGGGAGAATGTCTTATTGCATTATTGATAATATTGTGGACTGCCTTTTCCAAAAGTGGTTCATTCCCCATAAGTATAATATCTGCTGAAATATTATTATTAACGTGGATATTTTTTTCTGTCGCAAGTGGAGCAAGATGTTCACATACACGTTTAAGAATATCTGTAAGAGAGATAAACTCCATATGATTGATTGCATTCATTTCCAGTTTGGATATAGAAAGTATCTCCTTTACTAACTGTTCCATGTTCTCTATTTCTTTTAATGTTTCTGGAAGTACCTCATGTGTATCTTTGTATCTTCCAATCCCCATAATCATACTTTCCACTTGCCCTTTGATAATAGTGATAGGAGTTTTCAATTCATGGGAAGCAGTTGCAAAGAAATACTGACGTTGTTTATTCAATTCATCTATATGCTCCATGTCCTGTTTTAAATGTTGGTTTGCTGTTTCTAATTCCATCATTGTATTTGATAAATTGTGTGACATGGAGTTAAGACTGTTCGCCAAAACACCAATTTCATCAGTGCGGTTGATTCTACATTCCCATGTCATATCCAAATTTGCCATTCGTCGGGAAATTTCGCTGATTTCTGTAATAGGTCTAACAATAATACGACTGCATATCCACGCAACCAAAAGAGAAACTGAAAAAATAAGAGCAAGAAGAAACGGCAATAATTTCAATAAGGCACTTATCAATTCTTGATTGGAAGAAGTAAGAGAAACAATCGTAAAAAGGTACGATTGAGGTCTATCAGCAAACATCATTTCCTGTGATAATGATGATATTTTATCTGTGCTTGTTTTCACTTTATTCGTATCGCCATATTGATAAATTCTTCCGTTTTCTTCAAAAGAAACAATCATTTGATTCTTTTTACAAAAATCTTCAATGACGTTTTCTGCGTCCTCAAATTTAGTATTTACAAGAGTTTCAGAAAGGTTTCCGATTTCTGATTCGATATGTGTAGATAAAATCATTTCGTAACTTCTAGGCAGAAAAAACAGTATGCTTCCATAAATAATCAGACAGCATAAAACCAAAGCACTAAAAATCCATAAAAAAACTTTTATGTTAAGACTATCTTTAATCTTCACTTTCAAATTTATATCCCACCCCTCGTACCGTTTGAATACAGTCAATATCCAGCTTGCGTCGAAGATTCATGACGTGGATATTGACAGCCTTTTCATCTCCTGTAAAATCATATCCCCATACTTGATTGATGAGGTTATCTCTGGTCAACACTTGATTTCTATGTTTCATAAATACTTCCAATATATCAAATTCCAACTGTGTAAGATTTATTTCTTTCCCATTTACTTCAACGGTATGTCTATTTGTATCCAGCTTGATACCATGAGAAATAAAAATGTTGTGATTTTCTACTTTTTCTTTAGTGCGTCGAAGTACAGCTTCTATTCTCATTAAAACCAGTTTTAAAGAAAATGGTTTTGTAATATAGTCGTCAGCCTGTAATTCAAATGCTTTAACCTGTGCTTCTTCTTCGTCCATAGCTGTGAGCATGATAATTGGAATATCTGAATTTTTGCGTATTATCTCACATACCGCATACCCGTCGATTTTCGGCATCATAATATCCAGCAGTATCAGTGAGAAATACTGTTTTTCAAATTGTGAAAGACCCTCCAAGCCGTCATTTGCTAAAGTAACTCTATATCCAGCTTCTGTCAGTAATTCATATAGAACAGACTGAATGGCTTTTTCATCTTCGATTATCAATATATTATCAATCATATAAGCACCACCTAATAGTTATTATTCAATGTTCATTTTATCATACAATTATTTAGATTTGATTTAGATTTGTTAAATAAATAGAAAACCGTAGCTGTCAGATCACACAATGAAAACAGTTACGGTTTTTCTTCGTTGAATTTATAACCTACGCCCCAGACAGTGATAATGTATATCGGATTGTCTGGGTCGGGTTCTATCTTTTTTCGCAATTTACGAATGAACGAGGGAAGATTACTAGTATCTTTTGGCATATCTTCAAATCCCCATACATTCTCGTAAAGCTGTTCTTTGGTAAATACCTGTCCTTTATGTAAATAAAGGAAGTATAATAAATCAAATTCTTTTGAAGTCAAGGAAACAGCAATACCATTTTTGTCTATAACAGTTCTCTTAAATAAGCTGAATTGCAGTTCCTTTGATTTATTTTCTGAAATGGTAGAAGTAGATAACTGCTCAGCAATCCATTCAATAGCCTGCTGAACTATTTTTTCTTCATTGTCTGAAATTTCAATTAGTATAATTTTCCCATGCTAATCGCTCCTTGTAAAATAATGTGAAATTTAAATTTTAATGAAACACTCTTAATATATATTGCAAATTTAACGTATTTTAACCTCCTTAGGTATAACAATCATAAGAATGATATATGCAATAATGATTTTTGGAAAAACAAAAACCGTTACAGTAAATAGTAATCTTACTATTTTAGCGTCTACATTAAAACACTTTGCTAAACCACCACAAACCCCAAAAAAGATTTTCCCTTTTCTTATTCTATATAGTTTATTCATTAGCCTTTTTCCTTTGTCTATGGTTTAAATTTTTTAATAAGATAGCTGAGATACAACCGCATAAGATCAATATTCCCAAACTACAAATATAATTCTGAATAGTTGTTTCGTAATACCCAGAAATACCAAATATTGCTGTGATATCAGCGTCCACGCTTGCGTCTGCTTCTGCTGTCTTTGGTTCATAGTCTGATTTTTGGATTGCTGGTGCAAGGGTAGGGTTCTGAATGATTACCATATCCCCGTCAGAGTCTACATGGACTTTTACGGTATAGGTTGCCTTGACCGCTGTTGTCTGTTCTCCCTCTTTTATCTGCTGATCTACTTCGTAGGTAGCAGAAAAAGTGTCCGTTCCCGACTGTTCGATATTCCATACAATCACATCTGTAACTGTGGAACTAGTCGGTATATCGGTTCTAATGGTATCCACATTCAAGTCCTGCAATTCTTTTGTCAGATAAACGCTGATTGCCTGTGTCCTTGCTTTGATAGCTTCTTTGCTGTTGTTCCATGTGTAATAGGACTTCTCAAAGTTCTTCACGAAATTTTCAATCCCGTTGGTATCGTTTAATCGTAACTGTATAGTTTGTCAGCCTTGTGTATTCATGCCTTTTAGAAGTAATGTTTAAATTTAATCCCAACCTACCACATAGCTTTTTAGTAGATATAGCCCCATAGCCAGTTGCATTTGTTTTTTTGCATATTTAAGTATTCAATATTTCAAAACATATTTTATTGTGACAAATGCAAAATTGAATAAATTTTTCCAATAGTTTTTTTAATAGGTCTATCTTTATAGAAATAGTATTCCACATATTTCCATTTATCTGGATTGTATATTAACACTTTACTTGTACAGTCATCTTTCTCCAATGAAAAATTTATAGCTTTCATTTGTTTCATTGGTGTAATTTCATGTTCAATTTCAAGAGCAAACTTTGACAGATTAAAGTCTTTTCCTAAACAACATGTTATTGGAATACCTATATTTATTTTTTGCCAACCGAATGAACTTAAAATATTATCATAGTAACCATCAAAAATGAATTTGTTCATGCCATCATTATTCTGCCATATATATAGTGGAGAATACTCATTACAACTCTTTGAAGAATCTCTTTTTTCAGATATGAGATATGCTTTAAATATTAAATCTTGAAAGCCATCCGTTCTATGTCCATTATCAGCTACTCGCTGTCTAATCACATTCATGTCGTAGTTATCTGGTAGTGAAATCTTATATTGCATAGCAATCATTATTTTTTCCTCCTATCTATCCTGCTTCAAATTTCAATTTAATTATACATATTAGTTCGTTATGTGTATAATAGTTGTAAATGATGATATATATCATTTTAAATAATACTGGAGGTGCTATTATGGAAAGTCTGGAACTTAGAATATTTAGAGAAGTTGCTTATACAAAATCAATATCGAAAACTGCGGAAAATATGGGGTATGTTCAATCTAATATAACTGCACATATCAAAAAACTGGAAGGTGAATTAAACACGACACTATTCATTCGCCATAGCAAAGGCGTAACCCTCACAAAAGATGGAGAAAAATTACTGTATCAAGCAGAAAAGATAATCTCTTTACTCGATAAGACCTTACAATCTTTTCAGAACAATCCTAAAACTTTAAAAATTGGCACAACGCAGACAATAGCTGGTTATTTATTGCCCAAATGTATCATTGAATATCAAAAACAGTTTCCAAATGTGTCATTGTCAGTTTCCACACTAAATCAAGACGACTTAGACCATAGCCTATATAATGGACTATTAGATTGTATAATCACTAACAGTACCCACAATATTACACAAGGTAAGCAGGTTTTGGAATTTCAAGAAAATTTAATGCTGGCAACTCCATGCTCCTGCAATTCCATAAATGATATCTTTGCATATCCAATTATCATAAATAATATCAAGTCCTGCCCCTACAGAGAAGCCCTTTTGGATTGGTGGAACTTACATCAATCGAAATCACCAATGATAATTGAATTAGATACTGTAGAAGCAATTCTTAATACCGTTACTATGGGCGGTGGAATATCATTATTACCAAAATATATTTTAGCAGATAAACAAAATATCAATAGCTTCTATATTGAAGATTTGCAATATACATCAATTCACATGTGGATTGCTATGAATAAGCTTACATCAGAATATTTTACTTTAAAGGACATTCTAAAAAAACAATTTAAAATAGATAACAACTAAGGCAGATAACCACGGCATGGTGTACCTGCCTTTTACTATGTTATCCTACAATCTTCCAGTTATTATCTTTATGTAGCACTAGCTCAAACTGCGATACCTGCGTTGCCTTTGTCTGATTATCAAGGAATTTTACTGCTACCTTGACTTTTACATTGTCCCCGTCCTTTGTAAAGATAGGGGTTACCAATTCAGAATAAAGGTAGTCCCTGCCGATAGGTTCAAGCACATTTCCCGATACATAATAGGCAAGCTCTTTTTCTGTGGCTGTCGGGTACAGCTTAAAGAATGTTTCCAGAAATGCGGTAGCGTCGTTGACGGTATCAGCGTCTACACTTGCGTCTGCTTCTGGTGTCTTTGGCTCATAGTCTGATTTTTTGATTGCTGGTGCAAGGGTAGGGTTCTGAATGATTACCATATCCCCGTCAGCGTCTACATGGACTTTTACGGTATAGGTTGCCTTGACCGCTGTTGTCTGTTCTCCCTCTTTTATCTGCTGATCTACTTCGTAGGTAGCAGAAAAAGTGTCCGTTCCCGACTGTTCGATATTCCATACAATCACATCTGTTACCGTGGAACTAGTCGGTATGTCGGTTCTAATGGTATCCACATTCAAGTCCTGTAATTCCTCTGTCAGATAACCGCTGATTGCCTGCGTCCTTGCTTCAATCGCTTCTTTGCTGTTATTCCATGTGTAGTAGGACTTTGCAAAGTTCTTCACGAAATTTTCAATCCCGCTGGTGTCCTGCAAACGAAGTTCAATGATTTCTTTTTCATGGGTCGTGTGCTGGTCGATAGCGGTAAAGTTCTTATATACTCCAAAGCTCACGCTTGCGATAAGCACCACCCACAACGCAATCACGGTTTTCTGATGTGTGCCTACCTTGACAGTACGCACCTTTTTTTCTTTGATAGTTTCTGTCTGTTTCTTATTCTTCTTAAACATATTTTTCAAGTCCTTTCTATTGTTTTACTCGTCCTACACCGATTAAGTGCTGTTGCCAGTAACTACTACTTAGGTCTGTATATCCTATCGGGTCGCCTGCATGGTACATCTGGTTATTCCCTACATAAATTGCAACGTGCGTTACATAAGTACCAGCGTTATAGGTGGAATGGAAAAACACCAAATCGCCTGCTTTTGCCTGCGAGAGTGGAAGATGTTGGGTTGCGTCATACTGTGCTTGTGCCGTTCTCGGTAAGGAGATACCAGCTTTTCCATAGCACCATTGCGTAAGTCCCGAACAGTCAAAGGAAGTGTTTGGATTGCTACCGCCATATACATACTTCCAGCCTTGATATTTCAACGCTTCATTCATTACCTTTTGTGCCAGTTCTCCCGATACCTGCGGAACAGTCAAATACTGATTGACTAATTCGACATAGAACATATTTCCATAGCCATACCGCCAGCCCCCGTTCTTCGCAACGGCTATCGGGTTGGTGTAGGTTATTTTCTTTCCACCCGATTTCTCACGAGCGAAGCTCTCTGCAAGATTAAAAGTGTGTTTCTTTCCTTTTCCTGCCACATATCCCACATAGCCACCGCCATAGTTATAGGACTGTATCGCTACATTCAAATCGTCGATACCTTGATTTTTGCAGGAAGAAAGCAGGGACGCAAAATACTTACACCCCTGCTTGATTGAACTTTCTGTATCTAAAGAGTTAGGTGGTAAACCAAGACTTTCCGAACTCTGCATAACATCTTCTGCCGTACCGCCACTTTCTACTTGAATGATAGCAAGCAGTACATTGACATACTCGGAGATACCGTTTTCTCTGGCGTATTTTTCCACCATAGGCTGATGTTTCAAAACTTCTGCGGATAGGTTCATACCCGTAATGCCAGAAGAAAAGTTGCTGTTCTCGTCGTCGCTGTCCGCACTAATCAAGACACCAAAGAAAAGAACTACGGAAAAGAGGATAGGAAACAGACTGCCAATGATAGCGATATGTTTCAGTTTCATTTTTTCTTCTGTCCTTTCTTCGTTACAAGGTTACGGTTCTTCTCTGTGGTCTGCGTTTGCTGAACCTTTGTCCTGCGGTCTTTGGTGTAATTCTGGCGTGTTTCCTGCGATACTACTTTTTCTACATTCTGCCTATGTACTGGCTGTGCCGACTGGGTCGCTTTTCTATCAGAAGCACCAGAAGATAGCGGACGCTCTTTGATAACAGTTGTCTTGACTGGCTCACTTGCTTTTGAAGTGGTCGCTGTGGCAGGTCGTTTGACTTCCTTCGTTTTTTCCGCACTCGGTTTTGGAATGATTGAAGTTGTGGCTGGTCGCTCATGGGGACGGGTAGCTCCCGTTGTCGCTGATCCGTCCGTCTTTCGTGCCTGCCTTGCTTCTTGTGCCTTTTGAAGCTCCATACGTTTGTCAGCGATATTTTTCTTACGCTGTTCCTGCTTTTCCAATCGTCCCGTCTGTCTGGACTGCTGTTCCTGCACCATGCCACGCTTGAAGTCGGACACGCTGGACTTTGCCTTTTCCTTTGCGGAATACACCGCATAAGCAGTCTGTGTCGGCATATCCTTGATATTCTCTTTGACAGCGTTTGCCTTATCTTTCACTTTATTTTTCGTATCTAAGACAGCACCCACCTTTGAGCCTGCCTTACTTCCCATAGAAGTATTGTTACGCTGTGGCTGTGTGTTGGTACGGTTTCGCTTATTTTCTGTATTAGAAGATAAAAGAGAACCTGCCATAGCCCCCGTTCCAGCTCCAACCATACTTCCATGACTAACAGCCCTTGCCATGCGTCGCTCCATACGCCTAGCCCGATGTCGCATAAACAGATACGGTCTGCGGAATATGCGTCGTCCCATGCTTTGACTGTCGCCAGCATTAAGTGAGAACATACTCATTAAGTCGCCCAGCTTCATGTAGATACCAGCGAAACATACTATCTGCAAGAACGCCACCATGAAGAACGGATAGTCCGTGGATATGTTATAAAACATACTGGAAATGCTGAACGCCACCGTTACAATGAGCGTTATGCCTGCCCGTGTCATTATGGTATTAAATACCCTCACGATTGCCTGCTTTGCCATGCTTTCATAGCTCGGTATCATAGAAAGTAGAAAGCTGATAGGCAGAAACATTGCAAAGATAATAAAAAGTATCTGGCTGAACAACATCATGCCCGTAAGCAAGAATACAAATATTGTGATACCTAAGTTAAAAAACAGTAGGAAGAACACCATACCCAAACGGTTTACCACCTGCGGTATTGTCAGATTGTTGTTGTCGTTGTCCTCTATTTCTGTTTTCACGACTTCTTCTCTGGTCTTTCCGTCCTCGTCCTCTGGACTAGCCGATACAAGAGCTTCCACACGGTCTGTCCCGATTTCTTCTGCGTTGCTGTTGCCGAATTGTAAGAGTAGCCACGGCTGTTCTACTTGAATAGAAAATAAACTGTCCCGTATCAAGTCCACGCTGTCCTTGCCCTCGCTGTCAGAGTTGGGGAGCATGATTTTTGTTCCCAAGTCCAAAGAAGCGGTACTGATGTCACTGGAAAATTCATTTATCTTCTTGATGTAGTCGGGAGCATAGGCAATAAACGAAGCGGACAGAATGAACACCACTACAAAGTTGATAACGGCGTGAAGTGCCTTGCTGGTTTCCCGTTTTATCAGTCCCGTATAGGCAACATACATTCCCACCACTAAGATAATGAGAAGCAGGAAACCAACATAGAAGCCCGTAGAAGAAAAGCCATTCTCGGTAACGCCTGCAAGGGTCTGTATGCTTTTTCCGATACTGTCTGCCATATCATTGATGAAGTCCAGCTTATAGGCTTCCTGCACCACATAGCCCGTAGCATTGCTTAAATATAAACTGATAGTCCAGACAAAATTAGTAATGCAGTAAAGTCCGTACTGCACCGATTTTCCGATACCGTCCAGCCAGTTCCACGGAAGCCACGACCAGCTATTATCCACATAAAAATCAAGCTGGTAGTTGGAAAGGGGATATTTTGAATATAGATTTTCTGCGTTTATGGTATCGTCCACAAGCCCCGTCGCATGAGCCACCGTCCCCAAAAGTGAAAGCAGGATAAGGGAGAGTGCCACCACGAACAGAGCCATTTTGAGAAAGTGGAAAATCTTCTTTTTTGTGAACGCACCTTTTATCCTTTCTTTCATCACTCCACCTCATTTCTCTGTACGGGCGGTCTGGTATCAAAAGCGTGTAACAGTTCTTCAAAGACTGGGTGTATCTGTACCACACCGACACGCCCGTATAAGTCCTGCAATAAGCATTGTCCGTTCTCTAAATTACGCAAGCGTTTCTGGTTGTTCTCGTCGTCCTTGTCGATACCGAAAAACTCTAAGGTCTGCTTTATCTCGTTAATGTCCGTAGAACGAAAGGCAAATTTCAAGCCGATATTGTTTTTCAGACTTTCCTTTGATACGTCGCCAGAAGATTGTGTAACGAAATAAACGCCTGCCTGCATAGCTCGTCCAGCACGAACCAGCTTATTTGATAAAGTTTCGCCTTGTGCCACGTTTAAGAACGCCCACGCTTCGTCCAAATCGACAATCTTGAAAATGCTTCTGTCCGAATGGATAAAATCAAGGGCAAAGGTACTAATCACAATCAGCATAGACACCGACAATAATTCAATGGTCGTGTATTCCTCAAAGGTCGTGTCCTTATCTGGCAAGACAAGGTCGGCTACTTGAATGATATTGAGCTGGTTATCCAGACTGATAGCATTTTCTACCGTACCGTCCGAAAACAGCAGGTGTGCAAAATCATAGTCCGTGAAGCTGTCAATATGGTCTGCAATATTTCTTGATATGGGTGTATCTTCACGGCGTAGCTCGTCTATCACATGGAGCAAACCCCGACTGTCGCTCTGGGTAACGGAACGCACCGCTTTTCGTAACACGGGGAATTTTTCGCCGTCCCTAGAGGAAATACCCGTTAAAAATGTCAAGATGTCGATAGCCAGACTTTCAGCGTCTTTTACATTCTTCATAATCACAAATGGGTCAAGAAGTCCTGCATTGTCCTTGTCGCTGGTAAGGTTTACGATATTGATTTCATGGGCGATTTCTGGAAGTGTTTCTTTCCAGTTGCCACGCTCACTTTTAGGGTCTAAGATAACCGCTTGTCCCCCAAAGAGAACAGAGTAGTACACCAGAAGATTGTTGCAGAACGACTTCCCACCGCCAAGCGAACCGACAAAAGCAGAAGCAAGGGCGTTGGTAACTGTACCTTTTACACCTTGACTGGCAAGGGACGGTTGCAGGTACACATTTCTTCCCGTATCAACGGAATATCCCATATAGATACCCGTAGTTTCCCCTAACTGCTGGGTAGCACCAAAGCCAAGTCCTGCCAAGAAGTCTGATTTTACATACTGCACATAATCATTGATATATCGCTTGCTGGCAGGAAGAAATTCAGAATGAAGCCCCAGCATATCCCCAGCAGGACGCACCAGCTTTACATTGAGGTCGTCGTAAAAGTCCTTGACTTCATCACAACGGCGTTTCAGCTCGTCAAGATCGGGTGCAGACACCCGTATCACGTAGCTTAACTTATACATACTTTCTTTGCCCTGGTCTAAGTCTGTTTCCAGTTCGTCCACGCTGTCTAATGCGTCCACCACATTTGAGCTGGTTTCACTTCCTGCTTGATAAGCGTGATTGTCAAGGTCTTTCAATTCCTTTTTCTTATTTCTTACTGTGGTAAGAGCCTTCCTGTTCTCCACGATTTCTACATTCATAGAAGTATCAACGGGGAATGTGAATTGCTGTTGCTGGAAATAAAAGATTTCACTTGACGGAAAATCAAGCTCGCCTACAATCGCATTGACGGTAAAATAAGACACATAGCTTTCCTTGTCCCCATGTTCCAATCGTAAATACCGCTGGCTTTCCTCAATCACACACCTTGTCGGACGGATAAGGTCGTAGTATTTTATCAGAGTTTCTTTGTTCAATTTCTTCTTTGGTAGCTGATACTCATAATCTTCATAGGCAATACCGTCCCTGCCGTAAAGATGTTCCATAAGATACCCAAAATCATTGATTTCCAAGCGACGCACCTTAAAGCGACGGGAGATTTTATTTTCCAGAAGTTTTTCCATTTTCATGTAACGGTTGATTTCATCATTCGGCATGGAAACAAAATCATTCATCAGCGTGTGGTTCACTTCATGGAGAAATTCCGTAAACGTCAGCCACGCCGATTTTTTGATGTTCTTCAGATTGAGCTGTTCTTCCGTAACCATGAGCTTAAAGCCAAGAAAAAAGCGGTAGTCCACTTGATTGTCCCCAATCATAGATACTAACGCTTCGGTCTGTTCGTCTATCTTCTGATAGGCAACTTCCTTTAATTTTCCGGTTACCAGCTTCTTTGACTGTTCCTGCATACTGCGGATTGAGCTTTCTGTGGCAATCTGCAACGCATGAATTTTACCCTCACGGGACTGGGCGATAAGCTGTCGAAAACTGTCATGCACGATAAATTTCTGCTCTGCGGATAGGAAAGAATAATTGTATGGTATCAGCTCATAGTAGGCGAACACCTCATTGTCCTTGTTCCAGACAAGGTTGTTGTCAATATATTTTATCGGGAACATAGTTCACACTCCTTACTGCCGTGATTGTTTCGTTCAATATCTGCTTATGCAGTTTTACGGCTTTTCCTCCATAAGTGATTTTAGGTCGCAGGGCATAGGTTATCTGTGATTTCAAAAAGCTGTACGGCTTCTTTCCGTCAAAGGTTTTCTGCGACATAAACCAAGTGAGAGCAACGGGAATACCGAAGTATTTGAGAAATGCTCCCTCAATCATGGAAAGTGGGGGAATATCCCCAAACAGAATGATGAGAAATTCCGTAATCACAAACCATGTAATCTGTGTAAAGGTAACGGGAAAGGGTAAGTTAAAGTCATTGATTGCATATAAGACTTTTTCCACGTTCCAGATACCCGTATAAGATTTAATCTTTTTCAAGTTCTTTCAGCTCCTTTCAAAATAGAAAAGGACAGCCATGTTTCCGACTGTCCCTTAAAAGAGAAACGCTGTCAGTAGCAACAATGCTTGTCACTGATCTTCCAGCGTTAATATGGTATTTCGCACATACCTCGGCTTGTTTCAATGAAGCAACCGCCCATATCCAAATCTCGCCCGTAGGCTTCATAGTCAATGTAGTTCTGCAAGCTGGGTGGAATATCCCCAAGTGCCTGTAATTCGTCTATGTAGTAGTAGGCAACGTCTGTCATGGTTTCACAATCGGGATAATAATAAATATCGTCCTTATGTTCCACGACTTCTTCCAGCGTTCCGTAGTGGCTGATAAATTCGTTCAGACACTCTACGATATAGTCGGGAAGTTCCTCTATCATTTCATACATCTCATTGAGTTCTTCAATGGAAACATATTCCCCTATGTCGATAGGGAAGTTGTCGGTATCATGGATAGCGTATTCCTCATACTGTTCATTCAAGCCGATTTTTTCTGTTACATCTTCCTCGTCAATGGGGAAAGTGAACCAAGCACCCACTAAATAGCCCTCGTTGTATTTGCCAAGGTTCGCAATATAAACCGCCATATCATCAATCATAAGCACCACCTCTTTTCCTACTCTGGAAGTTCAAAGACACTGTGTTCCGTTACAAGATAGCATCTGTTTTCCAGCAAGTGAGAAGCGTAGGCTTCAAAGTCGAAATAGTATTCTTGACAGTCCTCGGACAAATGCTTGAATGTGGGGTCATTCATCAGCTTTTGCTTTGCAACATCAATCATGCTTTTACAATCGTGATAAACCGTAATCACGTTCCTGCAAATATAAAGTGCTTCTAAGTTCTCAAACACGGTAAGAAGTGCTACATATTCTTCTTGCATATCGGCTGATAGCTGGCGGTACATAAAATCTAATTCATTAATCTGATACACGCTTGTTTGTTCGTGGACTTCATCAGCATAAGGCAACACCTTTTCGATAATGCGGTAATCTTGACTTTCTGCACCGACACCTAGCTTTTCTTCAAACTCGGCAACATCTATCGGCAGGTCAAACCAGTACGACGTTGTTTCTTCGCCAGTTGTTCTTCCCGTTTCCACCAGCACCCTTGTTTCCTGCATTGTTCTTCACGTCCTTTCTGTTGTTTCATCACATCTTTTAAGGTCTGGTACGACATACCAAACACATACTTTGAAAAATCTTCCAACTGCTTTTCATCATAGTCGGCAGGGTTCAGCAGTTTCATTTCATGCCACACTTTCCGCTTGTAAGAGGGCAGGTCGGAAAGATATTCACAGCCGATTTTTGCCTGCATATCCTTAAAAATATCGTTCATTTCATCACTCCAATCTGAAATTTAGGTAAGAAAAAAGCAGTCAATCCTAAGACTAACTGCTTTGTGTAGATATGAACTTATAAAATTTTAGTTTATGATATAGCAACATCATTTAATGTCCTCTGTGTTTTGCTTTTTTCTTTTGTTGCTTCAACTTAAACTTTTGTTCTGCTTCCATTTGCTTTTTATGTTTGGAATTAGATTTATATTCTTCTTTTTTTAATTCATGTTGTAATTTTAAAGCTTGTTGCGATTTTGTCCCAATTCCATTGTTCTGTAATTGTTTCTTTACATCTCTAAGAACTCTTTTAGGATTTTTCTTATCCTTTTTTACAATCGTTTCAACTGCTGGACTAAATTGTAAATCATAATAATGTTTCAACACAAATTCTTGAATATCATAATCTTTTGGCTCTGCACCAAATGTTACCTTTGCTACGGAAAGTTTGCCATCACAAATTCGTTCAAAAATTCCAATCCAAAAAGGTTCTGCAAAATACACAGTCAATTTACATTTTATTGTCTTCATATCAATCCCTCCTTGTTTATTTCTAAACAAAGAACGGACAACCCGGAGGGGCAGGTTACTTACCCTATAAACATAGGACGGCTGGGCTACCTACCAGCTCTCGCATAATAAAATGCTTTGCGTTTTTATCTTTGTCATTTTAGATAATCGTTTTTGATTGATTATCTCTCTTAAAAATTATACCATTTCCATATCAGCACTACAATAAAATTTTATGCACCGATAATCTTGTTGAATAGCTCTAACAGTACATCTTTCACACCGCCAGCGTTGAATACCAATCCGACAGCAACAAGGGCAACTACCAAGAAGCCGATAAGTTTTGAAAACTCACGCTTGAACCCTAAGTAGATACCGATAACCACAATCGCCATAAGCACTAAGCTCTGTGCGTTGCTTAAAAACCATTGATACAAATTTTGCCCGAAATTCATTTAATTGTCCTCGCTTTCTTTTAATTGTTTCATTTTATAGTCAGCTTCTTTGCCAACACTCAAAATACACATCAAGACTACGCCGATACCCATTCCCATAGATACCAGCAGGAAGTCTTTTACTAATTCCCACATTTTTATCACTCCTAACTTTCCACCAAATCTTTTGTAGGGGTCGTCTGCTGTTTGATTATCATTTCATGTTTTTCACTCAAGGTTGCCTGCTTTTCGATTGTTTCCATGTAGTCTGTACCGTTTCCCTTATCAATCTTTTTCAGCATTTTCAAGGTCGGTGCTACCTGCCGTTGTACCCAACGCAATGTGCGGTCTAAGGTATAAGGCTCTGGCTTTGTCGTCAGTTTCAGACTTTGCCGATTATCGCCGATAAACCACGCCCAGCGGTCATTGAGTTTCCAGTCATTTTTTCGCTTGTCGGGTTGTTCATCAACAAACCGCACATACTGGTTGATGATAGAAAAGGCGGTCTGTTCTGCGTCATAATAGGTCAGCAAATCCCGTACTGCATAATAGGCACGTTCATTACGAAGCCGTATCTCAAAACGATTGATAATGTCGGCTTCCTCCAGCGGTGTCCCTAACTTAACGTACTGCTCATAGTCCTTTTCATAGATACAGAAATACACATCTGATTTCAGCGAACCAAGATAAAGGGTACGTCCCATATATTCTCTGTCGTCCTCTCTGTGCTTGATAAGCTCGCCCGACTGGTAAAACTTATAACTTCTGGACTTTCCGATATATTCCCGTTTCCTGCATTTTTCCGCAAGCTCTGGAATATCCAAAATGCCCGTATGGTCGTTGATAGCAAGGTCGATACGCTTCATCACGCCACCGTCTACTAATGCGTCCATAAGGAAGTCATACCAGCTTCTTTGCTGTGCCAGCAGGTAACTTTCAAACTGCCTGCAACCACGCCCCTTTAACTCTAAAAGGACACCTTTTTCTTCGTCAGCCGACGTATAGATAAAGATGTCCCCTAATGAATAATGCTCCGTATAACTGTAATGTCCGTAATCTTCATGGAGCATATAATTGATATTCAGTTTTAATATATCTTTGATGATATGCTGTATATCCAGCGTGGGAAAACGAATTTTCACATAATCAAACAGCATGGTAAGCGGTGCTTCTGGATTGAACCTTGCCAGTTCCTTATGCAGAGTATTCATAAGTTCCTTTGACGGTTTCATTTTTCCGCTTTCTATCTTGTTGAGATATTCCCTTGTAATGCCAGAAGCCACCGCCAGCCTGCCTTGTGAGATACCGTAAGCAATCCGTTTCTCCCGTAATTCTTTTATCCCTTGTTCTTCATTCAGAACCATACCCCCAATCTGTAAAATGTGAAGTTTTTTCAGACGACTTCACAGCTGATTTTTGCTAGGAAACCATGCCAGAAGCCTTATGTTTCCTATGTTTTTCGTCTATTGTCTATTTGCAAACGTACCCCTCTGTTAGATACCGAGGGGTTTTACCTGCTGGCGTGGCTAACGCCACACCAGCAACGGCTAGTCCGTGCCGTCGCCTTTCGCTTCGCACGTCGCCGTCCCGTCCTGCCTTGCTTGTGCAAGAGTACCGATTGTCTGCAAAAAATCATGTTCTTTTGGGACTAAAGGCGTGTAAAATTCACTTATGACGCTTGTTCCCACATCACAATAGCCACGCCCCTTGATACGTTTCTGGAAAAACTGCTTTTTCACATCTGAACCAAAAAGCATACCGTAACCTAATTCGCTGATACGCCCAAGTCCCACACGGAAATTGAAGTTATCTCTGATACCGTCCGAGAAATACTTTGCGTCTGGACGCTGGCAGGCAACGATAAGAAAATATCCTGCCTGCCGTCCTAGCATGACGATTTTCTTTAACTGGCTAAGTAAGCTCACACTTTCCTTTGTCCCCAGCATTTCAAAAAACGCCACATATTCATCAAAGATAAGAAAACAGGGTGGCAGTCCCAGATAGGCGTAGTTTTTGCCCGTCTTATAGTTCGGGTGTCGCTTCATTTCCTCACTTCGCTGTACCATGCCCTCATAAAAGGCATTGACGCAGTCTATCATTTCTTCTTTGGTATGGTAGACGTTTGGCATGACCGTTCCTAAGTCTGCAAGGTCAGATAGCGATAGGTAACTCTTTGATGTTATCTCCAAGTTTTCCCCCGCTTCACACCGTACATGAAACTTTCGCTTCATACGGCGTTCCATCATATTCAAATAGATTCATAAGTTCTGGTTATTTTATTGCTTGGTATCCATAGTTCGCTCGTATTTTGTTCAGCTTTTTCTTTTGTTGACTGCTCAAGCCATAGTTCATCAACCACATTTTCGCCTGTTGTACTGATTCAGTCAGTATCGCTTTTGATATTGGTATTTCAACAAATACAAGATTTTGGTATTTATCTCTATCTGTTTCGGTAATATTCTTGTAGATACAAACCATATCAGTCGGGCTATGCCTTCGATTAGTGATATAGCAATTGCCTTGTTGGGCTATAAATACCGAAATTCGATTATCATTAAATTCAACACTCTTTGTGGTGTCTTTATACTCTAAAAGAATCCGTATCTCTCCTTTCGTTACCAATGCTATTTCCTCATGTATTTTGCTTCTTCCGTGTTCTGTAAAGTTGCATATATCCTGTGAGAAATTCAGCGGATTTTTGTGTTTTACTCCGTTGATTGGCAATAGAGGAGTATCGGCAATCATAATAATTTTTGTTTGTGGTCGTATTCCAGTTGTTTTCATCTGGAAATCTTGACTTGTAGTTTCAAAAGGTATTAGCTTTGCAATCTTTTTAAAACGAACTCTGGTGGTCGGTAAGAGAGCGTAACTTACTTCTGTTAAATTGTTGTATATATTCGTAGCCACACAATAATAATTCTGCATTCCCATAACCGCCAGATTATAACGTGCAATCTGGAAAGTAGTTGTGTGCCTGACTATATCCTTGACTTTTAACTTTAGATTTGTTTTTGCTTTCTTTAGTGCTTTTTGGTTCATATCTGTTTTGGCAACATATCCATGTTTTGTCTTCCCTTTTGGAATCACTTTAATTTTGAATCCCAGAAAATCAGATGAATTTTTCTTCAGATTTACTACCTTTGATTTTTCTGGACTGATTTCTAATTTCAGCCTTTTGTTTAGAAAATCTACGGTACTGTGATAGAATCGCTGTGCTTCTTCATAGGTCGAACACATAATTTTAAAATCGTCAGCATAACGCACAATAAAGCCACTTTTTAACCTCGTATGTTTCTTTGCATATTGAAACCAACCGTTTTTATTACGGTGGTTTGGCTGGAAAGTTTCCCATTGACTGCTTACCCACCAATCCAATTCATTAAGGACTATGAGCGAGAGCAGGGGACTTAACAGACCGCCTTGCGGAGTTCCTTTTTCTGGAACACCCTCGCCGTCAATTTCAGCTTTCAGCATTTTACTAATAATGCAAATCAGTCTTTTATCTCGAATGCCAAGTGTCCAAATCTGTTTTAACAATTTCCCGTGGTTGACATTATCAAAGAATCCTTTAATATCTACATCAACGCAGTAATGATACTTTGATATGTTTATCAAACTGGTTACTCTGCCAAGTGCATGGTGGGCACTTCGATTCGCACGGAATCCATAGGAATGATTATGGAACTTAGGTTCGCATATCGGTTCTAGGACTTGTAAGATACATTGTTGTACAAGTCTGTCCCAGATACAGGGGATTCCGAGAGGTCGCCTTTTATCGCTTCCAGATTTAGGAATAAAAACCCGTCTGACTGATTTTGGTTGGTAATTATCCAGGCTGCTTCGGACTTTCATAATAATATCTTCATCACACAAATGTTTAATATCATCAATCGTTAGCCCATCTGTACCAGCGGTTTTGCTTCCGCTGTTTGTTTTTAAATTTCGGTATGCCAAGCAGATATTTTGTTCTGAACCAACAATTTCCAGTAACTTATAAAAGTTATTACCATTTTTGCTCTGTGCGTATAACTCATCATAAATATGTTGCATATCATAATATTCGTTATAGCGGAGCTTGTCTTTCTTTAGCATGGTCTGTACCCTCCTTAATTACAGGAGCAAGTACATCTCTTAGTCTTACTCGAACCCATACCATTCTTAGTAATTCTATTCTTCAATGACTAGTGGCTATCCCTCCACCGTTTGTTATCACGGTTTCATAGGTACTGTGCCACTACTTTCACTGGCATAAACACACCTTATATTATTGCTAATCTCACAACAACCTTATGATGTGAACACTTCATAGACAGTAAAATCTCCATGTTGCCAGCTTTCAACGTTCCAAACACACTATCTGTACATATATATCCGTAGGTTTCTTCTCTAAGCCTGCTACTTTGATAATGCCTGTAACATTATATGGGTTTTCATAAAAACGAGTCTTACTCACCCACAGTAGCGACACTATTTGTGTCACTGGACATTTCTATCCAGTCCCGATATAGACCTGTACATTCAAAGATTCGTCAGTAGACCGCTCATCTACATACTAACCATAGATATTTTATAGACTTCCGGCATATAGGATACGACCCCCACCTCTGGGTATCTTTCGACAGCGCTATCTGTTACGGTATCTCTCTGCCGACTTCACCGAGCTTCTGACAGACCTATGTTTATTCATAATCCTGCCAGTCGGAGTATTAAAGTAGCCTTTCAGGGCGTTACCCCATCATTCGACTATTCGTGTGTTCAGTTCTCCAACACAATTTTAATTGATTGTGCAGTGTCTACTTTTTTCAAGTAGAAACGTCTCGCACCGTTCTTCGGGTCTAAGATGTAAAGGACAGCGTTTGTATGCAGTAAGGCTTCAATGAGCGTTAGCAAAAAATAGGTTTTACCACCACCAGTCCCACCAGCAATCAGAGCGTGAGGGAGTGCGTCATATTCCCAGACAAGATTTTTCATCAGTCTAAGACAGCCGTTCTCTGCACGTACTTCATCAATGGCAATGCGGTTCGCTATCATATCATAAAGCAAGGTATATTCGATATAGCCGTCATGTAAGGTCTTGTCGGTCAGCTCGCAATACAAGCCACTTTCCAATTTATCCTCTAACCGTAAAAGCTGGTCTTGATATTTTCCCAACGTGATTTCACAGCGGATATGAAGCAGTCCCTTTTCCATTTGATAATAAATCTTTGGAAACCAGACAATTTTTTCCCTTGATCTGCTTTGCAGGTCAGTAAAAAAACCGCTGTCTTGTACGGTATCGGCTTCATACCACTTATTTTCCAGTATCATTCTTGCCAGCTTTTGACGGTGCAGTAGCTTCTTGAAACTGTCGTAACAGAAGCGGTAATACCCAAAAGCGACCAATGCACAAACACCAGTCGCTATCAGTATGGTTATGAAGTTGTAAGGGGAAAGCGTCAAGCCGTTTTCTAACAAGCTGAAATGCTCCCAGTCGGTACGCATGAGCTGTTTGCTATTCAGTAGCAGGAGAACTGCCACGAACACAAACAGAAGCGTCTCTATGGAAAAATGATAAACAAGGTGCTTGTCGCTGGCTCTGATACGGTGTCCTTTGTTCCAAATCATACGCATAAATCAATCACTCCTTTCTGGGTATGAAAAAAACAGTCAATCCTAAGACTAACTGCTTTGTGTGTAGGGATATAAAATTGTAAAACTAAGATTGCATTTCAGATATGGATTTGAAACCCCTCATAGCTGAATATACCATTCCCTTGTTTCAATTTCCCTTCATTTGACAAGTTGTGAAAAGCTGTCTCTATCTTGTCAATTATAGTAACTGGAATAGATAAATGATGATGCCCTGGCAAAATTCGACTTATCTTTAAAGATTGAATTTTTCTAACAGACTTCCAAAATTCTTGTGGGTTTGTTGATGGATAAAAAGCATCAAGGCAACCGCTATATATCAAATCGCCGGAATACAGATATTTTCTATCCGCTTCATAGAAACAACAATGTCCGGGAGAATGACCGGGCGTGTGAATAACTACCAACTTTCTGTTCCCTAAGTCAATACAATCTTCATCATGTAAAATCATTTGCGGAACCCCTTGAAAAATCTGATATTTCTCTACCTTAAAATCCGAGGGGAAATCACATGGATTGCACATAATATTGTTTTTTACCACTTGCAAAGGTATAGGGAATTTGACCGATAGCCATTCTTTTTCTGCTTCATGAACTGCAATAGACCGAAAATATTTATGTCCACCGATATGATCCCAATGAACATGAGTAGTGATTACTGTAATGGGCAGTTTCGTCAATCCATCAATAACCTCTCTGATGTTGGAAACACCTAAACCTGTATCAATCAGAATGGCTCTTTTTGTCCCACACAATAGATAACAATGTGTTTCTTCCCAGTGTTTGTATTCGCTGATGACGAATGTATCTTGGTCTATTTGTTCGACGGTAAACCAACTGTCCATATACTATTCTCACTCCCTAAAAATTTTAATTTGTCGCTTTCTTCATACCCATATTATAACAGTTCCGTATATCCTCTACAACGAAAATCTATTCAGCAAGTCTATTTTTTCGGTTGTCCCTGCGGTGTATGGTTCTGTGTATTGCCTGCGTTCTGGTTGCTTTTATTCTTCAATACAATATCCTCTGCCTTTACATACCAGTCCACATCTGCACCCGTATAGGTTTTTCTTGATACCGTATCGGCTACGGGATTGACAAGCTCCACAACTGCATTGTACGGAAATTCCCTTAACGGCACTTCTGGCGATACGGACACGGGGATAATTCCACCATGCAGACTGCACTTCAAATCATAAATACGCTTTTTAAGCTGGGTACTCGGTGTCCCGTCCTCATTCTGCAAGAACACATCACGCACCGCTGTAAACTTTAATTCTCCAAATGTTTTCTCTCTGTCAATAACAAACCCGTTTGATAATCTCATAAATTCTTCACTCCTTTACTTTTCTTCAACTGCTACAATATCATCAGCAACTAGCACATAATCGGTATGTCCCATATCCCCGATTGCGTAACCTCTGCCGTATAACTTCGGATTGACAAGTTTTACTTTCTGCTCATACTTGAAATGCTTTTCGCCAGCCTGCACGGGAATTTCTACCACAACATTTTCCCCTCTCTGCACATCTGAATAAAGGTTGTAGCTTCTTCTTGCGAAAAATCTGCGGTTATCTTTATCTCTGTCAAAAACATGGTCGCTTTCGCCTGCAAATTCAAGAGTTCCAAAAGACTGTGCCATATCTGGCACGACATATTTCATTTCCATATTGTTTTACCTCGTTTCTTTCTATTTTTGATAAGTTTGTTGATTGTGATTTCTTATTCTGGCGGTTTGGGAAGTACCAGCAAGCCCCCAGATAGTAAAGGGTAAAATAAATGCTTACGCACCCTTGACTATCCGTGTTCTTGCAGGTTGTTGGCAGACAAGCCAGAATAAGCGGAAGTCTGCCATTTGACAGCTTCGGCGGAGAACGTGATTTTTCTTTCCTCATACCGTTACCGCCTTATGATTTCTTCATTTTACGGCGTTTGTAAAGATATGTTCCAGCCAGTCCACCAGCAGATGTAAGCAACATCACAAGAAACGCCATGACATTTGTGGTGTCGCCCGTTTTGGGACTGTCGTTCGGTCTGCTAGGCTTTTCTGGTGTCTGTGGTGTTTCGGGTTTCTCTGGTTCTTCTGGTTCTTCTGGCTTTTCCTTAAAGGTAATCGTCTGTCCCTCGTCCTCAATGTCCTTATGCTCCGTAACTTTCTTCGGCTCGTCTGGATTGCTGAAATCGTACAATTCTTCAAAAGTTACAAGCTGTTTGCCGTCAAAAGAAGTAGCGTCAAAGGTAAAGGCAACTTCCGCTTTCATAGTTTCGCTGTCAGCGGTAAAGGTGTAATCACTTTCCACACGTTTCCCATTGATAAGAAGTTCTGCATTTTCTTCTTTCAACATCTGCCAGCCTACAAGTTTGTACTGTGTACCGACTTCCAAGCCCTCTAAGGTTACGGTATCAATGATTGTAACGTCTTTTCCAGCTTCAATCTCTTTGTTGCCGTCTTTGTCGGTAGCAGTCGTATGTATCTTGATGATACGTTCTGTAATCAATACAGTTTGTCCGTCGTCCTCAATGTCTTTGTGTTCCGCAACTTTCACGGGTTCGTCTGGATTGCTTAAATCGTATAATTCCTCGAATGTTACCAGATTTTTACCGCCAAGCTCGGACGCATTGAATGTATAAGAAATTTCCACTTTCATTTCTTCATCATCAGCGATAAAAGTATAGTCATTTTCCACACGTTTTCCGTCAATGATAAGCTCTGCATTTTCTTCCTTTAACATCTGCCAGCCTTTGAGCTGATATTTTGTACCTTTTGTAAGCCCGTCTAATTTGACAGTATCGACGATTGTTACCTCTTTTCCTGCAAGGATAGTCTTTTCGCTGTCTTTGCTGGTCGCTGTGGTATGGATAGAGATTTCTTTTTCGTATTCATCAGTCAAAGTCCCTAAATCAATCACAAGGTTATTTCTTGATACCACGATTTCAAAAGGTGGGATAAGTTCAAAGCCTTTGTTACTATCGCAACGCATTTCTTCAATGATGTAAGTATCATAAGGCAATGCACCTTTGCTGTCGTCTGCTTCAGAAGTTCCAAACCACACACCGTCCTCGCTGGTCTTGCCTGCGTTAGTATTGTGCTTATGAGAAGTCCATTCAGCAGAAGTGGAGAATTGCCCGTTATCATCAGTAACTACAACATGACTTTCTCCCGTCGTCTTGCTTGTGATCCTAAAGGGAACATCAGCAAGACGCTTGTGTGTGCCTGCACCGATTTTCACTCCCTCAATATCCCCACGCTTAATCTGATTGTAGATAGAGTGGGCTTCGTCGGTTAAGTCCACGATTTTTCCATTCTCTGTGATTGCAAAGTCAATCGGTTTTGCACCGTCAGTTAAGTAACCGTCGGGAGCTTCACTTTCAACGATACGGAATTTTCCATAAGGTAAAAGGTCAGCAGAAGTAGAAGCGACACCCTCAAGGTCTGTATGGATTGTTTTTACCACTTCATTTTTCTTGTAGAACTTGCCCTCAACCAATACCGCATTATCATTTAGGGAAATAATGTCAAAGGCAGTATCTTTCAAAGTGGCACTTCCTTGTGGTTTGGTATCGCCCGTTTCTAAATCTCGTTTCTGAATTTTCACACCGCCACGGATAACCTTGTCTGATACGGAAAACTGGTTACTTCCAGATAGTACGGCAAGGTCGCCGTCCTCGGTAATCTGTGTTACATATAAGCCCTTAATCTGTTCGGACTTATCGCCAGCCTGCATATATGCTCCCTCTAACAAGTAGCCGTTTGGAGCTTTTGTTTCTTCTACGGTTAGCGTCCCAAGTGGAAGAACCGCTTTGCTGTCCTGCATATAGAAGCTGTCGCCAGATACCTTGTATGCGTCCGCTAATTTTGTAATGTAGTGGGCTGTCCCGTCGCTGTCTGTTTCAGCGATTGTCTTTGTAACCCATGTACGAGTAGCTTCGGCAGGAAGATTGTCTTTATTATAGAAGCCAGCATAATACTTCCATGTAAATTCCGCGCCTGCTAGAGAAGCGTTCCCTTGCGGATTGTTTTTCTGTGTTTCCATGTCAATCTTGAAAAGTTCAATCAAAGTGTCCGTTACTTTTGGCGTATCAGATACTTTCAAAGTCGCTGTCTTTCCAGCTTCAACCTTTAAGGAATATACAGTTTTATCTACCTTATATCCTGCTGGTGCGGATAATTCCTTGATATAGATTGTGCCTGCTTTTACCTCTACAACATCTGTATTTCCGTTTTTATCAGTCGTAAGGGTGGCAAGCTGTTTTGTGCAGTCCTTATCAGCAAAGACACCGTATGTTGCACCAGCAATAGAGTAATTTTCGTTACCGTCTGTAATGCCGGTATTACTGGAAGTCTTTTGAAGTGTAGCATTTCCGACATTCAACTTCGCCCAGAATTGCCCTAATTCCTGCCCCTCGCCAGAGTAGATATAACCGCCACATTCATAGCGTCCTTTATTCTCTTTGACAAAGGCTTTCGCACCAGAGAAAACTTCGTCCTGCGTTGCCTTTGGAATTTCATCATAAGAAGCTCGCACGTTATCACATTGCCAGCCAAGATGTACGCTCAATCTCTGCCAGACAACAAGCTGTCTTAAAAGGTAGGCGTGATTGTTGCTTATTCCGCTGTGGCTGTCTGTGTACTGTTTTACATATTCGATAGATAAGGCAACGTCGCTTATCTGGTCGGCACTCATACGGGTGCTTACGTCAGCTCTGGTTTTGTAGCCGTTTCTAAAATCTGTGTTAATGTCGATACAGTAAGCGTCCTCGCCCTCAACGGTCAAATGCCCCTCGTTAAAAGTAGAACCAATCGAACCGTCATTCATTACTTTTTCAACGATACCGACACGCTCCTTTGACTCCGTCCAGTATTGCTTGCTTTCTGCATGGACGGGTGTCGTCGGTAAAGCAGTAACGACAGTTGCAAGAGCTAAGAAGCCCGTACACAATCGTTTTAACATCTTTTTCATAAATCTAATGCTCCTTTCATTTTGGGTAATAAAATAGCCGTCCAATAAGAACGGCTGAAAATAGAAAAGGAACGTCATTTTAGGCGTTCCATAGTCTATAAAATATTCAATTTTTTTCTTGTTTCAATACTGATGTGCTGTACCATATCTTTGCATATCTAGGAAAACTGGCGTATCAAGGCTCATTCAATGGTAGTAAATAAGTAGTAAATTGATGTATTTGTTCCCTTGAAAATGCTGATAGATACTGTGTTTTAGCGGATAATCAGATTTTTATTGTGTTTTTATATGGAAACATATCTATTTTTTGGTCTGATTGGAGAAAAAGTGGATGGCCGGAAAATTGCGGTAGGGTTTAGGCTGTGGATTAGATGTTAGCTTTTCCGGATTTGGTTCATTGTAAATCAGTCGATACAGCGGATGTTTGATAGTTTTTTCCTTGCCACTGGTACCGGTGTATTGATATACATGGACTGGCAGACCAGCAATAGATTCAGAAAGAATCCCATAGGTCATCACTTCCTTTTAAAAATGGGTATAAGAAAAGCACCTCTGAAGAGATGCTTTCTTAAAAATTTCTTTTTTATTCTGAAATCAACCAATCAATCAAGTTGATGGGTTTAATACCATCATAGGAAGAATCCATTCCGGTATTTAAGGATAGAATTATTTTTTCGTAGTTATCGCTGATTTTCTGGAGTGGTGGTAATTCTCGCTTGCGAACATCTTTGCTGGTCATGGTCTCTGTGACCTGAACATAAAGTTTGTCATCTACTTTTGTTGCGATAAAATCCACTTCGGAATTATCCACTTTACCAATAGAGACATCATAGCCTCTACGTAGCAGTTCAAAGTAAACAACATTTTCTATTGCATGTCCGCTATCACGATCCCTGAATCCAAGCAGATAGTTTCTAAGTCCGATATCAACAATATAATACTTTCCAAGAGTACGTAAGAATTCCTTTCCTTTAATATTAAATCTCTTGATGTCATAGAAGAAGTATGCTTCCAGTAGCGCATTCACATAGGCCTGAACAGTGTGAGCGCTTGGAGTTCATAGTGTTCGCCGGTTTTATCAAATGCTTGCCTGCGTGTGCCACCTAACGCACTTTTGGTTTCTCTTATTTCAAAATCATGGAATGTTATAATCTTATTCAAGTTTATGCACTGAAATGCAGAAACTATTAAAATTTGACAATTTTTGCATTTTACAAGAAGAGAATGCCTCTATCATCGTAGACAGAAGCACCGGTATTATTTCCACAGCGGATAGCACGGTCGAGCTTATGATGGGGAGATTATTTGATGAATTATGTGCTAATATTCTGCAATTCTACTGCTGGTCGATTGATTTATGCACACTCTCATTATAATATGTGTGCAGGAGGTGGATATATGTATCAGATTAGTAATGAAAAATTTGGTTTATTTGTAACCGAATTAAGAAAGGAAAAGAATTTAACTCAAAAGGATTTGGCTGAAAAATTATATGTATCAGATAAAACAGTTAGCAAATGGGAACGTGGAGTTTCCCAAACAAAAGGATATTAAGAAATAACCTGTGTTTTCCTGCTTGCGAATAAAAGAATAGTGTGATTAAGTTAGAAATACTGCATAAATGTGCTGGTATCTCTTTTTCGTTGCCTTGAAACAGCAGACTATTTCATTTCTGCTTGATTACTCTAAACTTATCAGGCTGTGGTTTGTCAAGGGCTTGTTGCGTAAGCAATGCTTTGGCACCCTTTACAAATTATGGACGGTAAAGTAGCTTTTCAAAAGCAGAAAAAAGTAGTCTTAAGATTTTGAAATATTGTAGCGGGTAGTGGAAAATGGTATAATGTGAATACAGAGAAACATATAAATTTGTATTTAACAATCAATAAATTGAGAGGGCTTAATCTTATGACTAAACAAAAGAAGGTAATTTGGATAATATTGGGAATAATTATTTTTGTGTTTAGTGTTTTTCTAGGGCTTGGATATTTAGGTCAAATAACAGGTGGAAATAGTTTAATACAAAGAACAGAAATGAACGATAAATATGTTCCGGAAGAAATAACAAAATATTATCCAATAGAAGATTTAAACTCAAAAGAAAGTTTACTTTCTGATAAAAATTATGCAAACTCAATACAGGATGCTCTGTTAAGTGCCTCTATTGAGTTTGAACAAGGCGAAGAATATAAAACACATATTGATAAGATTATAAAGGAGTTTGAAAACGAAAACTATAAAAGTGTTTTGTATATATCAGAAAAAAACGATATAGAGTCAAGTTTGACATTTTCAAAATTCAAAATTAAGGAAGTAGATGGTAAAAAGAGATATGCTCATATTACAAGTGTACATGAGGTTATAAAGAAAGACCGCCCGTATGACAAAGATACGATGTCGTTACTAAAATCACAGTTAGCATTAAGTGATAGATTGCAAGACTTAAATATCAGTCCAGACAATAGTCGCTTTTTATATGGATTTGTACATGATGAAGATATTTACAATACAAAAATAGAAAATAAAAAACCCGATGAAATTATTTATTTTGAACTTTGTGAAAAGCCTTTCTATTTTTGGTATTATGAAAATTTTCAAAGTGATAAATCTGGAAAATCTTTAAGTATAGAAATTGAAAGATAATAATAGAACAATTCCAGGTTGTAGAGGTGATTAGAATGAAGAAACTATATTGCATGAACTGTGGTACTGAAATAAAAGGAGGAATACCTAACGAATGTTCTTGTGGAGCTGAATTTGATTTAGCAGATACAAAAAACATAAAAAGAATAATTACAAGCATTATATTCTTTGTAATATTAATGTCTCCACTGCTTATTCTTATTCACTTTGGCAGACAATATTTACAAGCGTCAATTATTTTATATGCTTTGCTCCTGATTCTAGGTATTTTTTGGTGTCGTATCGTACAAACTATTTTAGTTCGTCTTGGGTTAGTAACTATGACGAACATTGAAATTAAATAACAACAATAACATCTTCACAACTCTACTGAGCAGGAAATCTGAAAAGGTCTCCTGCTTTTTTATACCAAAAAGATTAAAAATCCTATTATCCGCATAAACGCAGGAACTTTAAGCAATATGAATGAAAATACAAAAGAAATTTACCACTAATTTACTACGATTGAAAGAACCTTGATACGACAAAGAAAATAGCATAAAGAAAAGCAAAATGGCATTTCATACAAAATATGAGATGTTTTTTTGTTGCTGTAACACAGCACAATTTGTTCTTTTTTCTGCTTGACTATCTTTCATTTTTTAGAGCATGAATTGTCAAGAGCTTGTTGCGTAAGCAATGCTTGCACTCTTGATAAGGCATGGGATAAAAAATATTTTGACAGATAGCAGAAAAGTAATGACATGTGAGTTCTATAAATGATATAATAAATTATCAGATAAAAAATCAATCGGTTAACAATTTGCAAAGAAATTTCTAGGAGAAAAGAGTATGGGGAGAATAATTATGGTTTTATATATGGAAGCTTTATTGTTATCTGTTCTTACAATATGGTTTTTATATCACATAATAAAAAAGAAAAAAATCTTTCGTTGGGAAAATGCTCCATTGGACATGAGAGATTTTGTAAAGAGAAATGAAAAAAGGATGAATATGATTTCAAATGGTATTATAGGTATCATTTTGATTCCTGCGTTTTTGCGGGTAGTTCTTCCTGCTGTACAGGATTTTCCAAACATAAATTCTGGCAATTATCTTGAAGTAGAGGGAACAGTAACATCTTGGAATTATAGTGATGAAGATAAAAACAAAACAAGAGCTATTGGAATTATGGATAATAAAACTAAAAAAGAAATATTTGTAACTGTTTATAGTAAAGGAATACAAAAGGGGGAATATCTGAGAGTTAGATATTTACCTAATAGTAGATATGGAGAGATTAAGGAGAATAAGTGATGAAAATAATAGGATTATTTTTTATGACATTAGTATTTGGAATAATATCTATGATAACAAGCAAAAAGTATAAATTGCAAGGGGATTTAAAAGAATTATGCTTTCCACCTGTATTTTCTAAAATTTTATATGGGTGTTTCATTATTTCTATGATATGTTCAGTGGTTATTATATATTTATGGCAAGATACTGGTATTACTATTTTGTTTTTGGTTATGGGGATTATTAGTGCTTTTACTGCATGGGCAATCAGTAAATATAAAATAATTATAGAAGAACAGGAATTGATTGTTATTTACCCTATGAAGAAAAGAAAGATTTCAATTACAAAAATAGAATATATTGAAATCAGTACAAGCGGTAGTATAAAAATCATAGTGCAGAACGAGAAAAAAATAAATTTAGATGCAATGCTAATAGGGACTGAGTCTTTTATAGAATACATGAAGAAAAATGGAGTACCTATACAAGAAAATAAAGGAAATGATTAAACAGACGGAGTGATCCAGACACGGTGGCAGGAAAATCTCTCAGATTTTTCTGCCATGTCTTGCAAGTGGCTGGTTCACTTCGTCTGTGAGCGAGCCTGTGGCGAGCGAAGATTAAGCCCCCGTTATCTAACAGGGGGGTACTATTACAAAAGACAAGAGCAAAAACAAATACAAAACTGCTGATATGCAACGATTTATAAGGTTATAAGAACTTATTTCACTTCACACCCTATTTTTTCTACCCGACAGGTCTAAAACAGCATATCAATAGAAAATAAATATAAGATACAAGGTGTATGCTCCTATGAGTATATGCCTTTTTTGATTGGAGGAATAAAGCATGAATGATATAAAATTTATTGAAACATTAAAGCAAAAGAGAAATGCCTGTGATTACTCGCAATCACGACTGGCACAGGAACTACAAATCAGCAGGCAGAACTTAAATGAAATTGAAAACGGAAAAACAAAAGCCAGTAAAGAAATGAAACATATACTTTTGCATTATCTTGATTATTGTAATTGTACTCAGCCTTTCACTTTAACGATTGACTACCTGCGTGTTCGTTTTCCCACCACAGACGCATTGGAAATTATAAAAAATGTACTGGCAATGAAGAGCGAATATTTTATCCATGAAGATTACGGAATGTATGGCTATGAAGAACAGTATGTCTATGGGGATATTAGTGTAAATGCTTCTAAAGATAGTTCTATGGGTGTTTTATTGGAATTAAGAGGTATGGGGTGTCGGAACTTGGAATATGTTTTACAGGCAAGAGGGATAGACTGGTATTACTTTTTAAGATGTTGTATAGATTATCAAGGTGTTTTTAAACGCATAGATTTAGCGGTCAATGATATGGGCGGACTGCTGGATATAGAAATTCTAAGGGAACGCTATTATGCCAACAAGGTATGGAAACGTTCAAGAACCCATGAAGCAGTAGACAGCGGGAAATTATCGGGTACACATGGAGATACTGCAAAAACCTTTTATATCGGTTCAAAGAATAGTTCCATCTACTTTTGCCTGTATGAAAAAGAAAAGGAACAAAAAAGCAAAGGTATAAAAACAAACATTAAGAACCGCTTTGAAATTCGTTTAAAAAATGGAAAAGCAGAACAAACGATAGAACAACTTGTTTTTACAAGAAATCCCGAACAGACCATAGCAAGCCTTATCCTCACACAGATAGATTTTCCCGATTATATTTTATGGGATATATTTTTAGATAATGTAACGACCTCACTTCCGTTTATTATGACGCCTGTTGCTGTCAATATGGAGAAAACAAAACGCTGGTTAGAAAGACAGGTCATGCCCTCTTTATTGATGATAAAAGAGATTGAAAAGAAAACAGGAGCAAATTATCTGGAAGAAATCGACAGACATACAAGACTAACAGAAAAGCAGGAATTAAAAATTAAACAAATGACAACAGACATAGCAGATATGATTGAGAAAGATACCGCTGTTCCACAAGGGAATGACGGTATTTTTTAATTTCTTCAAAAAATCTGCAACAAAACGGTTACTTGCGTACAGATATGGTGCAAGGAAAGGAAATCTGACTTTTTTTGAAAACAGGTCATTAAATCGGTGGTTGCTGTCCCTATATGATGTGAAAGAAGAAACGATTTTCAATTTCAACTTAACAATCCGTAGTTTCCATTCCCTATATGGAGCAAAGAAAATCTTTCATTCCATAGTTGGTAGTAATAGTGTTGCATGGGTAGTTAGGGTGTGAAAAGAAAATCAGATTTTTTCATCACCAACTTAGCAGAATGACACTTTCTTTCCCTATATGGTGCAGGAAAAGAGAAAAGTTTTGAAGATTGGTTACGCTTCTGCTCTTTTCCAACGCGGTATATAGGAAAGACGATTTTCTTCTTTCATGTTCTTTGACAACTGAATAAAGCAGTTCAATACGTTTGACAGACAGCGAGCCGTTGAAACAGATACGCCATGACCTTTCCCCTGCAAAAGCGAGCGACAACTTATTTGTGTTCCTGTAAAAGATTTGTTCTCTTTTATCGCCATGACCTGTCCTGTCTGATAATGATACTCCCGTACAGCCACAGCTTGAGCGTTCAGAGCGTCGCACGCAATGGGTACGGCTACATAAGAACTATGCAGAGGTGGAACTCCTGTGGGCTATGACAAAAGCCGTTGAATTGCTTAGAAAAGATTTTTACAGAAAGGGGGTATGTGTTATTGCTGATATTGTAAAAACAAGGCAGGAAAAGACAAATAATAAGCGTGGCATTGACAACAGAGGAAAAACAAAGATTGTTATAAAAGAGCATTTTTCCGAAAAGGGAAAGACAATGGGAGAACTTCTGACAGATGTTATGCTGGAAAAAGCAAAGCAGACAATCGCATAAAATCGGTGCAGTTGTAAGAAATAGATTGAATGACAAAAAGTACCCGTGTTATACTTTACTTGCAAGCAGGTATTGTAAACACGGGTTAGTTATAAAGGAGGATAACTGACAATGAAACAACAGATTTACAATACTGCACTTTATCTTAGGTTAAGCCGAGATGATGAATTACAGGGCGAAAGTTCCAGCATTACCACACAAAGAAGTATGTTGCGTCTATATGCAAAAGAACATCATTTGAATGTGATTGATGAATATATTGATGACGGCTGGTCGGGAACAAATTTTGAAAGACCGAGTTTCCAGAGAATGATTGAAGATATAGAGGCAGGAAAAATCAACTGTGTTGTAACGAAAGACCTTTCCCGACTTGGCAGAAATTATATTATGACAGGACAATATACAGAATTGTATTTTCCCAGCCATAATGTCCGTTACATAGCGATTGACGACGGTGTAGACAGCGAAAAAGGCGAAAGTGAGATTGCACCATTTAAGAATATCATCAATGAATGGGTGGCAAGAGATACAAGCCGTAAAGTGAAATCTGCATTTAAGACAAAATTTGCAGAGGGTGCGTATTATGGGGCTTATGCTCCGTTAGGATATAAGAAACACCCCGACATCAAAGGAAAACTGCTGGTTGATGAGGAAACAAAATGGATTGTTGAAAAAATCTTCTCCCTAGCCTATCAAGGTTACGGTAGTGCCAAAATCACAAAGGTACTGCGAGAAGAAAAAGTTCCGACAGCGTCTTGGCTGAATTTCACAAGGTACGGTACTTTTGCACACATCTTTGAGGGAAAGCCCGAAAGCAAGCGTTATGAGTGGACGATTGCTCATGTCAAGGCAATCTTAAAAAGTGAAGTCTATATCGGAAACAGCGTTCATAATCGACAATCAACAGTTTCATTCAAGAGCAAGAAAAAAGTGCGTAAGCCCGAAAGTGAATGGTTTCGAGTAGAAAATACCCATGAACCGATTATTGACAAGGAAGTGTTCTATCGTGTGCAGGAACAGATAAAATCAAGGCGTAGACAGACAAAGGAAAAAGCAACGCCGATATTTGCAGGGCTTGTCAAGTGTGCGGATTGTGGCTGGTCTATGCGGTTTGCGACAAATAGGGCAAATAAAACGCCATACAGTTATTATGCTTGCAGTTACTACGGGCAGTTTGGCAAAGGTACTTGTTCTATGCACTATATCCGTTATGATGTGTTGTATCAAGCCGTATTGGAACGATTGCAGTATTGGGCTAAGGCAGTACAGCAGGACGAAGAAAAGGTGTTGAATAAGATACAAAAGGCTGGCAATGCAGAGCGAATACGGGAAAAGAAGAAAAAGGCAAGTGCCTTGAAGAAAGCCGAGAACCGACAAAATGAGATTGACCGCTTGTTTGCGAAAATGTACGAAGATAGAGCCTGTGAGAAGATAACGGAACGAAACTTCATCATGCTGTCGGGGAAATATCAGAAAGAACAGATAGAACTGGAACAGCAGATAACCAACCTAAGAGAAGAATTAAGTAAAATGGAACAGGATATGATAGGTGCTGAAAGGTGGATTGAGTTAATCAAGGAGTATTCCGTACCAAAGGAACTGACAGCACCGTTATTAAATGCAATGATAGAAAAAATCCTTATTCACGAAGCAACAACGAATGAGGAGAACGAAAGAATACAGGAAATAGAGATATATTACCGATTTATTGGAAAAGTAGACTGATAAAGAGGGTTCATATCTTTAACTAAGGGAAACTGGAATGTCGGTTCCTGACTCTGATATGCTGATTTCCATATCAGAGGTTCTAGAAACCCCTGTTAGTATTTTACTTGGAGAAACTGTTGTTGAAACTAAGATCAGTGATTTAGAAGTAATTTCAGAAAAATTGGAGATTATAAATTTACAACTCGCACAAAAGAAGATTGCAAGACGAAAAATTATTCAAGGATTACTTATTATATTGTGTGCAGTTATCGTAATAATTTCAGCGGTCTTAATTGAATTAAACAGCCCCTATCTAAATTGGAATTATAATGACCCGGAAACAGCTGTTTTGGGAGTTGGTTTTCATACATTTGAATGGTTGTTTTTCAGGTTAGCGCCGATAGTCTTTGGTGGAGCAGTTGCTGGAATTTTCCTGACACGGAAGAAGGCGTAAAACTCCGTTTAAAGGAGAAGTCAAGAAGTATAACAAAACGCATGTATTAAGACATACTTTTTATAAAAATATGGAGATAAAGGAGAACAGGGAATGAAATTAAAGAATATTTTGATTGTTGTAAAAGATATTGAAAAGTCAAAACGCTTTTATCATGATTTGTTTGGGCTTGATATGGTACTTGACAATGACGGTAACATGATTCTGACGGAAGGTCTTGTGTTACAGGATGAAAAAATATGGAAAAAATTTCTTGGAAAAGATATTATCCCGAAAAACAATTCTTGTGAGTTATATTTTGAGGAACAAAATATGGAAGCGTTTATTGAAAAACTGGAAACATTATATCCTTCGATTCAATATGTTAATCATCTCATGGTGCACAGCTGGGGACAGAAAGTAATTCGTTTTTATGATTTGGATGGCAATTTGATTGAGGTTGGAACGCCGATGTAGCGCGTTCTGTACCGTCAGTCTGGGGAATATGCTACAATTAGACTCACACAGAAGGCTTAAATATATAAAGGAAGAGAGGGAATCGTATTATGTTTTCATATGAGGAGATACAAAAATACAACGAAACAGATATTTGTATTTATAAGTATATTGTTTCCAATATTGATAAGGTTCAATATATGACTATTCGGGAACTGGCAAAAGCAATACATATCTCTACTTCAACGATATTACGTTTTTGTAATAAAAATAATTTTGAGGGATACTCTGATTTTAAAGAAGCCTTGAAAAAGGAAATTGTCTTACAAAATACATATCCTCCAATGGAAGAATTGCAGGAACTTTCTGATTTTTTTGCCAGAGCAAATTCGAGTGCGTTTGAAAAGAAATTGTTGTTTGCAGTCGATGCTATTCGAAATGCAGATTTGACAATTTTTGTGGGTATGGGATCATCCGGCACACTCGCAAAATATGGAGCAAGATATTTTGCAAATATGGGACATTTTGCAGTAGGATTAGAAGATACGCTTTATCCGATTACAACATTTCAATGGAAAAATACAGTTGTAATTGCTCTTTCTGAAAGTGGCGAAACAGATCGGTTGATTGAAGCTATTCACCAGTTCAAGCAAAAGCAATGCACGATATTAAGTATTACGAATTCGTCTGCATCAACGTTGGCAAAAATGTCTGATTGGAATTTTTCGTATCATTTGAGCACCAAACGTATCAATGGGGGATATAACGGAACTACACAGATTCCGGTTATTTTCATCGTTGAAGCTTTGGCAAAGAGAATATAAGAAACAGGCTGTTACTTGCTTTGTAACAGCTTTTTTTCTATTCTGAAGTCAGGAGGTGATACGATTGACTGAATTAGAAAAATGTATGGCAGGGGAGTGCTATAATTGTCATGACAAAATTTTTCTGGATTTTAAAAGTCGTGCAACAAAATTATTGAAAAAATATAATGCACTTGAATATGAACAGAAAGAAGAAAAAGAAAATATTTTAAAGGAGCTATTTGGAGAAATCGGTACAAAGGTATCAGTTGCATTACCGTTTCTCTGCGATTATGGGCGGAATATTCATGTGGGAAATAATGTATCTGTCAATATGAACTGTACTTTTGTAGACTGCAATAAAATTACCATTGGTGATAATGTGCTGATTGCATCAAATGTGCAGCTTTATACAGCAACACATCCTGTCGAGTTGGCAGAAAGATATGTTGCAAACTTAGAAACAGAACAATTAATCCGGTGTACCTATGCATTACCTATAAAAATTGGGAATGGTTGCTGGCTAGGTGGTGGCGTTATTGTTCTTCCGGGGGTAACGATAGGCGATGGCTCTGTTATAGGTGCTGGAAGTGTTGTTACAAAGGATATACCGGAAAATTCGCTGGCAGTAGGTAATCCGTGCAGGGTAATTCGTAAGATTAACGGAGAAAGTATATAATGTTTAAGATCGTTGCTTTTGATATGGATGGAACAATAGCAGACACAATTCCAATGTGTATACAAGCGTTTCAAAACAGTATATCGCCGTATGTAGACCATGAACTTGGCGAAAAGGAAATTATGAAAACATTCGGTCTTAATGAAATAGGTATGGTCAAATCTGTTGTTACCCAAGATTGGGAATCTGCAATAAAGGACTTTTACGACCAATACGAGCAGCTGCATGATAAAGTTACAGAAATGTTTCCGGATATGTTAAGACTATTAATGTTTTTGAAAAAGCAAAAAATTGTAGTAGCGTTGATTACAGGGAAGGGTGAAAAATGTTGTGCAATTACGTTGAGAAAATTAGGAATATCAAACATATTTGATGAAATACTATGCGGTTCAGAAAGAGCTGCGAATAAAAAGGAAAATATGGAATATCTTCTGTGCAAATATTCTATATCTAAAGATGAATTTTGTTACATAGGTGACACTGTTGAAGATATAAAGGTTTGCAGAGAACTAGGAGTGATGTGTATTTCTGCGGCATGGAAGAGACATGCAAGTACAATTAGCTTAGAAAAAGAGAATCCTGATTACGTTTTTCGTTATGTTCAGGAGTTATATGAGTATTTTCAATTAGAAAAAGTTCCTCAATTGAAATCGCCCCCAATTTGTGGTAAGATTGAGAGGATTTAAAAGGTATTTTTTGGAGGTTGAAAAGATGGAAAGTTATAAGAAAGAATTTATAGATTTTCTGACAATGCTTTTCCATAAGTTGATGTAACTTCTTAAACCCTTGTATTTACTGATGTTTTGCAAGATTTTGAAAATAGTAAAGTGATGTAATATATCATAAAATGGTGTAGTTTGATACAAAAATGGTGTACTAAATGGTGTAGTAAATCGGAAAGAATTATTAAATTGAATGATAAAAAAATGTGAGACTATTGTTTGTAGAAATGCAAAAGTATGTATTTGGGTAAATATGTTAATTTTTATTGCTGCGATTACTGAAAAGTGATATACTTAATTCATAAATTCAATGTTTGAAATTTTAAAGATAGGAGGATATTGAAATGAAAAAATTTGCTTTAGGGATAATTTTATCTACTATTGGATTTATATATTCATTTGCCTGCTTTGTATATACTATTTTAAATCCATGTATTGTAAATGGTCAAAGTGGTTTAATCGTATCTTTTAGGGAAAATGATGTACTACTTCCCTTTTTAATTTCTATACTTATCCTTATTATAGGAGTATTGATTTGTGGATATGAAGCATATAGGAAAAAATAAAAGGTTGGGACTGCTTTTCCCAACCTTTATTTATATATTATTAAATTTTTTTGTCAATGCTATATTCTGCATAACGTAAAGGATTTTTAAATGAACCGCTGATTGAAGGACCTCTTCCCATATCTGTGATATAGTAGCCTTTATATGTACCTTTGTCAGCATAGAACTTTACTCTATACTCTCGACTATTATATGCACTATTTTCTGGTGGTCCTGAGAAAGATTTAGTTTTAGTATATGTTTTGGTAATAGTACCATTCAATTTTAAAGCGTTTTTTGCTTCTTTATGTGTTACAGATGCCGCAAGTGATTGAGTCCAAGTTTCGCTTAATGTGACTTTAGAACCTTTGGCAACAGATATAACAAAACTATCTTTATCCACATAATTCGATTGAGTTGTATTTTTTTGTGTGATTTCAACGCCCATAACTAATCGAGGTTGAATCGTTGGTTCTGCTTCAACATAATTTGAAATTATAATTCTTGTATTAGGATTTTCACGTACAATTTCGGAAATATCTTCTTCTGGCATATTATATGCATTAGACTCAATAATAACTTCTGTATTGTTTTCCTTAGAATAGTATGTTCGTTCATAAGGTTGTGCTGATTCAGAAGCATATACTTGTACTGGAAGAATTGTTGCTACTAATAAACAAGATAACATACCCATTAATTTTTTCTTAATCTTCATAGAAACGCTCCTTTCTGAATGTAATACAAATTTTAACAAAGAATTCTTAATATTTTACACATATACCATGGGAATCAATCCTCCTTGCTTTTAGATTTTTGGTTGTTATATCGTGTTTTTTACCAATAATCAATTATATTTGGGCGATTTTGATAAGAATATTATTATATGATGAAGTTAGTTGTACAATTATAGTGAGGTCAAGGATCAAGGCGAAGCCGATACGCCGTAGGGCAGTCCTTGACGGAACGGACACAGCCAACAGCACCATGATACAGCAGAGGACTTGAAAGGTCAGAAACCTTGCAAGTCCTCTTGTCTGTTACTGGGGGTTATGCTTTAAGTAAAGTGCTTCTTTTACCAGTTCTTTTTCAAATGCCTTTATGTGACCGCTCTGTATTCCATTGTCGATATAAAAGCAATCGTCAGCTTGTGAGTAGGACAGCGTGGAAACTTTCGGTTCATAAGTCTTTGTATCAATTCCATAATAATAGACGGTGGCAGTTGAAAGTTCCACGCTGATACTGTCAAAATCTCTTGTGAAAACGCTGTGCTTGTCTGCATGGAAAAAATCAGACGGACATTCGTAGAACTCGGAACTATCTTCTCTTAAAAATAATGGCAGTATGTGTACTTCATTTCCGCTTCGGTTGACAAGGACATAAAAGCGTGGAATGAGGGCGGAATACTGTGTTTTCATTGCGATATACATATCATCTAAATCATCAAGAAGATACTCGGAGCAGGAGTTGTTGTAAAAGACATATTGCAGAGCAGTATCATCTTTTTGAGCATTTTCCATAGGTACATTTTCCCCGTAAAGCCAACGCAAATCTACATCTAAAGAGTCGGCAATCAGTTCTAGTTTATCGGCTTTCGGATTGTACTGTCCCGAAAGATAGGAACTGAACGCTCCTTTGCTGATACCAGTATCTTTGACTATATCTACTTGTTTTTTATTTTTTGCTTTCATGGCAAATTTAATCCGTTCTGCGATTGTATTCATCTGAAAACCCTCTCTTTCCATATCCTGTTATAACTTTTCATATCTTATCGTCTAAGGACACTATACCACAAGTTCAGAAAAAAGAAAATAAAAAGTTTATAAAAAACTAAACTTCCTATTGCAAAACAAATATGTCTGTGCTAATATACAATTAAGTTCAGAAATAACTGAACCACAAACGACGTCGTAATAAGAAATTGAAAATATGAGAAACTGACCTATCGGTTCAACGGGGAGAAAGGAACGTGTATGCAGATTACATTGACAAAAGAACAGGTAAAAGAAGCATTTGGAGAACTTCGTTTCATGGGTGCGGATAACTGTTACCGCTATGATAAAGACAGTAAGAAGAAAACAGAGGAAGTGGAAGCCTTAAAACTTCATCTTGGAAGCATGAAGCTTGGGAACAGCGTGGATATTCGCTTGGAAGCAACGGAACTTCCGAAGATTGAGCCTTATGCGGTGGTGGAACTGGAAGAACCAGTATATGCCCCTTATGTGCAGAGAGGAAACTTTCCTGTATTAGTGGAGAAGATTACCTGTAAGGGTATCCGCCCTGTTGCAAACAAAAATATGTAGGCGGTCAAAGTTCCTGTCCTCGTTCTGACGTACCAAACGGCAGGTTGAGGGCAGGGCAATGGCAACGCCATTGCAGATAGGAGGTATGGTAAATTTGGAAGAAAGAAGCGGAAGTTTTCTTCCAGAACTCCCCTACACTAACAGGGGAGTAATACGACAGAAAGAAGAATTAAGTGCTTTGATAGACTGGTGTCAGATAACCATTAAGGAAGTTCCGTTAGAAGCAGTTATAGAAGATGTGCTGAGAATACCTTTGGAACTTATGACGGTAACAGGCTATGAAAAAGGGATTGCAGGGCATGAGGTTGTGGCAATCTTCGATAATATCAAGGTGCTAAAGCCGACAGGAAATGCACAGTATCAAGGCTTTCAGATTTTGATGAGTGGGAAAGGCTGTCGCAACTATGAGAATTTTTTACAACTCAATGAGGAAACATGGTTTGATTTCTTAAACAGAGTTTGTCAGTATCATATCAATGTTCCTCGGATTGATTTGGCGATAGATGATAGAAAACCGTATTTGAGTATTCCCGATTTGATTGTACGGACAAAAGAGGGATTGCTTTCCACAAAACTAAGGGAGATAGATTTTCACGACTCGGGAGAACTGAAAGAAGAAGTGTTTCAGAGTAAAGGTGGTAGTCTTTATCTCGGCAGTTCAGCCAGCAATTTGAGATTGGTATTTTATGAAAAAGGATATGAACAGAATAAAAAATATGGAACAGAATTAGACGAAAATTGGAATAGATATGAGTTGAGATTTCGGCAGGAAATGGCAGTTAGCGTAGTACAGGAATTATTGAGATATAGAGATGTGGCAGGACTGGCAATGGAAGTATTGAACAGCAAAATACGATTTTTAGAAAAGCCGACAGATAGCATGACAACACGAAAAAGACTTTATCCAACCTATCAAGCGTGGGCGGAACTGATGAAAGATATAGGCAAGGTAAAACTTACCATGCAACCACAGAAGAAAAGTCTGCAAAAGGTATGGGAGTGGTTGGAAAAGTATGTTGCCCCGTCTTTGAAACTGTTTGCAGAGGTTGGGAAGATAGAGAAAAGAGATTATATCGGTAATCTTGTAAAAAATGGAGAAATGAATATCACACAGAAACAGTTGTATGATGATTACATAAAAGCAAGAAGATTAGAGGAAAGGGGGTAATCGTATCGAGAAAGCATTATTAAACGTAAAGGAACTTTCAGAATATCTAGGGATTGGTGATACGAAAGCAAGGGAGCTTTTACATAATCCATATAATAATTTTACGGTTAGGATTGGAAATCGTCTGTATGCTCACAAAGCAAGATTAGATAAATGGCTGAATAATCAAGTTGTAGAGTAAGAAAAGGACTATTTGACAGTTTTTCGTACATTTTTAAGGAAGTTCCTCGATTGAAATAACAGGAAATATATGATAAAATTGAGAAGATTTAATAGTTCTTTTCCCGATTTTGCTAGGAAAGGAGGCAGTGATGGGTAAATCACTTAACGGGAAAGAATTAGGGAATGGTATATCTCAAAGAAAAGACGGATTATATCAAGCCCGATTTATCAATCGTTTCGGTAAAAGACAGACAATTTATGCAAAAACTTTAAATGAGGTAAGACATAAGTTGCGAACCGAACAGTATAATGATGAAAAAGCAATCAATGTTGTTGATAAGAATATGACATTAGATGAATGGTTCGATATATGGCTAAGCACTTGCAAGAAAAATTGCAGAAGTTCTACAAAGGGTTCTTATATTACCCACTATAAGCGTATTCAAGAAGAATTAGGGTGGCGAAAATTAACGTCGTTGAACCTAATTGTTATGCAAGAAGCGTTTAATAAATTGAAAACAGATAATGCAAGGAAAAATTCTAAAAAGATACTGGTAGATATGCTGAATAGGGCAGTTGATACAGATTTGCTTGTAAAGAATGTCGCAAAACAGATAATACTGTGATTGCCAAAGAAGAGAAAAAAGAAAGGCGTGTTCTGACAATAAGGGAAACAGAGCTTTTCTTGGAACAGGCAAAAGGAACATTTTATGAAAATTTGTTTATTTTAGCATTAGAAACAGGATTGCGAGTGGGAGAGTTATCAGCTTTACAATGGGAAGATATAGATTTTAAGAAAAAAGTTATCCATGTAAAGCATACATTGTGTTATTTCAGTAAAAATGGAAAATATGTATTTGAAATGCACGACACCAAAACAAATAACGGAAAAAGAACCATTCCATTGACTGCAAAAGCAATCAATAGTCTAAAATGTCAAAAACTGCAAAAACAGGAAATCATTCTAAAAGGCAAAACTGCAAAGGAAGAATTTCAAAATCTTGTTTTTGTTACAAAGAATAATCAGCCGACACAACAGTTTTTAATCAATCAATGTATGCAGTTGGTTATTCAGAACATGAACAAAGCAGGTATAGATTTTTCCCCCTTTACATTGCACACACTTCGGCATACTTTTGCTACAAGAGCAATCGAATGTGGAATGAACCCAAAAACATTGCAGAAACTTTTGGGGCATGGCACATTACAAATGACAATGGACTTGTACTGTCATGTAACAGAAGATACGCTATTCTTGGAAATGGAAAAGTTCGAGAAAAGGTGTAGTTGAGTGTGAAATGGTGTAAAAATGGTGTAGTAGGGGATAAAAATAGAAAATGAGGGCGTAAAAAGCCCATAAATACGGAGGTTTAAGAGATATGGAAAGTTATAAGAAAGAATTTATAGATTTTATGGTAGAGAGCAAAGTGTTGAAGTTCGGAGAGTTTACTTTAAAGAGTGGAAGAAAGTCTCCGTTTTTTATGAATGCGGGTGGATATGTAACAGGTTCTCAGCTGAAAAGACTCGGAGAGTACTATGCAAAAGCAATCCATGATAAATATGGAGATGATTTTGACGTGCTGTTCGGACCTGCTTACAAAGGAATTCCGCTTAGTGTTGTGACTGCAATTGCATACAGTGAGTTATACGGAAAAGAAATTCGCTATTGCTCAGACAGAAAAGAAGAGAAAGATCACGGCGCTGATAAAGGAAGTTTTCTTGGCAGCAGTTTAAAAGACGGTGACAGAGTTGTGATGATCGAGGATGTGACAACATCTGGAAAATCTATGGAAGAGACTGTGCCGAAAGTAAAAGGTGCCGCTGATGTGAAAATTGTTGGATTGATGGTGTCTTTAGACCGCATGGAAGTAGGAAAAGGCGGCGTAAAATGTGCATTGGAGGAAGTAAAAGATCTGTATGGATTTGAGACAAATGCGATTGTGACAATGGCAGAAGTAGTTAAATATCTGTATAACAAAGAAATCAATGGAGAAGTTATTATTGACGATACATTAAAAGCGGCAATTGACGCATATTATGAACAGTACGGAGCGAAATAAGGAGGCGAGATTGCATGGTAGAAAAAGCATATCGATCAATGAAAACAGTAGGTGCCGGAAATATCGCACTAGGGATTATCATGGCTGTTGTAGGTGTGACAGCAGGAATTTTAACGATTATCGGAGGCGCCCGTCTACTGCGGAATAAGCAGGAATTGACATTTTAACCGGAAAGGGAATTGTTTTGGACGCAAGAAAGAAAAGACGATTACGTATATTAGGGAAAATTTTATTTGTATTATACATTTTATTTGTGTTCTATTTTTTGATCTTTTCTGACTGGTATGGACGCACTGGTGAAATGCAGGAGTACCATTATAATTTGGTTTTGTTCAAGGAGATCAAGCGGTTTTGGAATTACAGAGGACAGCTTGGAGCGTTTGCAACATTTACAAATTTATTTGGAAATATTGTCATTTTCCTGCCATTTGGATTTTTTATGCCGATGGCGAGCAAATACAGAAGTTTTTGGGCAACTGCAGTGAACAGTCTGGCTTTGAGTCTTCTGGTCGAGACATTTCAACTGCTTACGAAAGTGGGATGTTTCGATGTGGATGATCTGGTGTTAAACACGTTGGGGGGAATATTAGGCTATATCACATTCATGATATGCAATACGATAAGGAGAAGATACAATGCGAAAAGAAAAGGGAAAAAATAAGGCAAAAGAAAGAAAAAAAAGAGCCAATCGCAAATATGGACAGGCAAAGCTGAAACACTCTAAAAAAGGGATACAGTCCTGTGTGATCGCGGGAATTGTATTGGTGGCATTGGCTGCAATGATTGTGATTGCATACATTAGTGCAGGGACTGCGGCGCCTTACATCGGAGGACTGGCACTTGTCACTCTTATTCTTACAGTGACTGGGTGCGTGCTTGCAGTGAGAGGGCTGAAAGAACGAGAGAAAAACTATCTTACATGTAAGATAGGAATTGGTTGCAACATATTCTTTATCATTGCATTTATTGCTATTTTTTGCAGGGGGCTATTTTAAATGAAAGAAATCAATGAACAGATTATAGAGCGGTATATGCTTTCAATAGAAAGAATCCGCAGAATCACAGAAGAAGAGACGACAGAAGTTTTATATAGAGACTATTTTCGGAAAGTATCCGAATTTATTTTGAAGATCAATGAGATTCGGGAACGTATGCAGGACAAGCCATTTGAACAGTGTACGCTCGACGAATTAAAAAGAGAGAATGAAAGTATCTATGCAGATGTTGTGGGAGACCAGTACGATACAAGTTATGCGAATCCGGCATATGCGGTTTCTTTGTTTGGAGAAGAAATCGGACAGCTTTTGAGTTTTTTATACACAGAGCTTCGCGGGGAGATCGCTTATGTGTATGAGCAGCAGGTGGAATATCTTGCAATCTGCAACGAATTATTTATAGAGATATATAATTGTTTTGAGGGGACATTGACACCGGATTACAAGGAACTCAAAGAGATTGTTTACTGGTATGCGAGTGATTACTGTGATGTATTTGTCGCTGACAGAATCGAAGAACAGTTGAATCCGGAATGTTCGTTTGCCGCAGATATCGTGACAAAAAGTAATTTAAACGATTTGCGTTATCTGTATCAGTATGGCGAATATGTGTCTGAGAATGAGTGGAAGACAGCGGAACATTTGAATACACTTCCACAGAAGACAATTGATCAGATGGCGGATGTATACACGGAAGGATATCGAATTGGATTCGTTAATGCGGGGATTGATCTGTCGAAAAAATCGGTTGTAAATATTCGTTATACACTTGGATTTGAGCGGGTAATCAAAAAAGCAATTGAAAATTTTGAAAAGATGGGACTAAGACCGACAATCTATCGGGCAGCAGTCAGTGTATTGACAAAGCGACAGCACTATAAAGTAGGATATTACGGAGCAATTGCAAATAAGCAGTATGAGTATGATCACAGACAGGATCAGGGGCTGTTTTTGGATAAGAAGTTCATGGAGAGAAAGCTCGATGTCATGAAAAATGCCTACGAGAAGTACAGAGAGCTTGCAGGAGAACATGCGGGACCGGCTGTTATGGAGATATTCGGTGAAGAACCGTTTGCGCCGGTGCAAAAGCCGGAGTCAGTTGTGCTCACAGAAAAGCAGGAAAAATTATCGGTGCTGTTTGACAGCAAATCCGGACAGCTTACGAATCAGTATATCAAAGGGGATGAGCGCAGTTTTACGATTGTCGCTTATCCGGTACCGGAGATTGGAGCACAGTATAAAGAGATTTTTGATGAAGTCATTCGCATCAACACGTTAGATGCGAACGTCTATAAAAACGTACAACAGGCTTTGATTGATGCGCTGGATAAAGGTGAGTATGTGCATATTCTTGGGAAAGATAAAAATGAGACTGACTTAAAAGTACAGCTTTATCGTTTGTCAGACCCGGCGAAAGAGACTATTTTCGAAAACTGCGTGGCGGATGTCAATATTCCGGTCGGAGAAGTATTTACTTCGCCGGTACTGGAGGGGACAAACGGAGTGCTGAATGTAAGTAAAGTATATCTCAATGAATTGCAGTACCGTGATCTGAAGATTACATTTGAAAATGGAAAGATTACAGAGTATACATGCAGCAATTTCGAGGACGAGGAGCAATCGAAAAAGTATATCAAAAGCAATATTCTTCATAACCATGATACGCTGCCTCTTGGAGAATTTGCCATCGGAACGAATACAACTGCGTATGTTGTGGCAAAGAAATATCAGATTGAGGACAAGATGCCGATTCTGATCGCAGAAAAGATGGGACCGCATTTTGCTGTGGGAGATACATGCTATAGCTGGAGCGAGGAGAATAAATTGTATAATCCGGATGGAAAGGAAATTGTTGCGAAAGATAATTCGGTTTCAATACTTCGGAAAGAAGATGTGTCAAAAGCGTATTTCCAATGTCATACTGATATCACAATTCCGTATGAAGAGTTAGAAGAGATTGCGGTTGTGACCGAAAAAGGAGAGCGCATTATGTTACTGAAAGACGGCCATTTTGTGCTGTCTGGAACAGAGATTCTGAACGAGCCACTGAAGGAAGCTGGCGTGTAGAAAAGATGATAGAACCATATTTGTGATAAGCATTTATAATTATTCTTAACAAGTGGAGATGTTGACATCCTTGAAATGTATTAGTAAAATAACTTATAAATAGTGGAATATTTATTTTGATTACTTATAAATGAGACGAAGGAAGGAGAACAATTATGCCAAAGGTAGGAATTGTAATGGGTAGCGATTCTGACATGAAAGTAATGAGCAAAGCAGCTGACATGTTAGAAAAATTTGGAGTGGAATATGAGATGACAATTATCTCAGCACACCGTGAGCCGGATGTTTTTTATGACTATGCGAAATCAGCAGAAGAGAAAGATTTTAAAGTCATCATTGCGGGAGCAGGGATGGCGGCGCATCTTCCGGGAATGTGTGCGGCGATTTTCCCGATGCCGGTAATTGGAATCCCAATGTCAGGCAAGAATTTGGAAGGGGTAGATGCACTGTATTCAATTGTTCAGATGCCGCCTGGAATTCCGGTAGCAACTGTGGCAATCGATGGAGGTGCCAACGCAGCGATTTTAGCAGCAAAGATTCTTGCAACATCTGATCCTGAGCTGTTGGAGAGATTGAAAGCCTACACAAAAGAAATGAAAGAAACGGTACAGGCAAAAGCAGCAAAATTAGACGAGCTTGGACACAAAGAATATTTGAAACAAATGTAGAACACATATTGGAGGAAGTAAGATGGATTATAAGAACGCAGGCGTAGATATTGAAGCTGGTTACAAATCAGTAGAATTGATGAAAAAACATATTCAGCAGACAATGAGACCGGAAGTGCTGACAAATATCGGAGGATTTTCAGGAGCTTTTTCTATGGAGAAATTCAAAGATATGGAAAAACCAACTCTTGTATCCGGAACTGATGGTGTCGGAACAAAGTTAAAACTTGCTTTTATTTTAGATAAACATGATACAATTGGTATCGACTGTGTGGCAATGTGTGTGAATGATATTGCCTGTGCAGGAGGAGAACCATTATTTTTCTTAGACTATATTGCCTGCGGAAAAAATGAACCGGAGAAAATCGCTACAATCGTAAGCGGTGTCGCAGAAGGATGTAAACAGTCAGGCGCAGCGTTGATCGGTGGAGAGACTGCAGAAATGCCAGGTTTCTATCCAGTAGATGAATACGATCTTGCAGGATTTGCAGTTGGTGTGGTAGATGAAAAAGATCTGATCACAGGAAAAGAATTAAAAGACGGAGATGTGCTGATCGGTATGGCATCTTCAGGTGTTCACAGCAATGGATTTTCTCTGGTAAGAAAAGTGTTCGACATGAAAGAAGAGGCATTGAAGAGAGAATATGATTCACTTGGATGCTCGCTGGGCGAGGCATTGCTTGCTCCAACAAAAATTTATGTGAAAGCACTTCGCACAATCAAAGAATCTGGTGTGAAGATCAAAGCCTGCAGTCATATCACAGGTGGTGGTTTCTATGAAAACATTCCACGTATGCTCTGTGATGGGATGCACGCGGTTGTAAAAAAAGACAGCTATCCGATTCCGCCAATCTTTAAAATGTTAGCAGTGGATGGCGATATTGAAGAGACTATGATGTACAACACATTCAACATGGGACTTGGAATGATTCTTGCAGTTGATAAAGAAAATGTAGATAAGACATTAGAGGCAATCAAAGCAGCCGGCGAGGACGGATATGTAGTTGGTCATATTGAAGCCGGAGATAAAGGAGTTACTTTATGCTAAAAGTAGTTGTGCTGGTTTCCGGAGGCGGAACGAATCTGCAGGCGATTTTGGATGCGGTAGACAGCGGTGCGATCACGAACACAGAGATTGTGGGCGTGATCAGCAACAATAAGAATGCATATGCTTTACAGAGAGCAGAAGAAAAGGGAATTCCGAATGTCTGTGTCTCTCCGAAAGCGTTTGCGTCGAGAGCAGAGTTTAATCAGGCATTGTTAGATACCGTGGATCAGTTTCAGGCAGATTTACTGGTACTTGCAGGATTTTTGGTTGTCATTCCGGAAATGATGATCGAAGCTTACAGAAACCGTATTATCAATATCCATCCATCTCTGATTCCGGCATTTTGCGGAACTGGGTATTATGGTTTGAAAGTGCATGAGGCGGCACTTGAAAAGGGCGTAAAAGTCGTTGGAGCTACTGTGCACTTTGTGGATGAAGGAACCGATACCGGTGCGATCATTCTTCAGAAGGCTGTGGAAGTAAAACAGGGAGATACTCCTGAAATTTTGCAAAGAAGAGTGATGGAGCAGGCAGAGTGGAAAATTCTCCCACAGGCAATTGACCTGATCGCAAATGGAAAAGTGAAGGTTGTAGATGGCAAGGTAATGATAGAGGAAGAAGCATAGGAGGTCGCAATGAAAGTATTAATTGTTGGAAGCGGCGGAAGAGAACATGCGATTGCATGGAGTGTGGCAAAAAGTGATAAAGTAGAGAAAATTTATTGTGCACCTGGGAATGCAGGGATTGCACAGTATGCAGAATGTGTTGCAATCGGTGCGATGGAGTTTGAAAAACTGGCAGCTTTTGCAAAAGAACATGAAGTAGACCTTACAATTGTCGGAATGGATGATCCGCTTGTAGGTGGAATTGTAGATGTGTTTGAAAGCGAAGGATTAAGAGTGTTCGGTCCTCGTAAAAATGCGGCTATTTTGGAAGGCTCCAAAGCATTTTCAAAAGATTTGATGAAAAAATATAATATCCCCACAGCGGGATATGAAAACTTTGATGACGCAAAGAAAGCGCTTGCGTATCTTGAGACAGCGAAGTTCCCAATCGTGTTAAAGGCGGACGGACTTGCACTTGGAAAAGGTGTACTGATCTGCAACACATTGGAAGAAGCAAAAGATGGAGTACAATCCATTATGCTGGATAAGCAGTTTGGAACAGCAGGAAACACGATGGTCATCGAAGAATTTATGACTGGCCGTGAAGTGTCGGTACTTTCTTTTGTGGATGGAAACACAATCAAGACGATGACATCCGCGCAGGATCACAAACGTGCAATGGATGGAGACAAAGGTTTGAACACAGGAGGAATGGGAACATTTTCTCCAAGCCCGTTCTACACAAAAGAAGTAGAAGAGTTCTGTAATAAATATATTTATCAGGCAACAGTAGATGCTATGAAAGCAGAAGGAAGAGAATTTAAGGGAATTATTTTCTTTGGATTGATGCTGACAGAGGATGGACCGAAAGTATTGGAATACAATGCAAGATTCGGAGATCCGGAGGCACAGGTTGTACTTCCTCGTATGAAAAATGATATCATCGAAGTTGTGGAGGCATGTATTGACGGAACATTAGATCAGATTGATCTTCAGTTTGAAGACAATGCGGCTGTGTGTGTTGTGCTTGCATCAGAAGGATATCCGGTGAAGTATGACAAAGGACTTCCAATCAGTGGACTGGAAGAATTTGAAAAACACGACGGATATTATTGCTTCCATGCGGGAACAAAGTTTGAAGGCGATAAGATCGTGACAAACGGCGGACGTGTTCTCGGGGTGACTGCAAAAGGAAAAGATTTGAAAGAAGCACGCGAAAACGCTTACAAAGCGACAGAGTGGGTGCAGTTTGCAAACAAATATAAGAGAAATGATATCGGAAAAGCGATAGATGAAGCGTAACTCTTTGATGGGGACGAAGTTTTTATAAAACTTCGTCCTTGCTTTTTCCGGAGATGATATTGTCTGAGAGTCAAAATAAAATAGAAAGTTGACAGAAGTAGGCGAATGCTATAATATCTATATAACAATCAGAAGAAAAAAGGTGAAAAAGATGCTTATAGAAATTGATTTTAACAGTGATGAGGCAATTTATATTCAATTGCGCAATCAGATTATTATGGGGATTGCTACGTCTCAGATACAGGAAGGAGATACACTTCCTTCCGTGAGACAATTGGCGGAAAATATCGGGATTAATATGCATACAGTGAATAAGGCGTACAGTGTGCTGCGAGAGGAAGGTTTCCTGCAGCTTGACCGAAGAAGAGGAGCCGTAATTGCGCTTGACATTGATAAGATACGGGCGATGGAAGATATGAGAAGATATCTGCGCGTGGCACTTGCCAAGGCGCATTGTCATAATATTACAAAGGAAGACATCTACGAGCTGGTAGATGAGATTTATGAAGATTATAAATAGGTAGCAGGAGGAGATAGATGCAGAAAGATTTTACAAAACAGGCTGCGAAAGTATTAGAGACAGCAAGGGCGCTTGCAAAAAAATGGAACCATCCATATGTGGGGACAGAGCATCTGCTGCTTGCTTTGAGAAGAGAATTTACAGGTGTTGCAGGCCAGATTCTTGCGGCTAACAAAGTGGAAGAAGAAAAGATTACAAAAGTGATCGAGGAACTGATTTCTCCGGGAACTGAGATGCAGACGAAGAGAACATTGGAGTTCAGCCCGAGACTGGTATATCTTTTGGATAATGCGCTTTTGGAAGCAGTGCGATTATCTTCTGAGAAGATAGGAACAGAACATATGCTGCTTGCCATGTTAAAAGATGTAGACTGCGTGGCAACAAGAACATTGGTGACATTGAATGTGAATCTTGGCAAAGTGCAGGAGGGAATATTGGAAGTCATCGGAGTGAATCCGAGAGAATATATGGAGGACACCAGAGAGGACAAAAATGGTCGTAACAGTGTACTTGCACAGTACAGTACAGATTTGACGGCGCAGGCAGAAGAAGGAAAATTAGATCCGGTAATTGGAAGAGAGTCTGAGATAGAAAGACTGATGCAGATTTTAAGCAGACGGACAAAAAATAATCCGTGTCTAGTGGGAGAACCTGGTGTTGGAAAGACAGCAATTATCGAAGGGCTGGCGAACCAGATTGCAACGGGGATTGTGCCGGATGGCATGAAAGATAAACGGATTGTGACGCTGGATTTATCAGGAATGATAGCGGGATCCAAATACCGTGGAGAGTTTGAGGAACGGATGAAACGATTGATCCGGGAAGTGAGATCTGCCGGAAATATTATTTTATTTTTAGATGAGGTGCACACGATGATTGGCGCAGGAGGCGCCGAAGGTGCGATTGATGCATCAAATATTCTGAAGCCATCTCTTGCAAGAGGAGAACTGCAGCTGATCGGGGCGACGACAATTGTGGAATATCGGAAATACATTGAGAAAGATGCTGCTTTGGAGAGACGCTTTCAGCCGATCACAGTGGAAGAACCGACGAATGAGCAGTGTGAACGTATTTTAGAGGGAATCAAGGGAAAATACGAGAGTCATCATCATGTGACAATTGAGGAAGGCGCGTTAAAAGCGGCGGTGACTTTGTCAAGCCGTTATATCAATGACCGTCATCTTCCGGATAAGGCGATTGATGTGCTTGACGAGGCGTGTTCGAAGGTAAGTCTTGCAGGATTTAAAGTACCGGACAGCCTGACAAGACTGGAACAGACATTGCAGGAAATCTCACTGGAAAAAGAAGAAAAGATTAAAAATGGAGATTTTGCAGAAGCATCATTGCTGCACAAAGAGCAGGAGAGTGTGGGAAAAAAATTAGAGAGTGTGAAAAGACGTTTTCATTCGAACAATGCAAAGCGGAACCTGGTTGTCACTGAGGCGGATATCGAATCTGTTGTATCCTCCTGGACGAAAATTCCAGTGCAGAAGCTGGCGGAGACAGAAAGCGCAAGATTGAAAAAGCTGGAGCAGACGCTGCATAAAAGAGTAATCGGGCAGGAGGAAGCGGTGAGTGCGGTTGCAAGAGCGGTGAAACGTGGGCGTGTCGGACTAAAAGATCCAAGGCGCCCGATAGGTTCGTTCTTGTTTTTAGGTCCGACAGGAGTCGGAAAGACAGAACTTTCCAAGGCACTGGCAGAAGCTTTGTTCGGCGATGAAAATGCGATGATTCGCGTAGATATGTCAGAATATATGGAAAAACACAGTGTATCGAAGATGATTGGCTCACCACCGGGGTATGTAGGTCACGACGATGGCGGACAATTGAGTGAGAAAGTTCGCCGAAACCCGTACTCAGTGGTACTGTTTGATGAGATTGAAAAGGCACATCCGGATGTATTTAACATTTTATTGCAGGTGTTGGATGACGGGCATATCACAGATTCGCAGGGAAGAAAAGTAGATTTTAGAAATACAGTCATTATTATGACTTCCAATGCAGGGGCAAAAGCAATTGTCGATCCGAAGAAATTGGGATTTGTAACAAAAGAAGATGCCGCCGGCGATTATAAAAAGATGAAGGCGAATGTGATGGACGAGGTGAAATTACTGTTCCGTCCGGAATTTTTGAACCGAATTGATGAGATTATTGTATTCCATTCATTGACAATCGATCACATGAAAAAGATTGTTGGGTTGATGTGCAAAGAATTGATCAGACGTGTGAAGAACCAGATGAATATCACATTGACGATTCGAGATTCTGCAAAAAAATATATTGTGGAAAAGGGCAATGACCAGAAATATGGTGCAAGACCGTTGCGGCGTGCAATGCAGACGGAACTGGAAGATAAGCTTGCCGAGGCAATATTAGACGGAGAGATTTGCGAAGGAATGGATGTGGAAGTGGGAGTATCTAAAAAAGAACTAAAATTTTTCACAAAAGACACAAAAAACTAGCAAAATAGTCTGATTTATTATATAATAGAAGTAGAAATTTTATACCATTTAGGAGGAAAAATAAGATGGCAGCAGTAAAGGACTTATTGAGAGCAGAGGCAGATGGGACACTCAGTTTTGGGGATTACACACTTGCTTCAAAGACAAAATTAGACGGATTTGAATTCCAGGGAGATTTATATAAAGTAAAGACGTTCAAAGAGATTACAAAATTAGAAAAAAATGGAATGTTTGTATATGAATCAGTACCAGGAACTGCTGTAGAACATTTTAAGATGACAGAAGATGTGCTTTCATTTGAGGTATCCGGAGCAGAGGATGCACAGTTTACAGTTGAACTGGAGGCGGACAGTAAATACGAAGTCTACATGGATGATGTGAGTGTTGATAAGATGACTACAAATTTAAGCGGAAAACTAAGTATCAGTGCTGAGCTGAATGAGAACAGCAGTGTGGAAGTAAAAATTGTAAGAAGATAATAGTTGGGTGAAATAGGTTGCGCCGAGGCGCAGCCTATTTTATAATATATAAATTTTGTTATTAAGAAAGGAAGTCATATGGCAAAAGGAAAGAAGAGTGTTTTTTTCTGTCAAAACTGCGGACATGAAGAGAACAAATGGCTTGGGCAGTGCCCAATGTGCAAAGAATGGAATACGTTTGTGGAAGAGCCGGTTTCTTTTTCAAAGTCTGCTTCTGCGAAGCTGATAAAAGATGCGGAAGTGGTGGCTCTAAAACATGTGGAGACTGATCAGGAGGAACGAATTAAAACAAAGATAGAGGAACTCGATAGAGTACTTGGCGGAGGAATTGTTCCAGGGTCTCTTTTGCTGGTGGGAGGAGATCCTGGGATTGGGAAATCTACCCTTCTTTTGCAGGTGTGTCAGAGACTGTGTGAAGATAAGCACCAAGTGCTTTATATATCCGGGGAGGAGTCGCTCAAACAGATCAAACTCAGGGCAAACCGGATGGGAGAATTCACGGAAGATTTACTGCTCCTATGTGAGACAAATTTAGAGATTGTGAAAAATGTGATCCAAAAAAGAAAGCCGGAAGTTGTCATCATTGACTCGATCCAGACGATGTACAGTGAGGAGGTGGCATCTGCACCGGGCAGTGTGTCACAGGTTCGGGAATCGACCAATGTATTTATGCAGTTGGCAAAGGGGCTTGGAATATCCATTTTTATTGTAGGACATGTGACAAAAGAGGGAACGGTTGCAGGACCTAGAGTGTTGGAACATATGGTGGATACCGTTCTCTATTTTGAGGGAGACAGGCATGCATCCTACCGAATTTTGCGAGGTGTGAAGAATCGTTTTGGATCCACCAATGAAATCGGTGTGTTTGAGATGAGACAGAATGGACTTGTGGAAGTGGAAAATCCATCAGAATTTATGCTGAACGGAAAACCGGAGAATGCATCCGGGTCTGTTGTGGCGTGTTCCATGGAGGGGACAAGACCGATTTTAATTGAGATTCAGGCGCTTGTATGCAGCAGTAATTTTGGGATGCCAAGGCGCACTGCGGCAGGTACGGATTATAATCGAGTGAATTTGCTGATGGCAGTTTTGGAAAAACGAGTAGGAATACATCTGTCTAATTACGACGCATATGTCAATATCGCAGGGGGAATTAAGATGAATGAGCCGGCGGTGGATCTTGGGATTGTGATGGCGATTGTATCAAGTTATAAAAATCAGCCGATTGATGAGAAGACGATTGTGTTTGGGGAGGTTGGTCTAAGCGGTGAGGTGCGTGCAGTCAACATGCCGGAGCAAAGAGTCGCCGAAGCAAAAAAACTTGGATTTACAACCTGTATTATGCCTGAAGTGTCAAGAGAGGTTGTAAAGAATATTAAAGGGATTAAGATTATCGGTGTCAAGACGATCAATGAGGCACTGCAAGTATTATGAACTAAAAAGGTGTGATTGTTGAAGCGCTGGCTTTCAATAATCACACCTTTTTGGTAATGCTATTTACAGATCTCACAGCCTAGTTTACAGCCGGTCGGTGTCCCGGCACAGCCGCCCATCGCAGTTTCCCGCAGTTCAAATGGAAGACTTTTTCCGACACGGAACATAGCTTCCGCCATCTCGTCAAATGGTATCGGATGTGAAATTCCACTCAAAGCAAGTTCGGCGGATGTAATCGCATTGGCTACTCCAATCGCATTTCTGCTTTGGCACGGGGATTCTACAAGCCCTGCGATTGGGTCACAGACAAGCCCAAGCAGATTGGAAAGCGCAAGGCTTGCAGCGGTCAGACACATATGGGGAGTTCCGCCCATCATCTCGACAATGGCGCTTGCCGACATGGCACTTGCGGCGCCAACCTCCGCCTGACATCCGGCTTCCGCACCGGAGACAGAGGCATTTCGCATGAGGAGATATCCGATGGCGCTTGCGTTTAAAAGCCCTTGGTAGAGTTTCTCATCGGATAATCCGTGTTCATCCTGCATTGCAAGCAGTACACCCGGAACGACGCCGGACGAACCTGCAGTCGGGGCAGCGACAATCAGTCCCATCGATGCGTTGACTTCTAAAACAGCCATGCTATAGGAGATTGCCTTCGAAAGCATACTGCCACAGACACAGGAAGTGGTTTTCCCATGATCGTTTACTTTTTTTGCTTCACCGCCAATCAATCCGCCGATAGATTTTCCAGGATGTAAGAGAGGTCTGGTTGCGGCATTTTTCATAATAGAGAGCACTGTCTCTAACTTCGAATCAATTTCTTCAGATGAAAGAGATCCTGCCGTCATCTCGCGAAGTTTCATTATCTCAGAAATAGGAAGTGCTTTTTCTTTGCATGCTCCTATCAATTCTTGTCCGGTAAAAAAATCCATACTAATCCCTCCTACATTTGAATCAGCATAAGATCAGATACATGCGGATTCGTTTTGATTTTATCTAATACAGCCTCTGGAATCGGTTCGTCAGATTCCACGACGGTATATGCGTTGGCACCTTTGTCTTCGCGGAATAATCTCATGAATGCAATGTTTACTTCCTGTTCACTGAGTGCCTGTGTGATGTGAGCAACCACTCCCGGAGTGTCCTTTTGCTGCACGATCAAGGTACTGTACTCTCCGGTAAACTCTACATCGATGTTGTTGATGCGGACAATCTTCATCTTTCCACCGCCGATAGATTCACCGCGGATAGAGAGTGTATGTCCGGTCACGCCAATAAGATCGATATCTGCTGTATTTGGATGTTCGGTAGCAGTTTTCTCATCGATGATATATTCATAGGTGATATTTCTATCTTTGGCAATCTGAAAGGCATCCCGGATTCGCTCGTCATCTGTAAAGAATCCAAGGATCCCACCAAGAAGCGCCCGATCTGTGCCATGTCCGTGATAGGTCTTCGCAAAAGAGCCGTATAGTGTGAATGTCACTTTTTTTATATCTTCCGGGAACATCTTGCGTGCCATTAATGCGATGGATACTGCTCCGGCTGTGTGTGAGCTGGAAGGTCCGATCATATTCGGTCCGATCACATCAAAAATACTTAAAAAATTCATAATCGTTGTCCTCCTGTTGTATCTTCATTTAGTATAGCAGGAAATGAAAAGAAGTTACAGGGTTTAGCACGAGAAAAGTTTATAGAAAATTTTCTTTTTTGAGAATGAATTTCATGATAGAATAGAAGAGAAAAAAACGGATAAGAAACTTGTAAACTTAGATTCAGCCAAAGAAGGCAGAAAGGCGCGGAAACATTTGAAATTATATCGTACAAAATTACTGGAAAAACTAAAGGAGTCATTGGGAGCAGTCTTACCAATTATTGGGATTGTATTATTTTTGTGTTTTACAATCGCACCGGTACCGACTAGCATTCTGATGGCTTTTATTATTGGAGCATTGATGCTTATTGTTGGAATGATGTTTTTTACATTGGGAGCAGAAATGGCGATGACACCGATGGGAGAACGGCTTGGGACAAAGATGACGCAGACAAAAAAGCTTGGAGCGGTTGTGGTTCTCTGCTTTGTACTAGGGTTTATCATTACAATTTCAGAACCGGATTTACAGGTGCTGGCAGAGCAGGTGCCATCTATTCCCAATTATACATTAATCATAGCAGTCGCGGTCGGAGTAGGGATATTCCTTGTGGCAGCGGTGCTTCGAATGCTGTTTGGAATTGCATTGCCGCATATGCTTGTTGTGTTGTACCCAATTGTATTCCTGCTTGCATTTTTTGTGCCGGCGGACTTTTTAGCAGTTGCATTTGACTCGGGAGGGGTGACCACCGGTCCGATGACAGTGCCGTTTATTATGGCTTTTGGAATTGGTTTTTCGGCGGTGCGTAGTGATAAACATGCGGAAAATGACAGCTTTGGTCTAGTTGCTCTTTGCTCAATTGGACCGATTTTGGCAGTCCTGATTTTAGGGCTTATCTATAATCCGCAGGGAAGTACTTATACTAGAACTGTTATTCCGGATGCGAGTGATTCTGTGGAATTGTGGAAACTATTTGCAGATGGGATCCCAACATATATGAAAGAGATACTGATTTCATTGTTGCCGATTGTTTTGTTTTTTGCAGTTTTTCAGTGTATTTCACTGAAGTTGAAAAAACGAACGTTAGTGAAAATTCTTGTTGGAATTGTATACACTTATATAGGACTGGTGCTATTTCTCACAGGAGTAAATATCGGATTTATGCCGGCTGGAAATTATCTGGGACAACTAATTGCGGCGCTTCCTTATCGTTGGATTATTATCCAGATTGGCATGATTATGGGATATTTTATTGTTAAGGCAGAACCGGCGGTATATGTATTGACGGAACAAGTAGAAGAAATTACGTCCGGTGCCATTTCCAGAAATGCGATGGGGCTCAGCCTGTCAATTGGTGTATCTGTATCACTTGGACTTGCGATGGTTCGGGTTCTGACAGGAATTTCTATCTTTTGGTTCATCATTCCGGGATATGCGATTGCGATTGTTTTATCCTTTTTTGTGCCAAAGATTTTTACTGCAATTGCATTTGACTCGGGCGGAGTGGCATCCGGTCCAATGACAGCAACCTTTTTATTGCCGTTTGCAATGGGAGCGTGCCAGGCAGTAGGCGGTAATATTGTAACGGATGCATTCGGTGTAGTTGCTATGGTAGCGATGACCCCGTTGATTACGATTCAGGTGCTTGGAGCAATCTACAAACTACGTTCAAAACATGTGGCAGAAGAAACCAAAGAACCTGTTTTGGTATTACCGTTGGAAGCATTTGGAGATACAGATATTATTGAATTGTAGGAGACGAGAATTTTATGAGCAAAGTATATATGATGGTTACAATTACAAACCGGCAATTACGCAATCAATTCCAAGACTTATTTGAAAAAAATGAGATGGCTCCTGTTTTTGGAGCATTGGGAAGAGGAACTGCAGACAGTACCGTTTTGGATTATTTCGGATTGGAGGCAAGCGAAAAGGCGGTGTATTTTTCAATCGTAACGGAGAGTATGTGGAAACAACTTCGGCGGGAATTGATTATTAAGATGCAGATTGATGTGCCGGGAACCGGAATTGCATTTATCGTGCCAGTGAGCAGTATCGGTGGAAAAAAAGTGCTGCAGTATTTGATTGGTGGGCAAGAGTTTGAAAAAGAGGAGGAAACAGTATTGAAAGATACAAAGTACGAATTGCTTGTTGCAATTGCAAATCAGGGAAGTATTGATAATGTTATGGATGCAGCACGGAGTGCGAATGCAGGTGGAGGAACGGTTATTCATGCAAAAGGAACCGGAATGGAAAAAGCAGAAAAATTTCTAGGAGTATCTCTTGCAGAGGAAAAAGAGATTATTTTGATCGTGGCGAAGACATCGCAGAAAAATGAGATTATGAAAGCGATTATGGAGCAGGCAGGGCTTGAAAGTAAAGAAAAGGCGATTGTGTTTTCACTTCCGGTAACAAGTACAGTGGGTGTCAGAATGCCGGAAGAAGAGTTTTTAGATTAAAGAATTACGGAGAATCCGGACATAAAGGATTCTCCGATTCACGATGTACTGTCTATAAAAATGGTTCCAGGCTACGGGTTAAGATGCCTTTCATATGTGCGATTGCGATGCCGTAATTTGTTATAGGAACATTTTGATCAAGCGCACATTTCATTCGATATTTCACTTCACGTTCGTTCAGCATACATCCACCGCAGTGAACAATGAGTTGATAATCAGAAAGATCATTTGGAAATTCGGTTCCACTTGTAAATGAAAAGTGGAGTTCTTTTTTGGTATGCGCTAAAATCCACTGCGGAAGTTTCACGGAACCGATATCGTCACATTGACGATGATGTGTGCAGCCTTCGCTGATGAGTACAGTATCTCCGTCTTCTAAGGTGTCAAGTGTCCGGGCTCCGGTAATCAATGTGTCTAGATTTCCCTTATATCTGGCAAATAAGATGGAAAAAGAAGTTAACGGAATATCACGAGGAACCTCTTTGGAGACTTTTCCAAATGCCTGACTGTCGGTGATGACAAGTTTTGGTTTGACAGCAAGTTTGTCCAATGTATCTTTTAATTCCGTATCTTTTACAACAATGGAGACTGCACCTGCATCTAAAATATCACGGATTGTCTGCTGCTGTGGCAAGATGAGTCTGCCTTTTGGAGCAGCACTGTCAATGGGAACGACAAGCACAACAAAATCAAGTGGTGCAATCAAATCTCCTACAATTTTTTTCTTAGTCAGTTCTTTTGGAAGTTGACTTGCAATCAATTCTTTTAATGCCTGTATATGATAGCCGTTTTTGGCACTGACTTGTAGGGAATGACTTTCTTGTCTGGTATTCACAGAAGCATCTGTTATTAAGTCCATTTTGTTGAAGACAATGACATATGGTATGTTTTTTTCTTTGATTCGAGTAAGAATCCGGTCGTCTTCTTCTGTCATGCCGATGCTGCCATCCACGACAAGGACAGCAATATCGGTTTTGTTTAGCATTTGATATGCTTTTTTGATGCGAAGTGTACCGAGCTTGCCTTCATCGTCAAGTCCCGGTGTGTCAATCAGGACAACTGGACCGAGAGGCAGCAGTTCCATGGATTTTAGGACAGGATCGGTCGTCGTGCCCTTGATATCAGATACGATGGCGAGATCCTGACCGGTGATGGCGTTTATGACGCTGGATTTTCCGGCATTTCGCTTCCCGAAGATTCCGATATGAATACGTTCGGAAGATGGTGTGTTATTGAGACTCATAATTTTCCTCCTAGAACCGGAAATCACGGCGGTTATCTTCTTCGATTGCCTTCAGGTTATCAATGACAATTTTTCTTACTTTTTCATTTGGAATGTGGTTGATTTCCTCTGAAATTAATTTTTCTCCGATTTTTTTTGTCTCAGGGGAAGCATAATCCATCAGGTATTCTTTTAAGGTCATCAGTGCGTTCGGCTGGCAGCAGTTTTGAATCTGTCCGCTTTTACAAAGAGACATAAAACGGTCTCCGGTGCGTCCTTCCCGATAACAGGCGGTACAAAAGCTTGGGAAATAGCCAAGTTCCATCAGCCACTTGACGATCTCATCCAAGGTTCTTGTGTCGCTTACGTCGAACTGTTCGGATTTGTCTTCTTCCGGTTCCGGTTCAGCATAGCCGCCGACACTTGTCTTGGAACCACCGCTGATCTGGGAGACGCCAAGATGGAGAACGCGTTCACGACATTTCTGACTTTCTCTGGTAGAAATAATCATGCCGGTGTAAGGTACGGCGATACGAATACAGGCAACCAGTTTTGCAAATATATCGTCGTCAATTCCGTTGTCAAATGCGTCTGCGTCAATATCATCTGCGTGTCTCAGACGAGGAACACTGATCGTGTGCGGGCCGACTCCCCAGACTGCCTCGAGGTGTTCTGCATGCATCAAAAGTCCGGCAAACTCATAGCGGTATTTATCAAGACCGAAAAGGACGCCGATTCCCACATCATCGATGCCGCCTTCCATTGCACGGTCCATCGCCTCGGTGTGATAATCATAATCATGTTTAGGTCCGGTCGGGTGAAGCTCAAGGTAACTTTCTTTGTGGTACGTCTCTTGGAAGAGAATGTAAGTTCCGATTCCGGCTTCTTTAAGCTTGCGGTAGTTTTCGACAGTTGTTGCAGCGATATTGACATTGACACGGCGGATAGCGCCATTTTTATGCTTGATACTGTAAATGGTGTTGATGCATTCTAAAATGTACTCGATTGGGTTGTTTACAGGATCCTCACCGGCTTCGAGGGCAAGACGCTTGTGTCCCATATCCTGAAGTGCGATGACTTCCTTTCGGATTTCTTCTTGCGTCAGTTTTTTTCTTGCTATGTGCTTATTTTTCATGTGGTATGGGCAATAGGTACAGCCATTGATACAGTAATTGGAAAGATATAGTGGGGCAAACATGACAATTCGATTACCGTAGAAATCTTTCTTGATCTGTTCGGCTAAAGCATAGATTTCTTGATTTTTTTCTTCGATGTCACACGCCAGTAAGACAGATGCCTCACGGTGTGAGAGCCCTTTGCGAAGTTTGGCTTTTTCGATTAATTCTGTGATCAGCACTTCGTTGTGCTTGTTTTCTTCTGCGTAGTTTAATGTCGCTAAAATTTCTTCATGGTTGATAAATTCTTCCGCTTTTTTTGATGCTGGGTTATACATAGGTTTGTCTCCTTTCTTAGTTTGGGGACGTAGTAAAAGTGACTTTTACTACGTCCCCAATTGACAATAGCCCTGTCCCTAATTGAGCAGGTGAGGGCAGGTTTACGTAGTGTTAGTTCAGGGAATCCCCGCGGGATACCACGATTTGATATCCGATATCTGCCATGCTTCTTTTTAAACTATTTAAAGATTCTGCCGCTTCGTCTCCTGTAGAGATTTTATTATCGTATAAAAGATAATTTTTCCGGATGTTGATTGGGGATAAGTTCGGCATAATGACATTGGCACCTGCCAGAATACCGAGTTCCCGTCCGTTAGGGCTGATAGTTCCAAGTGCCGTCGTGGCTGGAAGTAATACTTTCGGCAGCATTAATCTCAAAAGACCAAGCATAAAAAGTGTTAATTCTAAGCTTCCGGATGTCTGGTCTTTAAACGGAGTATCACGGTGTGAGATAAAGGGGCCGATTCCGATCATTTGGGGATTTAAGCTTTTAATAAATAACAGATCGTCGGCAAGATTTTCTGAAGTTTGATAAGGGGAACCGACCATAAATCCTGTACCGACCTGATATCCGATTTCTTTTAAATGCCAAAGGCATTGCTGACGATTTTCGGCAGTCAGAGAAGACGGATGCAGTTTTTGGTAATGCACGGAGTCAAATGTCTCATGGCGCAAAAGATAACGGTCTGCACCAGCTTCAAATAATGCCTGATAGCTCTCGTAAGATTTTTCACCAACGGAAAGTGTGATGGCGCAGTCAGGATAAGAACTCTTGATCGAAGAGACGATATCACAAAGACGAGAGTCGGTAAAATAGCCGTCTTCGCCACCCTGTAAGACAAATGTGCGAAAGCCAAGTGTATATCCGCTTTTGCAGCAGGTCAAAATATCTTCTTTTGTAAGTCGATACCGGGTAGTATTCGCATTGCTTTTTCGGATACCGCAGTAAAAGCAATCATTTTTACAGTAATTTGTAAATTCAATCAATCCGCGTACATAAATCTCTTTTCCATAATATTGATGTCGAACCTCTCTCGCCTGCGCGAAAAGGTAGTCCGAAAGCTCTACAGAGCGGTTTTCAATCAGTGAAATCCATTCTTCTTTTGACAAGTTTTGAGTTTCTTTTAATTTTTGAATCAATTCTTTCATAAGCTTTTGAATCATCCTTCCTTATTAAAACGGTAGTTTGGAATAAACGGTCTTTGTGCTGAGCCCCGGAAGCATTCCGATTTTCCCGGACAGTGAACTGATTACATCATTTGGTGCATCGATGGCAATGCTGATGATTGAGACATTTTTCTCTCGATAAGGGATGCCCATGCGCCCGACAATGTAAGAGCCGTATTCGCTTAACAATGTATTCAATTCCTGAATGGATTCATGACTTGTGACAATGATGCCAATGAGTGCAATTCTTGTTTCCATAAACAACTCCCTCCTAAAAAAGAACCTACGCCTATGGCGAAGGTTCAAAAAGGGCAGACTTATCTTGATAAGTCTGATCGGTCTTTTATTCGGTCCGCCTTTTTACTCAGGTATCAGAAAGAAAAATCTGCCCTTTGTAATTAGTACGTATGTTATGAAAAGTATAGCATATACGCAAGAAAGGTACAATGCTCGATTTGGTTTTTAAGAAACATTCCAAACATTGAAAATATCATCTGATAGTGCTATGGTAGTTAGGAATGCTAGAAAAAAGAAAAGAGTGATACTATGAATATACAAGGACTGCAAAAGCTGACACTTTTAGACTATCCGGGAAAGGTGGCGTGCACAATCTTTACTTCGGGTTGCAATTTTAGATGTCCGTTCTGCCATAATGCGCCGCTCGTTCTTGGGACAGGACAGACAGAAAAGTATCCGGAAGAAGAGATTTTTACATTTTTGAAAAAGCGGCAGGGAATTTTGGACGGTGTCTGTGTAAGCGGAGGAGAACCATTGCTCCAAAATGATATTGAGCGATTTCTTGAACAAGTCAAAGAACTTGGATTTTTGGTAAAACTGGATACGAATGGGAGTTTTCCAAAGAAGTTGAAAAGTCTTGTTCAAAATGGACTGGCAGACTACGTTGCGATGGACATTAAGAATAGTAAAAGACAATACTGTAAGACAGCCGGAATCGAAGAAAGCAGGGAACTGATGGAACGGATACAGGAAAGCGTGGCATTTTTATTGGGACACCCGGTTGCATATGAGTTTCGAACAACGGTAATTCAAGAATATCATACGAGGGAATCGTTTGAAGAAATTGGACGGTGGATACGGGGGGCTGAAAAATATTTTTTGCAGTCTTTTGTGGACTCAGGAGAGTTGATCGGTGATGAGATAAACGGATGCGAAAAGGCAGAAATGCAGGCGTTTGCGGAGGTTATAAGACCCTATGTTTCAAACGTAGAACTGCGTGGTATATAACAATATATAGGAATGTAAAACTAAAAATACACAATATATGGTTTTCTGGTGCTATTGACGCACGTTTCACACAGTGCTACAATGGGTTCATGATTTGTAAATGATGGAGGTTGAGATAGATGTATCAGGTGACAAAAAGAGACGGGAAAATAACTGATTTTCATTTGAAAAAAATTGTAGCTGCGATCACGAAAGCATTTGAAGCACAGGAAAAAGCGATCCATCCGGATATTATCGACATGCTTGCCTTAAAAGTGACGGCAGATTTTGAGCCGAAGATTCAGGAGAATCTCATTCGAGTAGAAGATATACAGGACAGTGTGGAGTCTGTGCTGATTCAATCGGGTTACGGAGATGTAGCAAAAGGGTATATTTTGTACCGCAAACAACGTGAAAAAATTCGGAATATGAAATCAACTGTGCTTGATTACAAAGAAATTGTGGATAACTATGTAAATATCAATGATTGGCGTGTAAAAGAGAACTCGACAGTGACCTATTCTGTGGGTGGATTGATCTTAAGCAACTCAGGAGCCATTACAGCAAATTACTGGCTCTCAGAGATTTATGACGAAGAAATAGGAAATGCACATAGAAATGCAGACATTCACATCCATGATCTGTCGATGCTGACAGGGTATTGTGCAGGCTGGTCTTTAAAACAGCTGATTCAGGAAGGTCTCGGAGGCGTGGGAGGAAAGATCACATCGGCTCCGGCGAAACATCTTTCCACGCTTTGCAATCAGATGGTAAATTTCCTTGGAATCATGCAGAATGAGTGGGCAGGAGCGCAGGCATTTTCTTCGTTTGATACCTATCTGGCACCGTTTGTCAAAGCGGATCAGCTGAATTATAAGCAGGTGAAAAAATGTATTGAGTCATTTATATATGGTGTAAATACACCGAGCAGATGGGGAACACAGTCTCCGTTTACAAACATCACGCTGGACTGGACGGTGCCAAATGATCTGGCAGAGCTTCCGGCGATTGTTGGTGGAAAAGAGATGGATTTTAAATATAAAGACTGTAAAAAAGAAATGGATATGGTGAATAAGGCATTTATTGAGATTATGATTGAGGGAGATGCTGACGGAAGAGGATTCCAGTATCCAATACCTACCTATTCTATCACGAAAGATTTTGACTGGTCAGACACGGAGAACAATCAATTACTGTTTGAAATGACATCAAAATACGGAACACCTTATTTTTCCAATTATGTAAACAGTGACATGGAGCCAAGTGATGTCAGAAGTATGTGCTGCCGTTTGCGTCTGGATCTTCGGGAACTTCGGAAAAAATCAGGGGGGTATTTCGGAAGCGGGGAGAGTACAGGGTCAGTCGGAGTTGTGACGATCAATCTCCCAAGAATCGCCTATTTGTCGAATGATGAAGCGGAATTTTACAGAAGACTGGATCATCTGATGGATATTGCGGCACGTTCTTTAAGTATAAAACGTACCATTATTACAAAGCTTTTGAATGAAGGATTGTATCCATATACGAAAAAATATCTTGGTACGTTTGACAATCATTTTTCAACGATCGGTCTGATCGGAATGAATGAAGCAGGCCTGAATGCAAAGTGGCTGCGGGCAGATATGACACATGAAAAAACACAGGAGTTTGCCAAAAATGTGTTGAATCACATGAGAGAACGACTTTCGGATTATCAGGAAGAATACGGGGATCTCTACAATTTGGAGGCGACACCGGCAGAATCCACAACGTATCGTCTTGCAAAACATGACAGAGATCAATTCCCGGATATCATCACAGCGGCGGAAGACTGTGGAACGCCTTATTATACGAATAGTTCCCACCTCCCGGTTGGATACACAGAAGATATTTTTGAGGCGCTTGATATACAGGATGAGATGCAGACATTGTATACTTCAGGAACTGTTTTTCATGCATTTTTAGGAGAGAAACTTCCAAACTGGAGATCAGCGGCGGCGCTTGTGCGCAAGATTTCCGAAAATTACAAACTGCCGTATTATACCATATCACCGACCTATTCTATCTGTAGGGAACACGGTTATCTGACAGGGGAACAATATACTTGTCCGATTTGCGGAAAGACGACAGAAGTGTACAGCCGTATCACGGGATATTACCGTCCGGTGCAGAACTGGAATGACGGAAAGCTTCAGGAATTCAAAGAAAGAAAAGTATACGATATTACGAAATCACATCTGAAAGTGAGAACAGAGGCGGCAAAGGAGATTATTGCAGAAGAAAATGTATCGGTGGAAGAGACAAAAACGTTGCTGTTTACAACGAAGACTTGTCCGAATTGCAAGGTAGCAGGATTTATGCTGGATCAGGCACATGTGGAATATGAAAAAATCGATGCAGAAGAATCGATGGATCTTGTAGAAAAATATGGAGTCCGTCAAGCTCCGACGTTGATTGTGCTTGGAAAAGATGGAATAAAAAAATTGACGAATACGTCAGAAATTAAAAAGTATACAGAAGAGATGTAGAACATAGGAGGAGACAAGATGAAATTAGGGTTTATAGGATGTGGCAATATGGCAAATGCCATGATAGCCGGGATTATTGGAAATGGAATCTGCAAGGCAGAGGAGATTATCGGGACGGCAAAATCAGAGGCAAGCAGAGTACGTGTGAACAAAGAGTTTGGAATTTATATGACAGAGGATAACAAAGAAGCAGCAGAAAAAGCAGATGTGATTGTACTTTCTGTGAAACCACAGTTTTATGAAGAGGTTATCTGTGAGATTAAAGATGTTATGAAAGATAATCAGATTGTAGTGACGATCGCACCTGGAAAAACGCTTGCGTGGCTGGAAGAAAAATTCGGTAAACCGGTGAAACTCGTGAGAACAATGCCAAACACACCGGCAATGGTTCAGGAAGGAATGACAGGTGTCTGCAAAAATACATATGTGACAGAGAGCGAGATGGAGCATGTATGCGATATTTTACGCGGATTTGGAGAAGTAGAAATTATTCCGGAGAGATTGATTGATGCAGTCGTAACGGTAAGCGGAAGTTCTCCGGCATATGTGTTTATGATGATTGAGGCGATGGCAGACGCAGCAGTCGCAGAAGGAATGCCAAGAAAGCAGGCATATAAATTTGCGGCGAAAGCAGTGATGGGAAGCGCGAAGATGGTTCTTGAGACAGGGAAACATCCGGGAGAATTGAAAGATATGGTATGCTCTCCTGCGGGGACAACGATTGAGGCAGTGAAAGTGCTGGAGGCAGCAGGATTCAGGAGTGCTTTGATGGAAGCGATGGAAGTGTGCGCGGAAAAATCCAGAAATATGTAAAAAAATAAAAGCCTGCCCTAACGCGTTTGAGTTGTTAGGGCAGGCTCTTTTATACGACAAAAATACTATCCAAATAGTGAGACAGGGAACGTCTCATATTCCCTTCAAAATCAGCATCTCCATTTCTCATCGCCCATTCAAATACATTTCCGATGACAATCATACGGATATCTGTGGTGATTTCCTCGATTTTCAAATTCAATTGAATCGCATTGGCTTCTAAAGCTCGTTCTAAATAATGCTGAACAGTGACGATTGGGTATGGACGCTCGGTACGAATCGTAGGGTTTAACGCCTGATTGTGCGGAGTGTAATATCCCGCCATAAATTCCACGCCAAGTTCCTTACAATATTTCACATAATTTAAGTAGACATGAATGATCGTTTCTTTTGCATCCTCTTTATTTTTAGGCAGTTCTAAACGATCCGGATCGATGCTTGGCTGGTCTTCAATATAATAGGAAAGCAGATCATCTTTTGTTTTAAAGTGATGATAAAAGCTTCCGTTGGAAACGCCCGCTTCCTCGCAAATATTTTTTATGGAAAGTTCTTCGTAGCCGCTTTTTTGTAAAATACGTTTTGCAGCCTGGAAGATACGCTCTTTTGTCTCTTTTGATTTTCTCTGTTGTTTTGACAATTCTACAGGTTCTTTCATGTTTTCCCTCCTTCATTCAATGACAGATTTGTATGAAGTATACCATAACTTCTTATAAAAAACAAGAAAACCGAGCATACTCTGTTTCTGCTCGGCTCCTTGTTGATAAAAATTAATTTATTTCTGATCTTCCTGCACTTCGATTTTACGAATCTCTTTTGTGCGGATTTCTTTACAAATATCATTGATAAATGTATCCAAAGGTTTTTGGCCTTCATCGCCTAAATATCTGCTTCGTACAGATACAACGCCTTCTTCTTCCTCTTTTGCTCCGACAACAAGCATGTAAGGAACGCGATCGAGACGTGTCTCACGAATTTTGTAACCAATTTTTTCAGCACGTTCGTCAACTGTGCATTTTACGCCGTTGCCACGTAATTCGTTAGCAACTTTGTTTGCATAATCGTGATATTTCTCTGAAATAGGAAGTACACGAACCTGTTCTGGACAAAGCCATGTCGGGAATAAGCCGGCATATTTTTCAATCAGCCATGCAAGTGTTCTCTCGTAGCATCCCATTGCAGTACGATGGATGATGTATGGACGTTTCTTTTCGCCGTCTTTGTCTACAAATGTCATGTCAAAACGTTCTGCAAGGAACATATCCAACTGAATTGTAATCATAGTATCTTCTTTGCCGTAAACATTTTTTGCCTGAATGTCAAGTTTTGGTCCGTAGAATGCAGCCTCACCTGTCTCTTCTGTGTAGTTGATTTCAAGATGGTCTAACATTTTACGCATAACATCTTCTACTTCATCCCACATTTCTCTTGTTCCAAGATATTTATCCATATTGTCAGGATCTGCAAGAGAGAGACGATATGTTACATCTTCTTCCACACCGAGTGTTGTCAGACAGTATTTTGCAAGATCGACACAGCCTTTGAATTCATCTTCTACCTGATCAGGGCGGATCACAAGATGTCCTTCAGAAATTGTAAACTGTCTTACACGAGTCAATCCGTGCATTTCTCCGGAATCTTCATTTCTGAATAAAGTAGAAGTCTCACCGTAACGGCATGGCAGATCTCGGTAGCTCTTCTGGCTTTGTTTATATACATAATACTGGAAAGGGCATGTCATCGGACGAAGTGCGAATACTTCTTCGCCTTCTTTTTCTTCATCTCCAAGAACGAACATTCCTTCTTTATAATGTCCCCAGTGATCGGAAATGACATATAAATCTTTTTTTGCCATAAGCGGTGTCTTTGTTCTCATATAACCGCGGCGTTCTTCTTCATCTTCAATCCATCTTTGCATTGTCTGGACCATAGCAGCACCTTTTGGCATCAAAAGAGGAAGTCCCTGTCCGATGACATCAACAGTTGTGAACAGTTCCATCTCACGGCCAAGTTTGTTGTGGTCGCGCTTTTTGATGTCTTCCAAATGTTCCATATGTGCTTTTAATTCATCTTTTTTCGAATACGCAGTTCCGTAAATACGAGTCAGCATTTTATTGTTTTCATTTCCTCTCCAGTAAGCACCGGAAGAAGAAATCAGTTTGAATGCTTTGACACCTTTGGTGCTCATCAAGTGAGGTCCGGCGCAAAGATCAACAAATTCACCTTGTCTGTAGAATGAAATCACAGAATCTTCAGGAAGATCGTTGATCAATTCCACTTTATAAGGTTCCCCTTTTTCTTCCATAAGTGCGATCGCTTCAGCACGAGGAAGTTCGAAACGTTCAATTTTAGCACCTTCTTTGATGATCTTTTTCATCTCTTTTTCAATTGTCTCTAAATCTTCGTTTGAAAATGGTGCATGTTCAAAATCATAATAGTATCCAGTATCGATGGAAGGTCCGATTGCAAGTTTTGCCTCCGGATATAATCTCTTTACTGCCTCTGCAAGAACATGAGATGCCGTGTGACGAAGTGCGGCAAGCCCTTTCTCGTCGTTTGCAGTCAAAATGTTCAGTTCACAGTCTTCTGATACAACTGTTCTTAAATCTACAACTTCTCCATTTACCTCTCCGGCGCAAGCTGCTCTCGCAAGCCCCTCGCTGATATCAAGTGCAATTTCATATACTGATTTGCTCTCTGCATATTCCTTTACGGAACCATCTTTTAATGTAATTTTCATAATAATCATCTCTCCTTTTTTAATTTGGGGACGTAGGAAAATTGAATTTTACTACGTCCCTAATTGACAAATGCCCTGTCCCTAAACGTAAAATGAAACGAAAAAAATCCCTTGTAATGAATTTCATTACAAGGGACGAGTTCTCTTTACTCGCGGTTCCACCCAAATTGTACTGGCAAATACCAGAACCACTCAACTGATTATAACGGAATCACCGGACTGTTTTGCAGCCACTCCGAGGTAGTTTTCAGATGTTTCCGCAATAAGAGGCTTCCAGCCTGCGACCTCTCTCTCTGTATCCTTTCACATCTTACTCGTCTCATCAACGTGTTTTCTGTTTCTATATCCCCTATTATAACATTGGAAAATGATTTGTCAATGACTGGATTTTTGGATATAATAGTTACAGTTCACATATCAGTCGATCGCAAAAGCAGCATAGAGAGTGTGAACAATAATGTATCATGCGTAGAACAGAGAGGATTTTAGAAATGGATATAAATCAAAAAATAACAGAAGAGCTTGGCGTGAAAGAATGGCAGGTGGAAGCGGCTGTAAAGTTAATCGATGAGGGAAATACGATTCCGTTTATTTCCAGATACCGTAAAGAGGCAACTGGTTCGTTAAATGATGAGCAGCTTCGAAAATTATACGAAAGACTGATGTATCTTCGAAATTTGGAAGAGAAAAAAGAGCAGGTGCTTGCGACAATTGAAGAGCAGGGGAAACTGACAGAAGAATTGAAATTGCAGATTCTTGCAGCAGAGACACTGGTAGTTGTGGAAGATTTATACCGTCCATATAGACCAAAACGAAGAACGAGGGCGACAATCGCAAAAGAAAAAGGGCTTGAACCTCTGGCAGCACTGATCACGCTGCAAAAGACAAAAGTCCCGATAGAAGAAGCTGCAAAATCTTATATTTCGGAAGAAAAAGAGGTAAAGACGGCGGGGGAAGCAATCAATGGGGCGAAAGATATCATTGCAGAATATATTTCCGATGAGGCGGATTACCGCATCTATATCCGAGATCTGACTGCGAAACAAGGAAAAATTACTTCAATAGCGAAGGATGCACAGACAGAATCCGTGTACGAGATGTACTATGAATTCGAAGAGCCGATTACAAAACTTGCCGGACACCGTATTCTTGCATTGAATCGTGGAGAAAAGGAAAAGATATTGACTGTGAAGGTGGAGGCTCCGGAAGAACGAATTTTGCAATATCTGGAAAAGAAAGTCATTTCTTCAGATAATGTGTATACAACACCGATTTTACAGGAAGTAATTGAAGACAGCTATAAGCGCTTGATAGCGCCGGCGATTGAGCGTGAGATCCGAAGTGATCTAACAGAAAAAGCAGAGGACGGCGCGATTGAGGTTTTTGGAAAGAACTTGGAACAACTTTTGATGCAGCCGCCGATTGTTGGACAGGTTGTGCTTGGGTGGGATCCTGCATTTCGTACCGGATGTAAGCTTGCAGTAGTAGATGCAACCGGAAAAGTGCTGGATACGACTGTTATTTACCCGACTGCACCGACTACTCCTCAGAAGATTCAGGCAGCAAAAGAGACACTGAAGAAACTGATTCGAAAATACGGAATTACGTTATTTTCAGTTGGAAATGGAACGGCCTCCAGAGAATCAGAGCAGATTATTGTAGAATTATTCAAAGAGATTCCGGAGAAAGTGCAATATATTATCACAAACGAGGCGGGGGCTTCCGTATATTCCGCAAGCAAACTTGCAACAGAAGAATTCCCGAACTTTGATGTAGGACAAAGAAGTGCGGCGTCAATTGCGAGACGTCTCCAGGATCCGCTTGCAGAACTTGTGAAGATTGATCCGAAATCTATCGGTGTCGGACAGTATCAGCATGATATGAATCAGAAAAAATTAAGCGAAGCGCTGTCCGGTGTTGTGGAAGACTGTGTAAATAAAGTCGGAGTGGATCTAAATACTGCATCTGCACCGCTTTTAGCTTATATTTCCGGCATTTCCAATGCGATCGCAAAAAATATTGTCACATACAGAGAAGAAAATGGAAGCTTTACGAGCAGAAAGCAGCTTTTAAAGGTGGCAAAATTGGGACAGAAAGCGTTTGAGCAGTGTGCCGGATTTATGAGAATTCAGGGTGGAAAAAATCCGCTTGACGCGACAAGTGTGCATCCGGAAAGTTACGAGGCGGCAGAAAAACTGCTGGAAAAACAAGGGTTTACAACAAAAGATATCACAGGAGGAAATTTGCAGGGGCTTTCCAAATCAATCAAAGATTATAAAAAACTTGCAGAAGAACTCGGCATCGGAGAAATTACGCTGCGCGACATTGTAAAAGAATTGGAAAAACCGGGACGTGACCCGCGTGATGAGATGCCAAAACCGATTTTAAGAACTGATGTCCTGGAGATGAAAGATCTGACAGAAGGCATGATTTTAAAAGGAACCGTCCGAAATGTCATCGATTTTGGAGTATTTGTGGACATCGGAGTGCATCAGGATGGTCTTGTACACATCTCGCAGATTACAGATAAAAAATTTATCAAGCATCCATTGGAAGTGGTAAGTGTCGGAGATATTGTAGATGTAAAAGTGATGAGTGTGGATGTGAAGAAAAAACGAATTCAGTTGACGATGAAAGGAATATAAAAATGTTCTCGTATGAAACCATTCAGCTTTTTAATGACTTAGAGCTGGTCATTTACAATTACATTATGAAAAACAGTAGTCAGGTACAGTACATGACAATTCGGGAATTAGCAGACGCGGTTCACGTCAGCACTTCATCGATTATGCGATTCTGCAAGAAAGCAGGATGTGATGGATATGCGGAATTTCGGGTGAAATTTAAATTGTACTTGGAGAGCAGAAAGGAAATTCAGCCACAGAATGATTTGAGTGAGTTGCTGCATTATTTTCAGGGTGTTCATACGAGTGCATTTGAGGAGCAGATTTCCAGAGCGGTTGATATGGTCAGAGGAGCGCAGCAGGTAATTCTCATCGGAGTTGGTTCATCAGGAACACTTGCCAGATATGGCGCCAGGTATTTTTCAAATGTGGGAAAATTCAGTCAGTATATTGATGATCCGTACTATCCAATTTCCAGAGACACGTATATTGACACGGTTGTGATTGCGCTATCAGAGTCGGGCGAGACCAGACAGACAATCGAGATGACAGAAAGTTTCAAACGTCATCAGTGTAAGATTTTAAGTATCACAAACAAGGATTCTTCCACATTGTCTAAAATTTCGGACATGAATCTGTCTTATTTTGTGACAGAGAGATTTGTGGAAGGGCGGTACAATGTGACCTCACAGGTTCCGGTACTGTTTCTGATGGAAACGATTGCGAGAAGACTCTAGTGTGCTGTATCATTCATATTTCGCATAATGACTTGCCTGAATTCCACTCTACTGCGTTGTCGTCAATCGACGATGCCACCGCATCGCCTCACTCCGCCGCCTTGCAGACTGAAAATTCATTCTGTGTCATTATGCTGAAAGTGAATGAGACAGAACACTAGTATATCAAGATGGCACAAGATGTGCCGGATTTGTAACAAATTTCAAAACAGCATACATGTACCCAAACAAGGGGAAAGAGCAGACAGCCTTTTGGCTGTCTGTTATACTAAATGCAGAAAATAAAAAAGGAGAGAGAAGGCTATGGCAATTGATTATTCCATTACGGCAAAAGAAATTGTAAAAGAACTTGGCGGTGACGAGAATATTGTAAACGTCACACACTGTGCAACAAGACTTCGTTTTATTTTAAAAGACGAATCGGTTGTAGACGGAGCAAAAGTAGCAAAAATTCCGGGTGTCATTACGACTGTACAGGCAGGAGGTCAATATCAGATTGTCATTGGCAATCATGTGTCGGATGCATATGCTTTTGTGATGAAATTGGTGCACGTAGAATCCGGAGAGATTCAGGATACAGGAAAGAAAGCAGGAGTTGTGAGCCGGATCATCGATGTCATTTCCAGCATTTTTGCCCCATTTTTATATACATTGGCGGCATGTGGTATCTTGCAGGGGATTCTTGGTGTATTAGTAGCTCTGAATTGGATTGACACAACAGGTGGAACGTATCAGATTTTGAATTTTGTTTCATGGACGGCATTTACGTTTTTACCTGTATTGATTGCAGTGACGGCTTCGAAAAAATTTAATGTGAATGTATTTATTGCGGTTGTAATTGCATGTGCACTTGTGTCACCGGATTATATTGCAATGGTAAATGCAGGGGATCCAGTTAAGTTTTTGGGTATACCGGTACAGCTTCTCAGCTATACATCTTCGGTGATTCCGATTATTCTGGCAATCTGGATTGCATCTTATGTTCAGAAATTTTTTGATAAAGTACTTCCGATTGTGGTGCGAAATTTGTTTACACCAATGTTTACCATTGCGATTATGGTTCCTCTTACTCTGTTGGTGTTCGGTCCGGTTGGAAATACAATCGGCGGAGCAATCGGAGATATCTACAATACACTTTATGGCTTGAGCCCGATTGTTGCCGGTGTGGTAGTCGGAGGACTTTGGGAAGTGCTTGTAATCTTTGGTGTGCATTGGGGAATCACTCCGGTTACGGTAGGAAATTATGCAAATCTAGGATATGATACTTTCACAGGACTTCAGGCATCGGCAGTATTTTCACAGGCTGGCGCAGCACTTGGAGTATTCTTAAAAACGAAAGACAAAGAGATGAAAGGAGTTTCCCTCTCAGCGGCGATCACAGGACTTTTTGGTATCACAGAACCTGCGATTTACGGTGTCAATTTAAGACTGAAAAAACCGATGATCTGTGGATGTATCGCAGGTGCGATCGGCGGAGGAATCGGCGGAGCATTTCAGGCGGTATCCTGGAGCTATAACATGCCGGGAATCGCAACACTGCCGGCATATTTTAAAGCAGGACATATGACACAATTTATCGGATTGGTGATTTCTATCTTAGTGTCATTTGTACTGGGGGCACTGCTGACATATCTTGTTGGATTTAAAGAAGAGATTACAGAGTTAAACGAGAATGAGCCAGAGACAAAGCTGACAGAAGGAACAGTGGAAGTGGCAAGCCCGGTGAGTGGAAAAGTAATTCCTGTCTCAAAAGTTAACGATGAGGCATTTGCATCGGAAATGATGGGAAAGGGTGTTGGAATCATTCCAAATGATGGAAAAGTTTATGCACCGTTTGATGGAACAATATCCGCTTTATTTGACACAAATCATGCAGTTGGGTTAACAGGTGAAAATGGTCTGGAAACATTGATTCATATAGGGATTGACACTGTAAAATTAGATGGAAAAGGGTTCAAAGTCCACACAAAGACAGATGCATCAGTGAAAAAAGGTGATTTATTAGTGGAATTTGACAAAGAATTGTTGGAAAAAGAAGGTTTTGATACTACAGTAATTTTTATTGTTGTGAATATGGATCAGGTCAAAGACATGAAGATAGAGGACGAGAAAACAGTAAAAGCGTTGGAGTCTGTGATGGAAGTGACATGTTAGGAGGAGACAAATGCAAAAATTATCAGAAGATTTTCTTTGGGGCGGCGCAGTTGCTGCCCATCAGGTAGAAGGTGGCTGGAATAAAGGCGGAAAAGGAGTCAGCATCGCAGATGTGCTGACAGCGGGAGCGCATGGAGTGGATCGTAAAATTACAGACGGAGTGTTGGAAGGGCATTACTATCCGAACCATGAAGCGGTTGATTTTTACGGACATTATAAAGAAGATATCAAATTATTTGCAGAGATGGGATTCAAATGTTTCCGTACTTCGATTGCATGGACACGTATTTTCCCAAATGGGGACGATGAGTGTGCCAATGAAGAAGGACTTCGATTTTACGATGACTTGTTCGATGAATTGCTCAAATATAATATTGAACCGGTCGTGACACTGTCTCATTTTGAGATGCCGTATCATCTTGTAAAAGCATACGGTGGTTGGAAAAACCGGAAAGTAATTGATTTCTTTGTCAAATATGCAGAGACTGTAATGAAACGTTACCGGGACAAGGTAAAATACTGGATGACATTCAATGAGATTAACAACCAGAAAAATTATAAGTATCCGCTGTTTGGGTATACTTGTTCCGGTGTGATTTTCGAGCAGGAGGAAAATCCGGAAGAGTGCATGTATCAGGTGGTGCATCATGAACTGGTGGCAAGTGCGTTGGTAGTGAAAAAAGGACATGAGATCAATCCAAATTTTCAAATTGGATGTATGCTTGCATGCGTTCCAATTTATCCGTATTCCTGCAATCCAAAAGACATGATGTACTCTGTGGAAGCAATGCATGACCGATACCTGTTTGGAGACGTGCATGTGCGCGGGGCATATCCGTCTTACGCTTTGAAAGAATGGGAGAGAAAAGGATTCCGAATCAAGATGGAAGAGGGAGATTTGGAAATTTTACGTCAGGGTACTGTGGATTATATTGGTTTGAGCTATTATATGACAAATGCGGTGAAGGCAGATCATGTTGCGGAAGGCAATGGAGTTGACGGTTTCCCTGGAAGTGTTCCGAATCCATATGTAAAAATGTCGGACTGGGGATGGCAGATTGATCCAATCGGGCTTCGATATGCACTGAATTTACTATACGAACGCTATCAGAAACCATTGTTTATCGTGGAAAATGGATTTGGAGCAATTGATAAAATAGAAGAGGATGGCACGATTCAGGATGATTATCGAATTGCATATCTGAAAGCGCACATTGAGGAGATGGGAAAAGCAGTGTCACTTGATGGTGTGGAATTGATGGGATACACCCCTTGGGGCTGCATTGACTGTGTTTCTTTCACGACAGGAGAGATGAAAAAACGATATGGATTCATCTATGTTGACAAAGACAATGAAGGAAACGGTACATTAGAGAGAAGAAAGAAGAAATCCTTTGAATGGTATAAACAGGTAATCCAAAGCAATGGAGAAATACTGTAAGCAAGAAAAAAGATGGGGAATTTACCCATCTTTTTTCTTGCTGTCTCTATAGGGCTCTGATAAAATATAAGCAGAAAAACAGTACAAAAGAGGGATGAAGATGGAGAGGCATAAAACAAGAGGTATCCGAAAACGAAGGGCAGAAAAAAGGAAACAAAAGATCCGAAAGCTGTTTTTTGCAGCAGTTTTAGTGCCTTTCATTTTGCTGGCTGTTTTTGCAATCATATTTTTTCAGAAGAGACAAAATGAAAAGTTACTGAGACTTGAAGATGCTAAAAAACAGGAAACATTAAAACAAGAACAGCTAGAAAATGGCAAACAGGAAGTGGAAGAACTTTATCAATCCTATTTGGCAGAAAGAGAAGAGGCAGTGCCGGCGGCAGTAGAAGAAATGCAGTCCTTTTCGGACTGGTTTTTTTGAAACTTATCCGGAAAAAGCAAAAAAGGAAGTGCTGGAACTTGCATCGGACGGAAAATTAACAAAAGAATCCGTTTATCATGCTGCAGGGGAGAGCATGCATGTTGCCTATGATCGTTATAAAGGTTATTTGAATGATGCGGAGACCGCAAAACAATATGGAATTTATGAGCGGGATGGGAAAAAAGAAGAACAGGCAGAAGTGACGATTGCCGGAGATCTGTGTTTTGCAGAAGATGGATTTGTGCTGGATCATTATGATGAAGTCAATGATTTGGCACAATGTATTTCCCCAAAATTGTTGGAGATTACAAATGCAAGTGATATTTTTTATGTGAACCATGAATATGCGATCAGTGACCGTGGTGCGTCGCTTGCAGGGAAATATTATACATTTCGGGCACATCCAAAACGTATGGAATTGTTGAAAGAGATGGGGACTGATCTTGTTGCGCTTTCTAACAATCATGTATACGATTATGGTGAAGATGCATTTCAGGATACGATGAAGCTTTTAAAACAGGCAGATATTCCATATGTTGGCGGAGGATCAAACCTGGAAGAAGCAAAAAAGCCGGTATATTTTATTGGAATGGAATTAAGATCGGGTTTGTCGGAGCGTCGAATGAGGAAAAAATTCGCTATACACCACAGGCGGGAGAAGACAGTTCCGGAATTCTGCTTGCATATGATACGACAGCGTACAATCAGGTGATTTCAGATGCAGCAAAACAATGTGATTATCTGATTGCATATATTCATTGGGGGACAGAAGATACAAATGATTTTAATGACGTGCAGCAGCAGATGGGGAGAGAATTCCTGAATTCCGGAGCAGATATTGTTGTGGGCGGTCATCCACATGTCCTGCAAGGAATGGAATATGTAGATGGAAAACCGATTGTATATAGTCTTGGAGATTTTTGGTTTAATGGTGAGACAAAATATACCGGATTATTAAAGCTTCAGATAGACATAGACGGATTGCGGGAAATGTCTTTTGTACCGGCGCTTCAGACAGGATATACAACGCAGTATCTTGATGCAGAAGAAGAACAGATGGAATTATTTGGATTTTTAGAAAATTTGTCTCCGAATGTAGAGATAGATCAAACAGGAGTGATTCGGGAAAAATGATAATGCTTCCGTAAAAAATACTTGAATAACGGCTTATATTGGCATATAATATACGAGAAGTAAATAAGGATTCTTCGGGGCAGGGTGTAATTCCCTACCGGCGGTTACAGTCCGCGACCCATGAAAATGGCTGAACTGGTGGAATTCCAGTACCGACAGTAAAGTCTGGATGTGAGAAGAAGGTGTGTGCAATATATCACAACGATAATAGATGCCCTGAATTTTTTGATTCAGGGCATTTTTGCATGCGCGAAAGAAGAATTCCTTTTGTAAAGAAAAGGAGAGAAAAAAATGAGTACAACAACAATGACAGAAACAAGAGAAAAATCAAAGGAAAGAATTGGAGTGCGCGGTGTCGTGCAGATCGGTATGCTGTCTGCAATTGCGATTATTTTGATGCAGTTTGAAGTACCGCTTCCATTTGCGCCTCCGTTTTACAAAATCGATTTCAGTGAAATTCCGGTGCTGATTGGCTGTTTTGTAATGGGACCATTGGCAGGAGCGATCGTGGAACTGATTAAAGTAATTCTCAATGTGGTGATCAGCGGTACTACAACAGGGGGAGTTGGTGATATAGCGAACTTCTTAATAGGATGTGCAATGTGTGTGCCGGCAGGGATGATTTATAAAAAATATCATACGAGAAAGAGTGCACTTGCGGGAATGGCAGTAGGAACCGTATTTATGACGGTGATCGGGTGTATTCTGAATGCATATGTGCTGCTTCCGGTATACGCAAAAGCATTCGAGATGCCAATCGATGCGTTGGTCGCGATGGGAACAGCTGTGAACCACTCAATTACAAGTCTTTCTACGTTTGTGATTTTTGCAGTAGCTCCGTTTAATTTGCTGAAAGGGGTACTTGTATCTTTCATTGTGTTCCTGATTTATAAGAAAATCAGTCCGATTTTTAAAATGAACAAGTAAGTTGTAACCATGAAAATGCTGTGCTATAATTTTATAGCACAGCATTATTCGTGTGAAATATCAATTTAGATGGAGGAAACACATGTCTGTAAAATTTGAAGTGAAGATGACGGATAAGATCATGTATGATTTTCTGCTGTATCATACGTATACACATATGAGTGGTTTGCTGGGAGCAATGATTGGAGTGCTTGCCCTTGGGATGGGAATCAATTATATGCTGTCGGGAGATTCTATGGCGGCGATGCCGGCATTTATATTAGCGGCACTGTTCTTGGTGGTGACGCCGGTTTCCCTGAAAGGAAAGGCAAAGACACAGGTACAAAGAACGAAGATGTTTCAAAAGCCATTAGAATATGAATTGTCAGAAGAAGGCGTAACGGTAAGACAAGGGGAACTGGAAGTGACCAACAAATGGGAGGATTTTTCCAAGGCGGTCAGCACGAACCGTGCGGTGATTTTATATGTGACAAGGATGCGGGCGCTGATTTTCCCGAGAGAGTCTATGGAAGAGCAGTATGAGGCGGCGGTGAAGATGATTTCTACACATATGCCGCCTAAGAATGTAAAAATCAGACATATTGCAGGATAAAGAGAGGATTTTGAAATGATAATAGAGACAAGAAGTGCACAAGAGACTTATGAACTTGGACTCAAGATCGGAAAAGAAGCAAAAAAGGGCCAAGTTTATACAATGGTAGGAGACCTTGGAGTGGGAAAAACTGTATTTACGCAGGGGATGGCTCATGGACTTGGGATAAAAGAACCAATCAGCAGTCCGACATTTACCATTGTGCAGGTATATGATGATGGCAGAATGCCGTTTTATCATTTCGATGTGTATCGAATTGGTGATATCACAGAGATGGATGAGATCGGTTATGAAGACTATATTTATGGAGAAGGCGTCTCATTGATTGAGTGGGCAAATTTAATTGAAGAGATTCTACCGAAAGAACGGATCGAGATTCAGATTGAAAAAGATTTGGAACAGGGATTCGATTATAGAAAAATTACAATAGAAGAGAGGACGGCGTAGATATGCGGATATTGGCATTGGATAGTTCTGGTTTGGTTGCAACTGTCGCAATCGTGGAAGAAGAACAGATTTTGGCGGAGTATACAGTGAATTATAAAAAGACACATTCACAGACGTTACTTCCGATGTTGGATGAGATTGTCAAAATGACAGAGTTTGACCTGAACACATTGGATGCGATTGCGGTGGCAGGAGGACCTGGATCATTTACCGGACTTCGTATTGGTTCCGCAACTGCAAAAGGACTTGGTCTGGCATTGAACAAACCATTGATCCATATTCCGACAGTGGACGGATTGGCGTACAATTTATATGGAAATTCCGGACTGCTCTGTCCGATTATGGACGCAAGGCGAAATCAGGTATATACAGGATTATATCGTTTTGAAGGGGAACAGTTTGAAATTGTAGAAGAACAGATGGCAATTTCGCTGGAAGAATTAATAGGAAAATTAAATGCATATGGAGAAAAAGTGACATTTCTGGGGGATGGTGTTCCGGTTTATCAAACACAATTAAAAGAAGGACTTCAAACGGAATATCATTTTGCACCGGCACATAAAAACCGTCAAAGTGCGGCAGCAGTAGGAGCGCTCGCAATGCAATACTTAAAAGAAGGAAAGACGGAGACCGCAATGGAGCACCAGCCGGATTATCTGCGCCTGTCTCAGGCAGAAAGGGAGCGGGCAGAAAAAAATGCAAAGCTTTCGTAATATGAAAAAGCAGGATGCAGAGGCGGTTGCATTACTGGAAACATTGAATTTTTCAGATGCATGGAGCAGGCAAAGTCTTTTAGAGACGTATGAACAAAGACAGTCCTTTATCACAGTCGCAGAAGAAGATGGAGACATCATAGGGTACTGTATTATCTATTTTGTGATGGATGAAGGGGAAATTGCGCGAATTGCAGTGCACCCAAAAGAACAGCGCAGAGGGGTAGGGTGGCAATTGCTGGACTACACTTGTGAGACCTGTCGAGAGAAAAAAATTGGGCGTTTGATGTTAGATGTGCGGGAAAGTAATATGCCGGCGCGGAAATTTTATGAACACTATGGATTCACCAAAGATGGTGTCCGAAAAAACTTCTATGAAAAACCAGAAGAAGATGCCATTTTGATGAGTAGACAAATTGGATAGAGATTGACAGTTCAGGCAGCAGTTCCCACTAGGAATTACGATTTGCAATCGCTATAATAAAGACGTAGCAGACAGATGAAATGAGATTCGTTCACAGGAGGAATTTGTATGCGTCAGTATAACATTCAGGAGACAAAAGAAGTAACAAAAATTATTTGTAATAAATGTGGGAAAGAAATTGCTGTAGAAAACGGAATGGCAAAAGAAGATACGCTTTCTGTGCAGAAACGGTGGGGGTATTTTTCGGAAAAGGACAATGAAGTGCATGCGTTTGATTTGTGTGAGGCGTGCTATGACGAACTGATTTCGAATTTTCGAATTCCGATAGAAATAGAGTAGAGATAGGAGAATCAGATGTTAGATGTTTGTTTATTGGGAAGCGGTGGGATGATGCCGCTTCCATATCGGTGGCTTACGTCATTGATGACAAGATTTAATGGAAGCAGTCTTTTGATTGACTGTGGGGAGGGCACTCAGATTGCCATAAAAGAAAAGGGATGGAGTTTTAAACCAATCGATGTGATTTGTTTTACACATTATCACGGCGATCATATCAGCGGGCTTCCGGGGCTTTTGCTTACAATGGGAAATGCAGACCGGAAAGAGCCGTTGACCCTTATCGGGCCGAAAGGATTGGAACGGGTTGTGACAGCGCTGCGTGTCATCGCGCCAGAGCTTCCTTTTGAGATTAAATTTATAGAGATTACACAGCCGGAGCAGACATTCGAATTGAATGGCTACCGGCTAAAAGCATTTCGGGTGAATCATAATGTGGTGTGTTATGGGTATACGATAGAGATTGACAGAGCTGGAAAATTTGATTTGGAGAGAGCGCTTTCGCAGGAGATTCCAAAACAATATTGGAAACATTTGCAAAAAGGAGAGACAATCGAGTCAGATGGAAAAACATATACGCCTGAGATGGTGCTTGGAGCACCTAGAAAAGGCTTGAAATTGACTTATTGTACCGATACAAGACCGACAAATTCTATTCGAGAGAATGCGAAAGGATCGGATCTGTTTATCTGTGAAGGAATGTATGGAGAAAAAGAAAAAGCGGCAAAAGCTATAGAATATAAACATATGACTTTTTATGAGGCGGCAACACTTGCAAAAGAAGCGGAGGTGGAGGAGATGTGGCTGACACATTACAGCCCGTCTTTGACGAAACCGGAAGAATACATGGAAGATGTGAGAGCAATCTTCCCAAATGCAAAAGCAGGAAAGGATAGAATGTCTGTGGAATTGGCGTTTGAGGAAGAATAGTTGGCAAAGATAGGTAAAGAGGATGAAAATATGGTAGAACAAAAAGATGTTATGATATTAGCAATTGAAAGTTCATGTGATGAGACGGCGGCATCTGTTGTAAAAAATGGAAGAGAAGTCCTTTCGAATGTAATCTCTTCACAAATTGAACTGCACAAATTATACGGGGGAGTTGTCCCGGAAATTGCATCGCGTAAGCATATTGAAAAAATTAACCAGGTGATCGAGGAAGCATTATCAGAAGCAAAGGTGACTTTGGATGATATAGATGCGATTGGAGTGACCTATGGACCAGGGCTTGTGGGGGCGCTTCTTGTCGGTGTGGCAGAAGCGAAGGCGATTGCCTACGCAAAAAATCTTCCACTTGTGGGTGTGCACCATATAGAAGGACATATTTCAGCAAACTTCATTGAAAATAAAGAGTTAGAGCCACCGTTTGTCTGTCTTGTTGTGTCGGGCGGGCATACACACCTTGTATGTGTAAAAGACTATGGAAAATATGAAATTATTGGACGTACGAGAGATGATGCGGCAGGAGAGGCGTTTGATAAAGTGGCACGTGCCATTGGACTTGGTTATCCTGGGGGACCCAAGATTGATAAGTTGTCCAAAGAAGGGAATCCAGACGCAATTGTATTTCCAAAGGCTCACATCAATGATGCGCCATACGATTTTAGTTTCAGCGGAGTCAAGTCAGCGGTACTGAACTATATCAATGGATGCAAGATGAAAGGTGAGGACTATAATCGGGCGGATATTGCGGCATCTTTCCAAAAAGCAGTGACAGATGTATTGGTGGAAAATGCAATGCGGGCAGTGAAAGAATATGGTACCTCTAAGTTTGCAATTGCGGGGGGAGTTGCCTCTAACAGTACACTACGAGCGGCCATGAAAAAAGCATGCGAAGAGCGAAATGTAGAATTTTACTATCCTTCTCCGATATTTTGCACGGATAATGCGGCGATGATAGGTGTGGCTGCGTATTATGAATATTTAAATGGAACAAGACATGGCTGGGATTTGAATGCAGTTCCAAATTTAAAATTAGGAGAGCGTTAGTATGCAAAAGAAAAAATGTACGGCAATAGTTCTGGCGGCAGGGCAGGGACGTCGTATGGGAACAAAAACACAAAAACAATATTTAGAAATTATCGGCAAACCGGTGCTATGCTATTCTTTGGAAGTTTTTCAAGAATCAGAGATTATAGATGAGATTATTTTGGTGGTAGGAAAAGGGCAAGAAACATACTGCAAAAAGGAAATTGTTGAGAAATATCAGATTCAAAAGGTGAAGAAAATTGTAACCGGAGGAGAAGAGCGTTATCACTCCGTATGGAACGGGCTGAAAGAAGTATCCAAAGATGGGTACGTATTTATACATGATGGAGCCAGACCATTTATTGATCAGGAGATGATCCGGCGTGTATATGAAGAAGTTGTGCAACATAAAGCATGTGTAGCAGGTATGCCAGTAAAAGATACGATTAAAATTGTAGATACATCAGAATTTGCGGAAGAGACACCAGACAGAAGCAGAGTATGGCTTGTACAGACTCCTCAGGCATTTGAGAACAACTTGATAAAAAATGCGTATAAAATATTGGTTGAGAAAGAAGAATATTCAGTGACAGATGATGCCATGGTGGTAGAAAAAATACTTGGTAAAAAAGTGAAATTAGTGCGCGGCTCTTATGAAAATATTAAAATTACAACACCGGAAGACCTTGATATTGCTGGAGTTTTTGCGAAAATACAAAAAAAATAAAAAAGTTTAAAAAAAGTGTTGACAGTACTCGCTTACTATGCTAGAATACATCTTGTCGTTAGCGAGTACGACAAACAAAAACAATAAAATATATGCAGAGGTATCGAAGTGGTCATAACGAGGCGGTCTTGAAAACCGTTTGTCCGAGAGGGCGCGTGGGTTCGAATCCCACCCTCTGCGTTTGAGAAAAACCACCAACCAAAATGATTCGGTGGTTTTCTTATGCCGAAGTTGGCTGGGAGAAGTACCCAAGTGGCTGAAGGGGCTCCCCTGGAAAGGGAGTAGATCGTTAATAGCGGTGCGAGGGTTCAAATCCCTCCTTCTCCGTTTGTTTTCTGGAAATGTGAAATGCTGATATAAAAACTTGAAAAAAGTCGAAAAAAGGTGTTGACAAACAAAAAGAAAACATGGTATTATATCTGAGCACTTGATTGAGCGATAAAAACAGAAAAAATAAAAGTTCAAAAAAGTGAAAAAAGTTGTTGACAAGCGAAAAGAGATGTGGTAATCTAATATAGCTGTCGCAAGACAACAAAGAACATTGATAATTAAACAACAGATGACAAGATAACCCTGAAAGATTCTTAAAAGAGAAAAATTCAGAACAGACATGAAAATGTCAACCTAAAACAGTAAAGGGAAAGATAGCTAGCAGTTATCTGAACCGGAACAAACACTTTTAACGAGAGTTTGATCCTGGCTCAGGATGAACGCTGGCGGCGTGCTTAACACATGCAAGTCGAACGAAGCGCTTAA
>NZ_FNWC01000006.1:300000-546010 GCF_900104635.1 Coprococcus phoceensis
CTATCTGCCTTGCACAATTCTTGCAGACGGAGTTCCGGTCGTGATTCCGCTGCAGCATAAGAATGAATTTAAGCTCACAGCAGAGGAGCTTGAAGCCGCTATTACACCGAAGACAAAAATTCTTGTCATGCCGTTTCCAAATAACCCGACGGGTTCTATTATGACAAAAGAAGATTTGGAACCGATTGTGGAACTTGTGAAGAAGCATGATCTGTTCGTAATCTCGGATGAGATTTACTCAGAGCTCAGCTATAAAGGAGAGCATGTGTCAATCGCAAGTTTTGAGGGAATGAAAGAGCGCACGATTCTGATCAATGGATTTTCAAAGGGGTATGCGATGACCGGCTGGCGGCTTGGTTATGCGTGCGGTCCTGCGAACATCATCGAGCAGATGGTGAAGATTCATCAGTTTGCGATTATGTGTGCGCCGACAAACAGCCAGTATGCGGCGGTGGAGGCACTTCGCAACTGTGATGAAGAAGTAAAGGAGATGCGTGAGTCTTATAATCAGAGAAGACGCTTCCTTGTGCATGAATTCAAACGGATGAAGCTTGAATGCTTTGAGCCGTTTGGCGCATTCTATATTTTCCCAAATATCAAAGAGTTTGGGATGACGTCAGAAGAATTCGCGACAAGATTATTGGAAGAAGAAAAGGTGGCGGTCGTTCCGGGAACTGCGTTCGGAGACTGTGGTGAGGGATTCCTTCGTATTTCGTATGCATATTCTTTGGAAGACCTGAAAGAGGCGATTGGGCGTCTTGGCAGATTTATTGACCGACTGAGAAATGAAAGGTAATGTAAGATGTTGAATATTGTATTATTTGAGCCGGAGATTCCGGCAAATACCGGAAATATCGGGAGAACCTGTGTTGCTACAAACACACGTCTCCATCTGATCGAGCCACTAGGCTTCCGATTGAATGAAAAAGCGATCAAGCGTGCAGGAATGGATTATTGGGATGATCTGGACGTGACAACGTATATTGATTTTCAGGATTTTATGGAGAAAAATCCAGGAGCAAAAATTTATATGGCAACGACAAAAGCACCGAATGTATATACTGATGTGAATTATGAGCCGGACTGCTATATTATGTTTGGAAAAGAGAGCGCAGGGATTCCGGAGGAGATTTTGATACACCACAAGGAGGACAGTATCCGTATTCCTATGGTGGGAGATATCAGATCTTTGAATCTCGGGAATTCCGTGGCAATTGTATTATATGAAGCACTGAGACAAAATGGATTTCAGAATATGACAAAAGAGGGGCATTTACACCGTTTAGAGTGGGATTAAATCCCCTCTTTTGTTTTGAAATATATAAAAAATAATACAGACGACAGAAAACTATCTTTTTTGTGCAAAAATTAACAATAAAAAATAAAAAAATACGACAAATTGCTGGACGTAGATAGTTATATGTTGTAAGATTGAGGTGACACTATGAAATACAAAAAAAGTGTGTACAGGACATTTGCATTGATTACTCAGCTGGGAATCAGCATGATCGTTCCGATTCTGCTGTGTGTCTGGGTGGGCGGATGGCTGGAAGAAAAGTTCAAACTTCCGGTTACGATCCCTTTTATTATATTGGGAGTATTGGCAGGGATGCGTAATGTTTATCTGCTTGTAAGACATGCGAATGAAGACCTGGAAGAAAAGAAAGAGGAAGGCAAAGATGAAAAAAGATAATACATTGTTGGAATTGGTTATCGGAATTATTCTGGTAGGCGTGGCAGTGCAGATCGTCTGCCTGATTGCTTTTCCGAACGATTTGTATAATGCGATTGGATTGTGGAGTGGAGTGGCAATTGGAAGCGGAATGGCGATTCATATGAAGCACTCCATAGAAGATGCATTGGATCTTGGAGAGACAGGCGCGGTAAAACATGTCAGAATGACGTATGCACTGAGGATAACGGTAGTTTTGATTTTGATGGGATGCGTACTCTATTTTGATTTGGGAAATCCTCTTACTCTGCTTGCCGGACTGATTGCATTAAAAATATCGGCGTATTTACAGCCGTATATGCATAAACTATTTTTAAAATTAAAAAAATCTAAGTAAAGGAGGGGAATTATGTGGGAAATGGATTAGGGATAGTTGCTGCAAAAGAGGCTGACTTTATGATACACAGCCTTTTGAAGTTTGAACTGTTTGGGCAGGAGCTATACCTTACGACGACGCATGTCAGTATACTGCTCATATGTCTGGGACTGATTATACTTGCACTTATTGCAAGGGTAAAATTGCAGGATACTGACGGGAAGCCGGGAAGGTTTCAAAATGCAGTGGAATACGTTGTGGAGATGCTGGATGGCATGGTGAAAAGTGGCATGGGCAAAAAAGGGATTCCTTACCGAAACTATATAGGGACCTTGTTTTTGTTTATTTTGTTCAGTAATCTCTCGGGACTTTTGGGATTGAGACCACCGACAGCAGATTATGGAGTTACATTTCCGCTTGGTGTGATCACATTTTTCCTGATACAGTTTAACAATATCAGGTATAACAAAGTTGGAGCGTTCACCAACTTGTTCAAACCACTGCCGTTTTTATTCCCGATCAACCTGATTGGGGAGATTGCCGTTCCGTTTTCGTTGTCACTTCGTCTCTTCGGAAACGTCTTGTCAGGAACGGTTATCATGGCCTTGCTGTATGGTCTGCTTTCGCAGATTGCAATCATATGGCCAGGTTTTCTGCATGCCTACTTTGACGTCTTTTCAGGGGCAATTCAGACATACGTATTTTGTATGTTGACGATGGTATTTGTAAGTGATAAGATACCGGATTAATTTAAGAGTAAAATTAGAAGAAGATTTTTAGGAGGAATTTATTATGAGTCAAATTACAAACGAAGCATTAATTTTAGCTTGTTCAGCAATTGGAGCGGGGTTAGCGATGATCGCAGGTATCGGACCTGGTATCGGACAAGGTGTGGCAGCCGGACACGGTGCGGCAGCAGTAGGAAGAAATCCGGGAGCAAAATCTGATATTACATCTACAATGTTACTTGGACAGGCAGTTGCGGAGACGACAGGTCTTTACAGTCTGGTTATCGCATTGATTCTCTTGTTTGCAAACCCACTGTTAGGAAAGTTGTAAGAAAAATAAAAAAGAAAACGAGAAGGAAGGAGGCTGAACCTTGGATCGTTTATTTACACTCGACGCACAGTTTCTGTTTGATGCGGTTGTGCTTGGCTTGAGTATGCTGCTTTTATTTACGATTCTTTCGTATCTTCTGTTTAATCCGGTCAGGAGTCTGCTTGAAAAGCGCAGACAGCGTGTTCTGGATGATCAGGAGACTGCAAAGCGGGAAAAACAGGAGGCAATCGCATACAAAGAAGAGTATGACAGAAAGCTGAAAGAAGTAGATAAAGAAGCGCAGGAGATCTTAAGCGCTGCGCGCAAAAAAGCGATGCAGAATGAGGCAAAGATCGTTGCGGAGGCAAAAGAAGAGGCAGCCCGTATTATAGAGCATGCCAATGCCCAGATTGAGTTAGAAAAAAAACGGGCGTTGGATGATATGAAACAGGAAATGATTACCATTGCATCTATGATGGCAGGAAAAGTGGTAGCAGCTTCGATTGATACAAAAGTACAAGAAGGTCTTATTGATGAGACGTTGAAAGAGATGGGTGATCATACATGGCTAAGTTAGTTTCGAAGACATATGGAGATGCACTGTTTGCAGTCGCCTGTGAAGAAGAGTGCATTGACGAATTCTTTGAGGCGGCAGTGTGTGTGGTGGATAGTTTGTGGGCAAATGAAGAATTTAGCAAACTGATGAATCATCCAAATATTGGAAAAGAAGAAAAAATAAAAATTGTCGAGGAGACATTTTCGCAAAAGATCCCAAAAGAGATCATCGGACTGATGACGCTTCTCATCAAAAAAGGGCATGCGAAAGATATGTGTGCCGTGTTCAAATATTTTATCGGACTTGTGAAAGAAGAGAAGAAGATTGGAAGTGCCCGCGTGGTGACAGCAATTGAACTGAGCGGGGAGCAGAAAGAAAAGGTAGAACAAAAACTTTTGGAGACGACCTCTTATGAGAAGTTCGAGATGAATTATGAAGTGGATTCGTCGCTGATTGGCGGCATGGTCATTCGAATCGGGGATCGCATTGTTGACAGCAGTATTCGGACAAAGCTATATGAGCTGTCGAAAAATTTAAGAAAAATTCAACTATAAAACAGAAGGAAGGTGGATTTGCTCCATGAACTTAAGACCAGAAGAAATCAGCTCTGTCATTAAAGAACAGATTAAAAGATACGCATCGGAGTTAGAAGTATCGGATGTGGGAACGGTTATTCAGGTAGCCGATGGTATTGCACGTATCCACGGACTGGAAAATGCGATGCAGGGAGAGCTGTTAGAGTTCCCTGGTGAAGTGTATGGTATGGTGCTGAACCTGGAAGAAGACAATGTAGGTGCAGTTCTTTTAGGGGATCAGAGAAATATCAACGAGGGAGATACGGTAAAGACGACGGGAAGAGTAGTGGAGGTTCCGGTAGGGGACTGCATGCTTGGACGTGTCGTGAACGCATTAGGACAGCCGATTGATGGGAAAGGACCGATTCAGGCGACAAATTTCAGACAGATAGAAAGAGTTGCTTCCGGAGTTATTGCGCGTAAATCTGTAGATACGCCGCTGCAGACCGGAATCAAGGCGATTGATTCTATGGTTCCGATTGGAAGAGGACAGCGTGAGCTGATCATCGGGGACAGACAGACAGGAAAGACTGCGATTGCGATTGATACGATCATCAATCAAAAAGGGCAGGGAGTAAAATGTATTTACGTTGCCATTGGTCAGAAGGCATCTACAGTGGCAAATATTGTGAAGGTATTTGAAGAATACGGGGCAATGGATTACACAACCGTTGTCGCATCAACGGCAAGTGAGCTTGCACCGCTTCAGTACATCGCACCGTACTCAGGATGTGCGATGGGAGAAGAGTGGATGGAAAATGGAGAGGACGTACTGATCGTGTATGATGATTTGTCCAAACATGCGACAGCTTATCGTACTCTTTCCTTACTTCTTCGCAGACCGCCAGGACGTGAGGCTTATCCGGGAGATGTATTCTATCTGCACTCTAGATTATTGGAACGAGCAGCCAGATTATCAGATAAATTAGGCGGTGGTTCATTAACTGCGCTCCCGATCATTGAGACACAGGCAGGTGATGTATCTGCTTACATTCCGACGAATGTCATCTCAATCACGGACGGACAGATTTTCCTTGAGACAGAGATGTTTAACGCCGGTTTTAGACCTGCGGTCAATCCGGGGATCTCTGTGTCGCGTGTAGGAGGTTCGGCACAGATCAAGGCGATGAAGAAGATTGCGGGACCGATTCGTATTGATCTTGCACAGTACCGTGAACTTGCGGCATTTGCACAGTTTGGATCTGAATTAGATGCAGATACAAAAGAACGACTTGCACAGGGAGTACGAATCAAAGAAGTATTAAAACAGCCGCAGTACAAGCCGATGCCGGTAGAGTATCAGGTAATCATCATCTATGCGGCGACGAGAAAACATCTGCTTGACATTGCGGTGGAAGATATTTTACGTTTTGAGACAGAACTGTTTGAATTTATCCAGACAAAATATCCGGAGATTCCGGAATCAATTAAGACGGAAAAGGTTATCACAGAAGAAAATGAAGCTGCGCTTGTAAAAGCGATTGAAGAGTTCAAGCTACAGTTCACACATCAGTAAAAAAGGAGGAAGACGATCATGGCATCCATGAGAGAGATAAAAAGACGCCGCGGAAGTATTCAAAGTACGCAGCAGATCACCAAAGCCATGAAGCTTGTTTCGACTGTAAAGCTGCAAAAAGCAAGAATGCGTGCAGAGAACTCGAAGGCGTATTTTGAATATATGTATCAGACAGTGACTTCCATGCTTGCGAAGGCGGGCAATATAGAGCATCCGTATTTGCGAAAAAGTGATTCCAAAAATGTTGCGGTTGTGGCAGTGACCTCAAACCGCGGTCTTGCGGGCGGATACAATGCAAATATTGCAAGACTAATCGTGGAAAGCGGGATAGAAAAAGAACGTATCCGGCTTTACACAGTCGGCAGAAAAGGTGTGGAAAGTCTTGCAAGAAAAGGATATCAAATTGCAGAGGATTACTCGGATATCATTGACGAACCGACGTATGCAGATGCACGCCGGATCGGGGAGAGACTGCTTGATGATTTCTCAAAAGGAGAAGTCGGAGAAATCTATGTGGCGTATACAGAGTTTAAAAATACGGTCAGTCATATTCCGAAGCTGATGAAACTGCTTCCGGTGAGTGCAGAAACTGTGCCTGCAGAAGAAAAGAAAGAGTCCGTATTGATGAATTTTGAGCCGAATGAAGAGGAGGCGATCAGTCTTCTCATTCCGAAGTATATGACAAGTATTTTGTACGGCGCTTTTGTGGAGGCGGTTGCAAGCGAGAACGGCGCCCGTATGCAGGCGATGGACTCTGCAACAAACAATGCAGAAGAGATTATTGATGATTTGGAATTAAAATATAATCGCGCCCGTCAGGGAGCGATCACACAGGAATTAACAGAAATTATAGCCGGAGCGGAAGCTATCGGATAGAGGAGTGAAAAAATGGCAGAAAAAAATATAGGAAAAATCACTCAGATTATCGGTGCGGTCTTAGATATCAAATACGCAGACGGACATCTTCCGGAGATTAACGAAGCAATCGAGATCACAAGACAGGATAAAAGCAGACTTGTGGTGGAGGTTGCACAGCATCTAGGAGATGATGTGGTGAGATGTATCGCCATGGGACCGACGGACGGTTTAGTCCGGGGGATGGAAGCGGTTGCCACAGGAGCTGCAATTTCCGTGCCGGTAGGAGAGAATACACTGGGGCGTATCTTTAATGTCCTCGGTGAACCGATTGATGAGAAACCGGCTCCGACAGATGTTGAATATGAGCCGATTCACAGAAAGGCTCCTTCGTTTGAGGAACAGGCAACTGAGGCGGAGATGCTTGAGACAGGTATCAAAGTCGTAGACCTTCTCTGCCCATATCAGAAAGGTGGAAAAATTGGTCTGTTCGGTGGAGCTGGTGTGGGAAAGACAGTGCTGATTCAGGAACTGATCACAAATATTGCGACAGAACACGGTGGATATTCTGTATTTACAGGTGTCGGAGAGCGTACAAGAGAGGGAAATGACCTTTATTATGAGATGCAGGAATCAGGAGTAATCAATAAGACGGCGATGGTGTTCGGGCAGATGAATGAGCCGCCTGGAGCGCGTATGCGCGTAGGGCTTACAGGTCTTACGATGGCAGAATATTTCCGTGACAAAGGTGGAAAAGACGTACTTTTGTTTATCGACAATATTTTCCGTTTTACACAGGCAGGATCGGAAGTGTCCGCGCTTTTGGGACGTATGCCTTCTGCGGTAGGATATCAGCCGACATTGCAGACGGAGATGGGGGCTTTGCAGGAGCGTATCACATCGACAAAGAACGGATCAATCACGTCTGTTCAGGCTGTCTATGTGCCTGCGGACGACTTGACTGACCCGGCTCCGGCTACGACATTTGCCCATCTGGATGCGAAAGTCGTACTTTCCCGTGCAATCACAGAGCTTGGTATTTATCCGGCAGTAGATCCACTTGACTCTTCGTCGAGAATGCTCGACCCGAATATCGTGGGCGAAGAGCATTACAAGGTGGCGCGCGGTGTACAGGAAGTGCTGCAGAAATATAAAGAATTACAGGATATTATTGCAATGCTCGGTATGGATGAGCTTTCAGAGGAAGATAAGCTCACTGTATCACGTGCGCGAAAGATACAAAGATTTTTATCTCAGCCATTCTTTGTCGCGACACAGTTTACAGGGCTTGAGGGGCGATATGTGCCAATCAGTGAGACAGTACAGGGATTCAAAGAAATTTTGGAAGGAAAACATGATGATATTCCGGAAGGTTATTTCTTGAATGCGGGAAATATTGATGACGTACTTGCCAGAGTAAAGTAGAGGTGTGTGCGCATGGCAGAAAATAATATGTTTGAGTTGAAAATTATTTCTCCGGAGGAGATGTTCTACGAAGGGGAAGCAAGCTTTTTGGAATTCACATCTGTGGGCGGCGATATGGGAGTTTACAAGAACCATATCCCGCTGACGACAATTCTGGAGCCTTGTGTGATGAAGATACACAAGGGCACAGAGATGAAAAAAGTAACTGTGTCTGGTGGCTTTGTGGAAATCCTGCAGGAGAAGATCACAGTGCTTGCCGAAGGTGTGCAGTGGACTGAAAAGGTGTCTGTTTAATTACGGACATCTTTTTTCTTGCTAAAAGAGTATATAACAAGCTATAATATTAGTAAATAATGATGCGGAAAGGAAGTGAGAAAGTGGGATTTAAACCGTTTCCAATCGGAGTGGACAATTTTAAGGAAATGATACAAGAGGGGTATTATTACGTAGATAAAACGTTGTTGATAAAAGAACTTTTGGATATGCGGGGAAAAGTTAATTTGTTTACAAGACCAAGGCGTTTCGGTAAGACACTGGGACTTAGCATGTTACAGTGCTTTTTTGAAAAAGATTACTGTGATGCTCGGAAGCTTTTTCAGGGGTTGGAAATTATGGCTGCCGGGGAAAAGTATTTAAAGCACATATCGAGATATCCGGTGATCAGTATTTCACTAAAAACAATGAAGCAGGCGAATTTCGACTTGTCTTATATACAGATGAAGAAAATGATTGCCGAGGAATTTGGCAGACATGAAGAACTTTTGAAAATTGGGAAATTGACGGAAGAAGAAAAAGAACGCTTTCTTGCAATACGCGATGTTAAGGGAACGGATGCAGATTATCTGGATGCACTGCGTTTTCTGTCAGCTTGTCTGGCGAAAAGTTATAGAGAAAAAGTAATTATCCTGATCGATGAGTATGATGTCCCACTGGAGAACTCTTATTTTGGAGGCTTTTATGAGAAGATGATTCCGCTGATCAGATCTCTTTTTGAGTCAGCGTTGAAGACGAATGACAGCTTGGAGTTTGCTGTGATCACAGGTTGTCTTCGAATCTCGAAAGAGAGTATTTTTACAGGATTGAACAATCTGAAGATTATCTCCATTACGAATCCAATGTATTCAGAGCATTTTGGTTTTACACAAAAAGAAGTAGATGAGATTCTTGCATTTTATGATAGAAGTGATTTCGCGGATGTAGTGAAAAGATGGTATGATGGATATGTATTTGGACGGACGGAAGTATATAATCCCTGGAGTGTATTGAATTATGTGGAGTTGATTTGGGCAGATATGACATCTTTACCAAGACCATTTTGGGCAAATACAAGTTCGAACAGTATTGTGAAAACTTTAGTAGAAAAGGCGGATATAAAAGTAAAACAGGAGATAGAGCTGCTGATCCAGGGGGAAAGCATTGAAAAACCAATTCACGAAGATATTACGTATGAGGATATCGGAGTGGAGGAATCAGAGGAAAATATTTGGAATTTCTTGTTTTTTACAGGCTACTTAAAGAAAGTGGATGAGGCGCTGAGAGATGGGATTCGTTATATTTCGATGAGTATTCCGAATGAAGAGATTCTCTATATCTATAAAAATACGGTGCTTTCCTGGTTTGGGAAAAAAGTAAAAAAGAAAGATTTTTCAGAGTTGTATCGATATGTAACAGAGGGCGAGGTAATTGGATTAGAAAAAACGATTTCAGAGCTTTTGCGTGAAGGGATTAGTTTTTACGACACAAAAGAAGCTTTTTATCACGGATTTCTCATGGGTATTTTTGGCGGAATGGGAGACTATTATTCTTACTCCAATCGTGAGTCCGGTGATGGAAGATATGATATTTGCCTGAAAAGTATGGATGTAGAGAAACCGGTGATCCTTTTTGAGCTGAAGGTGTCTGAAAGCTTTCACCAGATGGAAAAATGTAGCTTGAAAGCAGTGGAGCAAATCAGAATGAAGCATTATGAAGAAGAATTTTTGCGTGATGGATACCGTGAAGTACTATGCTATGGCATTGCTTTTTATAAAAAAAATTGTAAAATTACAGTAGAAAAACAAAAGATAGAATCGTAAAGTATAAGGAGGAAGAAAACATGTTTTGCAGAAATTGTGGAAAACCGATTGATCCGAATGCTGCAGTGTGTATAAACTGTGGATTTTCGAATGGAACTGGGGATAACTATTGCCCAAATTGTGGAAATGCTACCAATGTCGGGATGACATATTGTACGATGTGCGGAGCGAGTCTTGTGAATCAAAGACCTATGGTGGAGCAGAAATCAAAGCTGGCAGGAGGACTGTTAGGTATTTTTCTCGGCTCGCTAGGTGTGCATAATTTTTATTTGGGATATACAACAAAAGCGGTTATTCAGCTTGTTCTGACGGTGGCAACCTGTGGAATCGGAAGTATTATTTCAGGAATATGGGGATTTATAGAAGGAATTTTGATCTTGACCGGCAGTATCAATACAGACGGAAGAGGAATTCCGCTGAAAGAATAGAACATCTCAAATATTTTGGCATACTATATACTAGAGCGTATATAGAAATGGAAGTGCAAGCCTGTGGATTACCGATTACCATATTATATGGCATACCCGATGCCCTTACAATATGATGATGAGCGAATAGAACAGCGTGATTTTGAGTATATGAAAAGCATGTATCCGGAGACAGCAAAGAGGTTGCTGCCCTATGTGGAAGATGAGTGTGACAGGATGGCATATGAAGGCAGTGTTGTCTATGATGAATATCCGGATCAGCTGCAGATGCGTATGATGTGCAGAAGAATTTACGACAGAGTGAAAGAACTGGATGGGATAGAGCCGGAAGAAATGCAGATGGAAGCACAGGAACATATGGGGATCAGAAGACGCCGGAAAGAGGACTGGTTGGGAGATATGATTCAGATTATGGTGTATCAGGAGTTATTCCGGCGAAGGTGCGATCATAGAAAATGCAGAAGGAATTTTTATTTCTGATTGAATAATGGAATGGAGAGATACATATGAAAAATATTGTTTTGATTGGAATGCCTGCTGTAGGAAAAAGTACGGTGGGTGTTGTAGTTGCCAAGCGGCTTGGATATGAGTTTGTGGATACGGATCTGCTGATACAAAAGCAGGAGAAGCGATTGCTCAAAGAGATTATCGCGCAGGAAGGAAATGACGGATTTCTTGCAATAGAGAATCAGGTTAACCGGGACTTGGATGTGGAAAATGCGGTGATTGCACCGGGGGGCAGTGTTGTATATTGTGAAGAAGCAATGGAACATTACAAAAAAACGGGAACAGTTGTATATTTAAAGGTATCCTATGAGACAATAGACAGAAGAATCCAAAATGCGAAAAGCCGTGGAGTTGTCTTGAAAGAAGGGCAGACTTTAAAGGATTTATACGAAGAAAGGGTTTGCCTATTCGAAAAGTATGCGGATTATACAATTTGCGAGGACGGATTAACAATTGAAGAGACGATAGGAAATGTATTGAAATTATTTGAAGAATAGGAGGCGCAGACCTCCTATTTCGGTTTATATTTGGAAAAATAATTTTACAAAAATACATTTTGTGTTATAATAGCAAAGAAGTATAAATAAAACTGGGAGAAGTATGACTGAAAAAGTTTCAGCATGGAATGGAAATCTGATAATTGAGGTGTGAAATGGAACAGTATATTATTAAGGGTGGAAATCCGTTAGTAGGGGAAGTAGAGATAGGCGGAGCAAAGAATGCAGCATTAGCTATTTTAGCAGCGGCAATTATGACAGATGAGACTGTTACGATAGAGAATTTACCGGATGTGAATGACATCAATGTGTTGTTGGAAGCGATGGCAGGAATAGGAGCCACGGTTCAGCGTATAGACCGACATACAGTGCGGATCAATGGAGCCGGTGTGCAGGATTTTAGTATTGAGTATGACTATATCAAGAAGATCAGAGCATCTTATTATTTACTAGGAGCATTACTTGGAAAATACAGAAGAGCTGAGGTGGCGCTTCCTGGGGGCTGCAATATCGGAAGCAGACCGATTGACCAGCATCTGAAAGGTTTTAGAGCATTGGGCGCCGAGGTTGAGATTGAATACGGAAAGATCATTGCCGAGGCAGAGAAATTAGAAGGAACACATCTTTATTTTGACGTTGTGAGTGTTGGAGCCACAATCAATGTGATGATGGCTGCAGCGATGGCAGAAGGTGTTACGATTCTTGAGAACGTTGCGAAAGAGCCACATGTAGTGGATGTTGCGAACTTCCTGAACAGTATGGGAGCGAACATCAAAGGCGCCGGAACAGATGTGATCAAGATCAAAGGTGTTGAAAAGCTTCATAAGACGGAGTATTCGATTATTCCGGATCAGATTGAGGCAGGGACATTTATGTTTGCGGCGGCAGTTACAAAAGGAGATGTGACTGTTTTGAATGTCATTCCAAAACATTTGGAGGCTACAATTGCGAAGTTGGAAGAGATTGGGTGTGAGATTGAAGAATTTGACGATGCTGTACGTGTAGTTGCGAAGACGCGTTTGAAGCACACACAGGTAAAGACGCTTCCGTATCCGGGATTCCCGACAGATATGCAGCCGCAGATTGGTGTGACGCTTGCGCTTTGCGAGGGAACAAGTATTATCGCAGAAAGTATTTTTGAAAATCGTTTTAAATATTTAGATGAGCTGGCACGTATGGGAGCGATCGCTAAGATTGAAGGAAATTCTGCAACGATTGAAGGTGTTGAGAGATTTTCGGGAGCGAGAGTAAGTGCTCCGGATTTACGTGCGGGTGCAGCGCTTTGCATCGCAGGACTTGCGGCGGATGGAATTACGATCGTGGATGATATTGTTTACATTCAGAGAGGATATGAGAGATTTGAAGAAAAACTCAGAAGTCTCGGCGGAATAATAGAACGAGTATCCAGTGAAAAAGAGATTCAGAAGTTCAAGTTGAAAGTGAGCTAAAACAGAAGAGCGAAAGGGGTGAATGTATTGCATTCACCTTTTTGTACATTAAACAAGAAGGAGTAAAAAGAGATGGCGGAAGAAAACAAAAAGAAACATCATCGGGGAAGAAGAAAGAAAAAGGGTGGAAGCAATATTGTTTCAAATATCATCCTTGTGATTGCGATTGTAGTGTTTGCGGTTTCGGCGTACAAATTATATGGTATTTTTTCGGAGTACAATAAAGGTGACAAAGAATACCAAAAGATTCAGGATCTGGTCATTAATACAGAGAAAAAAGATGATACGAAAGAAGAGACGTTTTCTGTTGATTTTGAAAAATTGCTGGAGATGAATTCCGATGTGGTTGGATGGATTCGGTTTGACGAACCGTCAGAGATCAATTATCCGGTCGTTCAGGGAAGAGATAACGAAGAATACTTAAAAAGAACGTTTGAAGCAAACACAAATAAATTAGGAACACTGTTTGTGGATGTGAACAATCCGGGAGATTTTTCGGGAAGAAATACATTTATTTATGGACATAACATGAAGAATGGCTCCATGTTTGCGCAGTTGCTGAAATATAAGGATGACAGTTTTTACAAGGAACATCCATATTTTTATATCTATACACCGGACGGAAAAGTAAGAACATATGAGATTTTTTCGGCAGGCGTGGTAAAAGATACTTCTGACAGCTATATTATGGATTATGCAGATGATGCGGCGTTCCAGACTTATATCGATTACATAAAGCAGCAGTCGGCGTACCCGACAAGCGCCGAGGTGACGACGGCGTCTAAGATTGTTAGTTTGTCAACATGTACCAATGTCAGAGATGATGAACGTTTTTTGGTGCATGGCGTGATGATCAAAGAAGAAGCGGTAAAATAGGAAGGGGCAGAATATGGCTGATATGTATGAAGTTGGAGATGTTGTAAGACTGAAAAAAAAGCATCCATGTGGCAGCTTTGAGTGGGAGATATTAAGAGTAGGTGCTGATTTTCGTCTCAAATGTATAGGATGCGGACATCAGATCATGATTGCGAGAAAGCTTGTAGAAAAGAATACAAGAGAATTAAAGAAAAAACAATAAAGTGCTTGCGCCGAGCTTGAAAATGTGGTAAAATGCCAAATTGTGATATATTATTTTATTCCTTGTTCCTGAGTGATTCAGGAGCCAGAGACCATAAGGAGGTGCAAGTGACATGAACAAATATGAATTAGCAGTTGTTGTCAATGCAAAAATCGAAGACGACGCTAGAACAGCTACAATCGAAAAAGTGAAAGAATTAATCGCTCGTTTCGGTGGTAACGTAACTGACGTTGATGAATGGGGTAAGAAAAGATTAGCTTACGAAATTCAGAAGATGAAAGAAGGATATTACTACTTCATCCACTTCGAATCTGATGCTACAGTTCCAGCTGAGATGGAAGCAAGACTTCGTATCATGGATAACGTACTCAGATATTTATGCGTTAGACAGGAAGCATAAGAGAAGAGAGGAAATCGTATGAATAAAGTAATTTTAATGGGACGTTTAACAAGAGATCCAGAAGTTAGATATTCGCAGGGCGAGAGTGCAAATGCAGTTGCCAGATATACATTGGCAGTTGACCGCCGTTTCAAACGTGACGGAGATGCAACAGCAGATTTTATCAACTGTGTATCTTTCGGAAAAGTGGCAGAATTTGCAGAGAAGTATTTGCGCCAGGGAGTGAAGATTGCGGTAACCGGTCGTATTCAGACAGGAAGCTATACGAACAAAGACGGCGTGAGAGTTTACACAACAGATGTTGTTGTTGAGGAACAGGAATTTGCAGAGAGCAAAGCGGCCAGCGCATCAAACAGTGGATACCAGGCAAGTCCTAGTCCATCACCAAGTGCAGACATCGGAGATGGATTCATGAATATTCCAGACGGAATTGATGAGGAATTACCATTCAGCTAGACGATATTGATTGTGTAGTAAATTTTAACAGTCGTGTTCGATGAGTAAAATAGGAGGTATTGACAATGGCTTACGATAAAGGTAATAAAGCAGATTCTCCAATGAAGAGAAGAGGCGGACGCAGAAGAAAAAAAGTTTGTGTATTCTGTGGAAAAGAAAATAACGAAATCGATTACAAAGATGTGGCTAAATTAAGAAAATATGTTTCTGAAAGAGGAAAAATTCTTCCAAGAAGAATCACAGGAAACTGTGCAAAACATCAGAGAGCTCTTACAGTAGCTATCAAGAGAGCAAGACATATCGCTTTAATGCCATACGTACAAGAGTAATTTTATAAGAATGTAAAAAGAGTGAAGTCAGTTTTGACTTCGCTCTTTTTTGTGGTTAAAAAATTGTTTGATAAAGCAGTTCTAAAATACCGCAGCCGACCATGATGAGAATCGGGCTGAGCTTTGTTTTGCGAAGGCAGAGGAGAGCACCGGCAAAGAAAATAATGCCTCGGATATTAAAGTTAGACAAAGCGGGTGCGAACTTTCCGGAAAGAAAGAATACCGAGCTTAGGATTCCGAGTCCTGCCACAGCAATCATAGAGACGACAACCGGGCGGAGTGTGCCGAGAATATCCTGCATGATTTTTACATTGCGGTATTGGATATAAATTTTTGCAAGTAGAGTAACGATGATGCAGGATGGCAGAATACATCCGAGTGTTGCGATGAGTGCCCCGGAAAGTCCGGCGACCTGTGTGCCGACGAAGGTTGCGGAGTTTATGGCGATCGGTCCGGGCGTCATCTCGGCAATCGTCACAAGATCGCCAAATTCTGTCATGCTGAGCCAGTGATATTTTTCAACAACTTGCGCCTGAATGAGAGGCATTGCGGCATAACCGCCGCCAAAACTAAATGCTCCGATCTGCAGATAGCTTAAGAATAATTGTAAATAGATCATTTGTGACTTCTCCTCCGTTCTGTGATAATGGCTTTTGCTGCTGCCAATATAATGCATATTAAAATAATAAGAACAATATTGATTTTTAAGTAATAGTTTGCAATGAATGCGCAAAGCATGATGAGAATCGGAGCAATTTTTTTCTGTTTTACGATTCCGGATCCCATGTCCCACACGACGGATACGATTACGGCACCGACGCCGGAGCGCATTCCGCTCAAGAGAGCTTGAACAGCCTCATTTTCCTGAAATAAAGTGTAAAATCCAGAAATGATTGAGATAATGAAAAATGGTGGGATAATTGCGCCGAGAATTGAAAAAAATACACCTGGAATTCTGCACAATTTATAGCCTACGACAATGGCACCATTGACGGCTACAGCTCCTGGGGAAGATTGTGCAATTGCAATCAAATCCAGCATTTCAGTCTCGTCAATCCAATGAAGCTCATCTACAAATTTTGTTTTCATCAATGAGACGATGACGTATCCTCCTCCAAAAGTAAATGTGCTGAGATATAATGTGGAAAAAAATAATTTTTTCAAAAGTTGTTTTTTACTTATGCTTTGTTCCATAGATTAAAACCTCCTATACAAGTAGTATAGTTGGTGTTATCATATAATGCAAATAGTATTATTTTATATTATCTATAATGAAATGCTTATAAGAGGAGGTATTTATGACAATCAGACATCTCAGGACCTTTGTGATTGTTTTTCAAAAAGAAAGCATTACAAAAGCTTCTGAAATTTTACATGTATCTCAGCCGTCTGTGAGTTTAGCAATTCAAGAGCTGGAAAATTACTATCACATAAGGCTGTTTGACCGAATTGGAAAACGTCTTTCTATTACAGAGCAAGGAAAATGGCTTTACGATTACGCGCTTCATATTGTATCTATGTTTGATGAGATGGAGACGGAGGTTAAGACATGGAATAATAAAGGAACATTGAGAATTGGTTCAAGTATTACAATTGGAAATTTTATATTGCCTCAGTTAATTGAGGAGTTTCAGAAAAGATATCGGGAGGTGGAGATCAAAGTATCTGTATGCAACACGAAGACAATAGAACAGTATATACTGAATAATGAAGTGGATTTGGCATTGATAGAGGGAAAAACAGAATATGAGCAAATTCAGATGGAGCATTTGATGGAAGATCCTTTGTGCTTGATTTGTGCAGCGAATAGTGAACTTGTAAAGCAAGAAAAGATTTCCTTGATAGATTTGGAAAGGTATCCGATGATTTTAAGGGAACGGGGGAGCGCTGTGCGGGAAATGATAGAGGAAAGCTTGGGATATCATCAGATTCATCACAGAGTGATTTGGGAGAGTGTCAGTACGCAGGCAATCATTCGAGCTGTGGCAAAAAAATTGGGGATATCCATTTTGCCATATCTTTTGGTAAGGGATGAGCTTGCAAGGGGATTGGTCAAGCAGCTGCAAGTGGAAGAATTTCATTTGTCTCGGCAATTTTCGATTGCGTATCATAAGAAAAAGTATCTCACGCCTGCAGCGAAAGGATTTATGGAATTGTGTAAAGAAAAAATACCAATGGTATTCTGTGAGGAGGAAAGGGTATGAAGTTTTTGTCAGTGTTGATCAAACCAGCATCTTCACTTTGTAATCTGAGATGTCGTTATTGTTTTTATGAAGATGTGAGCAGGCAGAGGGAGCAGATGTCTTATGGAGTGATGACGAAAGGGGTGATGAAGCATTTAATTGACAGAATATTTGAAGCGGTGGATGAGGATGGGACAGTAGTGTTCGCTTTTCAAGGAGGGGAGCCAACGCTAGCAGGGCTTTCGTATTATCGAGAGTTTGTCGTATATGTCGATAGTAAGAAAAAGAACAGGACAATCTGTTACGTTCTTCAGACAAACGGAACATTACTAGATGACGAGTGGGGAGTTTTCTTTCGGGAAAATCAATTTTTAGTTGGAGTTTCTCTTGATGGATATGAGTCTAATACGAATGAATTCAGAATAGATAGTGAAGGTAGCGGAATATACAGGAATATTATGAATGGAATTGATGTTTTGAGACGATATGGGGTAGAATTCAATATTTTAGCAGTGATCACACAGAAATTATCCAAGCATGCAAAGGCGTTTTATTCATTTTTAAAAAATCAAGGTTTTTCCTATGTGCAATGTATACCGTGTCTTGGAGAATTGCATTGTAAGACAGAGTATCAATTGAGACCGGACGGATATGCAAAATTTTATAAGACACTGTATGATTTATGGCTAGAAGATTATAGAAAAGGAGAATATAGAAGTATTTCGCTTTTTGATAATATTTTGTTAATGCTGACTGACCGTGTGCCAAACCAGTGTGGGATGTTGGGGAGTTGTAATATGCAGTTTGTTGTAGAGGCAGATGGAAGCGTGTATCCGTGTGATTTTTATGTTTTGGATGAATACTGTTGCGGCAATGTTGTGGAGCACAGTGTAGAAGAAATAGGAAATTCCGATGGATGGAAACGGTTTTGGGAGAAAAAAAATAAGACAGAAAGAAGTTGCGAAGACTGTCCGTTCTGGAAAATATGCCGAGGTGGGTGTAAACGCCAACAGGGGAGTTATTTGTGGGAAGATGGGTGTGCCTATCGAGAATTTTTGGAGTATGCATATCCGACATTGCAGATTATTGCACGAGAAATATAAAAAAACGGGTTTTGCCCGTTTTTTATATTTTTTCCTCAAAAGCCCCTTCTGCCATAGCTTTGATAGAGGAAGCATATTCGGAAGGAGTCATATCTGTAATTTTTTTGAATTGTCTTGAAAAATAATGTATAGATGCATACCCCAGCTGTTCGGAAATTTGCGTAAAATTCATATGCCCCGTTCGAATCATCTCCTTTGCGGACTCAATCTTCATGTTGGAGAAATATTCGATAATACCCAAACCGGTCTTTTGCTGGAATAATTTTTGAAGCTGTGAGCGTCCAATCATATTATCCTTGCAAATCTGCTCAATCGTAATCCGCGAATTCAAGTGTGTCTCCATATAATGAATAATTCGGTTCAACACTTCCGTATCACTTTTCATCTTAGTTACTTTTAAAGCTGGAACTGTGCTGTTAGAGTGCACTGCAGATGTCTGGTTGTATCTTCTCATTAAGTGAATCAGGAAATATTCTAAATGGATCTTAATCAGTTGCTCGGCATCCGGTGTGGCAGAAGCTGAGCGAATCATCTCAGTCTGATAAGGATCGTCAAGCCGTCCTTTGAACACTGTTTTTGCTTCGGCGATAATGTCAGCTAAAATAGTTCTTTCTAATTCGTCGATTTTTAAAACCTTTTCTTTGAAAAAGGACATTGCCGGATTCGTGCAGCGAAAAGAAATCACAACCAGATTCGGCGCGGATGTACCTGTTGCATCTACGGTGTGAAATTCGTTTGGCTTATGAAAGGCAACCTGCCCTTTTTTTAAGATGATATCTGAATCACCCATCCGAATCTTTACGTCACCTTTGTCTACACATATAAATTCCCAAAAATCATGTGACTCTCCTGGAAAAGAAAAGTCACTCATATATTCAAAATAGTGTATCGTAAAAATCTTATCGACAGTAATGCAGTCTTTTAAATCAATACTTTTATAATTCATGTCTTATTCCACCTTGTCTCTCATCAAGTCTAGTATCTGATATGACAAGTATAATCGGATTTTTTGGAAAAATCAACTTATGATATGTGAGATTTCTGTAAAAATAGAGCATGTTTTACAAAAAATGACAGGTGAATTATTAAAAATTTGCTATAAAAACAATATTAATAAAAAAACCAGCAACAATTGAGTAGATTTATAGAAAAAACTAAATTATACTGTCTGTATAAATTGAGGTGTACGAAGAAAGGAGTTTCGTTATGAGCGAAAAGTTAAGAGGAAGAGTTACAATTCCTACAGATGTGGACGTAGTTCCTGAGACATTGGAACTGGTAAAACGTTGGGGAGCAGATGCGATCCGTGACTGTGATGGAACAGACTATCCGGCAGAATTAAGAGATGTGGATGCGAAAGTGTATTCTACATATTACACAACAAGAAAAGATAATGCATGGGCAAAGGCGAATCCAGATGAGATTCAGCAGATGTACATTATGACATCTTTCCATACAGCTGTGGAAGCTGAGTTATCTATCCACTTGATGGATCACTTATATCCAGATATGTTGAAAGTAAATTCTTACGATGATATCAGAAGATGGTGGGAAGTCATTGACCGTACAACAGGTGAAGTTGTTCCGGTAGAAGAGTGGGATTACAGTGAGGAGACAGGAGATGTCACAATTCACAACGCAAAGAAATTCCATGATTATACAGTAAGTTTTCTTGCATACATTATGTGGGATCCGGTACATATGTACAATGCAGTAATCAATGACTGGCAAGGTGTGGAAAAACAGATCACATTCGACGTTCGTCAGCCAAAGACAAAAGAATTTACAATGAAGCGTCTTCGCAAATACATCGAAGACAATCCGCATATTGATGTTATTCGTTATACAACATTTTTCCATCAGTTCACATTGATTTTCGATGAACTTGCAAGAGAAAAATATGTAGACTGGTACGGATATTCAGCATCAGTAAGTCCATATATTTTGGAACAGTTTGAACAGGAAGTTGGATATAAATTCAGACCTGAATACATTATCGATCAAGGTTACATGAACAACCAGTATCGTATTCCATCAAAAGAGTTCAAAGACTTCCAAGCATTCCAAAGAAGAGAAGTTGCAAAACTTGCAAAAGAGATGGTAGACATCACACATGAGATGGGTAAAGAAGCAATGATGTTCCTTGGCGATCACTGGATCGGTATGGAACCATTCATGGATGAATTCAAATCCGTTGGTTTGGATGCTGTAGTAGGAAGTGTTGGTAATGGTTCTACACTTCGTCTGATCAGTGATATTCCAAACGTAAAATATACAGAAGGACGTTTCCTTCCATACTTCTTCCCGGATACATTCCACGAAGGCGGAGATCCGGTAAAAGAAGCAAAAGTAAACTGGGTAACAGCAAGACGTGCGATTCTTAGAAAACCAATCGACAGAATCGGATATGGCGGATATTTGAAACTTGCTTTAGACTTCCCTGAGTTTATTGACTATGTGGAAAGTGTGTGTGATGAATTCCGTACATTATACGAAAACATTAAAGGAACAACTCCATACTGCGTGAAGACAGTTGCAGTGTTGAACAGCTGGGGCAAGATGAGAGCATGGGGCAATCACATGGTTCACCACGCTTTATATCAAAAACAGAACTATTCTTATGCAGGAATCGTAGAGGCGCTTTCCGGAGCACCATTTGATGTACGTTTCATCAGCTTTGATGATATCAAAAATGATCCGAAGGTGTTAAATGATATTGACGTTATCATCAACGTAGGTGGCGCATACACAGCACACAGCGGTGGTTCTGCATGGGCAGACGAGACAATCGTAACAGCAGTGAAAGAATTTATCTACAACGGTGGTGGATTTATCGGTGTTGGTGAGCCGACAGCTTACCAGTGGGAAGGACGTTACTTCCAGCTTGCAAATGCACTTGGTGTAGAAAAAGAAAACGGATTTAACTTAAATACAGATAAATATAACTGGGAAGAACATGATCACTTTATCAAAGAAGACTGCACAAAAGACATTGATTTCGGAGAAGGACAGAAGAATATCTTCGCATTGGACGGAACAACAATCTTAAGACAGATTGATAAAGAAGTTCAGATGGCAGTAAATGATTTTGGTAACGGACGTTGTGTATATATCAGCGGTCTTCCATACAGCTTTGAGAACAGCCGTCTGTTGTATCGTTCTATTCTTTGGTCAGCACATGATGAGGACAATCTTCACAAATGGTTCAGCACAAACTTCAATGTGGAAGTACATGCTTATGTGAAAAATGGAAAATATTGTGTTGTAAACAACACATATGAACCACAGAGCACAACAGTATATAAAGGTGACGGAACAAGCTTTGATTTAGATTTAGATGCAAATGAAATCATTTGGTACGAAATTTAATAGTGGTAAATAAAAACGAGGGAGATACAGGCAAATTGATGCTTGTATCTCCCTTGTTTTTTTGAAGTGCTACTTGATAAAACGCTGATATGCGGAAGGAGACATTTTTACTAACTGTTTGAATTTTTTGGAAAAATGATGTACAGAGGAAAAGCCAAGAAATTCAGAAATTTCCGTGAAATTCATGGGAGTTTCACGAATTAAAGTTTTTGCTTTTTCAATTTTCATTTTTTGAAAAAAGGAGATTACACCTTCATTAGAACATTCGCGAAAAACCCTTTGGATTTTAGAAATATTTGTAAAGTTATCCGCGCTGATCTGTTCTAAAGTCAGCGACTCGCTGATATGCGCTTCTAAGTAATTTACAATCTGCTCAAAGAAGAAGTTGCTGTCGATATTTTGCATAATGAGAGTTTCTCGTATGAGTTCGGAATAACTATTTTCAAAATTTTCCTCACTTTGTCGGAGGATTTCGATTAATAATAATTCGGCATAATTTTTTAGCATTTGTTTGGCACCCGAAGGAGCATTGGGATTTTCGATTAATTCGTTGTAATCGAATATTCTCAAATCGTTTTTATAGGCAAATTTAGCTTCTTTTAATATAACTTTTAAATAGCTTCGGATAATTCCGTTGACAGGAAAAATCTTATTTGTTATTTGATTAAGCAATTTGGAATTACATTCGAACACGACAATGTAAATGTTAGCAGCTTTTCCAATAATTTTCATTTCGTTATCTGCATTGGGGGGAGTAAAATTCCGTTCCCTTGTTCCATTTCGGTCAAAGTATTCTGTAAGTGAATAAAGGCAGTTCCTTTATCAATATATGTAAGAGAAAAACCGAAATAAGGAATGGAAGGTTTTTGGTATCCGGAAGATAATTCTAAATAGTGAATCCTGTAGAATCCTTGTATTTCTAAAAAAGTATCTAAATGATCTAACATAATGCACACCTCAAAACTGTGGAATCTTTATACCTGTACCTGTAATTATACAATAAATTAAGAACTATAAATGAGCAAGTTCGTGATTTTGCATAAAAGAAAGACACCTTGAATTCGATAGTGTTGTATAATGAAAGTGCCAAAACAAACATTTGCAACATTTACGAAAGAAGGTGTCTCTCGCAAATACTATACATCATTCCTCATTCATATACAACCAGTTTAAAAAATTAAACTTATGCAAATTTTATTCGAACCGAGTAGTAAACCATCTTATGAGTATCCTAATCAGTATTTTCATTTCAGGATATCATGGAAAAACCACGGACCTTGCTAAAAACAGTTCCTGTCACAGAACTACGATTGTCCATTTCCTCAATTCCGGAAAATGGGATGATTCATTACTTTCAGATACGTTAAAATGCTCTGTCATTGAGATTATTTATTCGGAAGCAGCACGCACCGGAAAGCCTGTTTTCTGTATTGTGGACGATACGATCGCTTCAAAGACAAAGCCTTCGTCACGGGCTTTACATCCGATTGAAGATGCGTATTTTCACCAATCCCATTTAAAGGGAAAACAGGATTACGGGCATCAGGCAGTTGCTGTTATGCTTTCCTGCAATGGCATTGTTCTGAACTATGCTTTTGTAATGTACAATAAGTCAATTTCCAAGATTGACATTGTACAAAGCATTGCAAAGGAGCTGCCTGTTCCACCGGTAATGTCCTATTTTCTTTGTGACTGCTGGTATGTTTCTGAAAAGATAATCAATACCTTTGCACAGAGAGGGTTCCATACCATCGGTGCTTTGAAAACAAACCGTTTGCTGTATCCATCGGGAATCAAAAGGTACTGGCTGCTTATGTCACTGGCACATTTCATGTGTGCAGTAGGTACTGGTAGATTCTGCTCGTTTGAAATTGGATATCACGAAATCTGTGATACCATTCAGCTGGAAAAGTATCGTTATCTTTTTCAATGCGCAAAGGAAAGTAATGATTTTGATTTATTTATGAAATTCGCAGTGTAGTTTTGTGCAATTTTTCAAATTTGCTCATTTATAGATATATGAATGAAAATGGAGCAAGTGTTGGAACGGAAGCGTTGGGTGATTTTAATCAGTTAATTAATTTTGTTCATTGGAATACGGATATGTATTATTCTACTGGCGGCGGACAAAGTGAAGTTCTGAAATTTGTGACACATGGAGTTGGAGACTTGGCTGCACCGGATCGCGCTTTGTTGGGAGCTTTGATGCCGGGGGTTGCAGACTGGCGAAATGTAAATGATTTCAATGAAGGAGAGAGAGTATTTTATAGAAATAATCTTCCTACAAAATACTTACAGCATTTTGATTTATTAAAATGGGATGTAAATAAAGAAGCAATGTTCTCGGATAATGTGAAAACAAAGGTAGAGGGAGACTACACTTTGGTTTATAAAGATGAGAAGTTGTTGGCAAAAATCAATACAAGCAATTTAAAAGCATACCATGAACAGTCCGGAAATCCGGTTGCACCAAAGAGTGCAGAAATTTTTATTCCGTGGAGTCCGGAAGTGGAAGATAAAATTTATTGCTATAATGATGTAAATGGAACAAGTACATGGAGCGTTCCAAATAGTTGGGAAGATGTAACAACAGCACAGTTATATCAGCTTACAGAAAACGGAAGAAGTTATGTAGGTGAAGTGGCAGTACAAAATGGACAGGTAACATTGCAGCTAGATTTGTCGATACCTTATATTTTGGTAAAAGAGAAAGCAGCACAGGCACATCGCTATAATGCGGATGGCTCTGTAATGAAAAAAGACGGAGCAACTGTAATGCTTCCTACATCGGAAGAACATCCTTGGGGATATGGAAGTGCAATTGAAAACTTTGGTTTCTCAGGAAAAACATTTGATGGTTGGGAAAAGACTGTAACAGAAGGAACAAAAGAGCAAATTACAATTGACACAACTATTACAGGCACAAAAGGAAATGCTCGTGTAATGTTTGCAGAACAAGTAGCAGGCTCGATTTCGCAAAACGTGACAGTGGAATCGGGAAAAACATATTCATTCTCGGCATGGACAATGGCAGAGGGAATACGTTCTCCGAAATTAACTGTGAAAGCAGGAAAAGAAGTTGAGGAAGCAAGTGTTGAGACAACAGCAGGAATTCCGATTAAGGTGAGACCGTCTAAATATAATGGGAAAAACTATCAGAGAGTTAAAGTTGATATTACTATTCCGGAAGGTGTAAAAGAAGCAACAATTAGTTTTTCGGCAGAAGCAGGAGAACAGCCGGTATATGTAGATGATTTCCGCTGCTGGGAATGGCTTACAGCGCCAAAAGCAGAAGAAGAGGAATATTATTACTTCGAAGATTTTGAAAATGTGGATGAAAACTGGGGACCATTTATTTCTCAGGTGGGAGGACAGCCATGGACTCATTTAGCTTACAAGAATCCGGAAGGCGGTCAAATGAAATATTATACATTGGATAATGTAGATGGAACAGAGGATGAGGACAATCTCGTTTCACTGAAAGGTCGCCAGACCGGTACTGGTGTGCTTATGCGTACACTTCCTAGCACGATTGATTTTAAACAAGGAAATAAATATGTGGTGCAAATGGATCATGCAACTTATCATGAGCAATTAGAAGCAGAAAGCGGAAAACATGTAGGATACAATTATCCGTTGGAAAAATCATACTTTAATATTGATGATGTTGGGGTCAAAAGCCCCTCTATAGTACCTTGAAAAGTTCATATATTTTGTAGTAAATACAAGCCTAAATGGTTTACTTGCTGTATAATAGAGATATCTTAGCAGGAAAGAAGGTAATCTCTATGTCATTCAAAGAAAACGCTTACCAGCAAATGTCATTTACAGATAGTTGTTCTGGATTAACTGCCAGAGAACAAAAAGCACTGGAAAAATCCTGGGCAAAAGTCTTTGCCGATGAAATATTTCCTGCCATTGATGAAAAGCGTTTTTCTGTCTTATACAGTGATAAGGCATCCAGACCGAATACTCCGGTTAACGTGATTGTTGGTGCACTCATTATTAAAGAGCTTTTTGATTATTCCGATGATGAGATGGTTGAAAATCTTATGTTGGATTTTCGGATTCAGTACGCACTGCACACAACAAGTTTTGAAGAACAGCCTTTGAGTGACAAAACATTGAGCCGTTTCCGTAAACGGTGTTACGATTACGAAACGCTTCACAACAAGGATCTCTACCACGATTGTGTGAAGGAGTTAAGTACTTCTATTGCAAAACTGATGGGGATCAGCGGTAAAGTCAGACGTATGGATTCCATGATGATCGAATCCAACATCCGCAAACTTAGCCGGATGGAGCTGATATACACCTGTATCGCAAAGCTGGCGATGTACGTGAATAAAATCAATGTCTCTGCTCTGCCTGACGATTGAAAACATTATATTGATCCGAATGACTTTAACAAAGTGATCTATCATCAGCGAAGTACTGATACAGATGAGCGCATGAAGCAGTTCTTAACGGATGCAGATAAACTTCTTGCCTTGTGTGAGTCTGCTTACAATGATTGAACAGAGTATGATCTGTTTGTCAGATGTCTATCGGAACAGACTATTGTTGAAAATGAAAGCCGAAGACTTCGCATGAAAGAAGACGGCGGCATGAAATCAACCATGCTACAGAATCCTCCTGACCCTGAAGCAACTTTCAGGAATAAAGCAGGAAAAGAGCATCGAGGATATGCTGCCAATCTTGAAGAATCTGTTGGAACTAATGGTTCTGTTGTAACAGAGTACCAGTATGAGCAAAACAACCATAGTGACAGTCAATTTATCCAGGAGCACCTTGAGCAAATGGATAAACAGAAAGAACGGACTGTTATAGCCACGGATGGGGCATATAGTGGGATAGAAAACACACAACTTGCAGCTGATAAAAATGTAGAACTGATTACCACAAGTCTGACAGGGAAGCCGGCTCCGGATATCCTTGCGGATTTTGAATTCAACGAAGAGGGAACAAAAGTCCTCCGGTGTACTGCGGGTCATGAACCGAAAAGCTGTTCTTATATGAACCAAAGCAATCAGTGTGCCGTTTCCTTTCGGCATGAGCAGTGTGTCAGCTGTCCATATCGGGATCAATGCAAGCCGAAGATCTTTAAGCAGGTTGCAAAAATAGTAACATCCAAAGCAGCACATGAACGCGCGAAAATCCAACGGAACATGAACAGCGAAGAATTCAAAAATTATGCAAGGCTTCGTAATGGGGTGGAAACTGTTCCATCAAATATACGCAGAAATTACCATTTGGAAAAGATACCTCGTATGAATTTTTCAAGGTGCTATAGAAATAGGAGCAAAGTTCTTTATGGTTTTGACCCCAACATCATATTGATGTGAGACATGCAAATGGAGAAGTGATTGAATCTCATCCATTGAAACCAAGTACAATTACAGGCGAAGGATTCAATGCGAGACCGTCAACAGAAGTGTTAGAGTTTGAAGTAGATGCGACAAATGAAACGGGAATTTATCTGACACTGAGCAGAAATGCAGAAGGAAGCAGCGATGCAAGAGCAACATTTGTACTTGATAATATCCGAGTGACGGAGGTTACTACAGAACCAGAACCATCTGTAGATAAATCAAACTTAGAAGCTTTAGTTGCATATGCAGAAAGCCAAAAAGAAAAGGCAGAATATGAAGATGTTGTGGATGTAGTGAAAGAATTGTTTGAAAAAACACTTGCAGAAGCGAAAACAGTATTAGAAGACACAAAAGCAGAGCAGTCAGAGGTGGATGCTGCTTATGATGCACTTCTTGCCAATGTACACTTGTTAGGATTTACAGGAAATACAGAGGACTTGGAACTTGCATTAGAACTAGTAAAGACAACAAATACAGAAGGGAAAACGCCAGAATCTGTACAGGTATTAAATGATGCAATTGCAAAAGCAGAAGAGATTATTGCGTCAGGAAATATACTTCAAGAAGAAATTGACGCTGCAAGAGAAGCATTACTTGCTGCAATAAACGGATTAGAAGACATTGTTTTGGCAGATAAAACAAAATTAAAAGATTTGTTGGAAAATTCTCAAAAATATGCAGATAGAATTGATCAGTATACAGAGGCAACAGCTGATGCCTTTATGGCAGCAAGAGCTGCGGCACAAAAAGTATATGATACTGTTGAAGCAACACAGGATGAGGTAAATGCGGCATATAATTCACTTCGTCAGGCGATTTTTGAACTGAGAGAGATTCCTGATAAGAGTAAGCTGGAGGATTTGATTAACGAGGCGGAAAAGATTGATATTGACAAGTATACAGATGAGACAGCAGAAGCTTTTACTGCAGCACTGGCAAATGCAAAATCAGTATTTGAAAATAAAAATACTTCTGACGCAGAAGTGAAAGCGGCAGAAAAGATGCTTCGTGCAGCAATTGATGGTTTGCAGGAAAAGAAAGTTGATTCGCAAAAACCGAATGCAGGTCAGGAGGAAAATGATAAAACACCAACAACAGGAGATACAACAGGAGTGTCGGTTGTTGTGTGGATGATAACTGCTTTAGTAATTGTTATTGTAATCAATGCGAAAAAAAAGAAAATTAAATAAAATTTATTTTTGAGTAGGTGGCCTCGATATTGACAGTGCGTTAATATCGAGGCTGTTTCATTTTAAAGAGTTTACAGATTTGATTTTTTTGTCTAATAATTGTTCTTGATGTTTATATACTTTTATCATGTTTTGGGGCGAACCGTTTGAATAATAATTTTTATTTCTCATAAATTCAATCTCCTTGATTGTTTACCTAACGTATTATTATACTATTGTATAACTGAAAAGAAAAGGAACAAAGAAAAAATGGTATTTGATATAAAGCAAAAATTTTGAATTTTATTTGACTACTCTGGAGAGAACGATACTGATAAAATATACGAAAGGAAAATACCATGAAAAAATAATTTATAGAAGATATATCAGAAAAAATTAAAGGCAAAATAAAAGGAGATATTGATAAATTGCAAGAAAAAAATCAAAGATTACCTAAACTAGTGGTCATCTTAGTAGGTAATAACCAAGCAAGTAATGCGTATGTTAAAGGAAAAGTAAGGATTGTGAGGAAGTTGGAATACTCAACACTACTTTGAGATATGATTATATTTCAGAGAATGACCTTTTATCTAAAATACGAGAATTAAATACGGATGATACTGTTGATGGAATACTGGTACAGTTACCACTGCCGGAATATATTGATTAAAAACGTGTGCTTGAAACAATTAGTCCGCTAAAAGATAAAAGATGTGGACGGTTTTCATACGCAAAATGTGGGTAAATTATATATCGGAGATAACACGTTTGTTCCTTGTGCGCCGAAAGGAATTATCCGAATTTTAGAAGAAATTGGGTTAGAGAATCCTCAAGGGAAAAAAGCTGTTGTTTTGGGAAGAAGTGAGACAAGCGGATATTGTGGTATCTGCTATGGGGCAAGCAAAGTTAGTGAAAAAAGAATGGTTAAAGCAAGGAACAGTTGTTATTGATGTGGAAATGAACCGAGACAAAAATGGAAAGTTATGTGGAGATGTGGAGTTGAATGATGTAATGGAAAAAGTTTCATATATCACGCCTGTTTCAAAAGGTGATGGATTTGTAACAAGGGCTATGTTATTGGAAAATATCATGCAGGCATATAGTGGCAAAATGAATAAGTAGTCATAGTGGGAATTTATGTGCTGATTCCAACTAATTATTGCTACGTCAAACTGTTTGTTTGGCGTAGCGATAATTGATTTTATAAGAAGCATAATCATTTCAAGATGTGTGAAAGGCTATTTAAAGGAGTGCATCCTGTTTTGAGGGAAGCTCCGTCACTGTAGCCCTCTTCGCGATCTTTCAGTTCCTGAATTAAGACGCTTCTAAGGTATGCAATCCGTTCTTGATATTTGGTATCGTTGATTGCATTATGCTCTTCTCTTGGATCTTTTTCTAGATTAAAATATTGTTCTTCATTTTTTTCACTGTACCATATGTATTTATCTGTTTTAGTTACGATGAACTGAGAAGATAAGCTAGAGTGAAAACTATGTTCGCCGTGGAGAAATTCGCGTTCGTTTTTCTCTTCTCCAAGAATTTCAGGTGCAAGTGAAAAACCATCCACGCTGTCGGGAATTGGAATGCCGGCAAAATCTAAGATTGTAGGCATGATATCCCGTAATTCTGTGAGTGTGTCGCTTCGGAAAGGTGTAATGTTCTGAACATTTTTTCCGACGTGCACAAGTAAAGGAATGTGTGTGCTTCCTTCATAAGGGAGTGCTTTTCGATAGAAGTTATTATCAAAAAGCAATTCTCCGTGGTCTGCCAAAAATAAGACTATAGTATTGTTATAGTCGCCTGTTTCGGCGAGTGCGGTGAGAATGCGCCCAATTTGGTGATCCACATGTGTGATGCATGCATAATATCCGGCCATTGCAAGGCGGCGTGATTCGGAATCATTGCAGCCAAAAATAGAATCTTTTATAAAACCGTACTTTTCGGTGAGGGTAGGGTCTACCCAATCTCCCTGTGCCGGAGCTCGCAGTTCCTTGTCTCTATACAAATCAAAATAGGTTTGTGGCGGATCGAAAGGCTGGTGAGGACGGACAAAAGAAGTCATTAAAAAAAATGGTCTTGTTCTGTCGCGGGTTTGCAAAAAACGGATGCTTTCGTCTGCTGTCCAGTTGGTGGGATGCAATTTTTCGTCATAGATCCAAGGATGCACAATCCAGGAGTTACATTCCGGCCCAGTTGAGGTAATGTCAGCATGTTGTCCGAGCTTGTCTTTTAAGTAATAGAGATAGTCGTCTGTAACCTCTTGATGCTGATGATGCGGAATGTTTTGACTGCGATAATGCCCGAGATATCCATCGTGGAGTTTGAGACCTTGAAAGCCGCAGTGCTTTCTTGCGGGGTGCACATGCATTTTTCCAATACATTCTGTCTGGTAACCGTTTGAGCTGAATTCCTCTGCCATCATATGTTCGTAATTCCAGTCGATTCCATCCTCATAACCGACGCGACCGTGCCCTTCCTGACTCTTCCCGGTAAACAGTGCCACTCTTGCCGGAATACAACTTGGACAGGATGAGTAGGCATTATCAAAAGAAACGCCCTGTGCAGCCAGACTGTCAAGGTAAGGAGTTTTTACATCTGGGTGTCCGGAGTACGATAAACAGTCCCCACGGAATTGATCGCACATAAGAAGTAAAATATTAGGTTGTGTCATAAAAGCATAAATCCTTTCTATAAATATAATAAAAATCTTCTTATTTAATATGATAAAAAGTTTTTGTCGGAAAAGCAATCTTTTTGAGTAATTAATCTAAAAATATGGATGGAAAAGCAATATATATAAAATATAGAGCAAAATTCGTATAGAAAAAATGACGGTAGTGGTGTAAGATAAATATCAAGAAATAAACAGAATGAACAATTAAGGAGGAAATTGTTATGAAAATGAAAAAAGTTGTAGCTATGTTACTTTCAGTGGCTATGGTTGCATCTATGGCAGTTGGTTGCGGAAGCAAAGACGATAGTAAAGATGCAAATGAAGATGGAAAAAAAGTATTAAAGTTTGCTGCTTTTGAAGGTGGTAACGGTACTGAAATTTGGGAAAATATTGAAAAGGCTTTTGAAGAATCTCACGAAGATGTAGACGTTCAGTTAGAGTTATCTTCTGAATTGGACAAGGATCTTACAAAAGATTTCCAGAATGGAGATATTCCGGACGTTGTATACTACAACTTAGGACAAAAAAGCGGTTTCACAGAGACGATGTTAAAAGAGCATGCAATCGCAGATATTTCAGATGTGTTTGATGATGAACTGAAATCCAAGTTGGTTGGTGGCATTACAGAAAATGCTGCAGCTCAGCCATATGGTGACGGAAAAGTTTATCTTGCACCGATTATCTATACACCAACAGGATTATGGTACAACAAAGACATGTTTGGTGAAGGAAAATACACACTTCCAACAACATGGGATGAGTTCTTTGCACTTGGTGAACAGGCAAAAGAAGATGGAATTGCATTATTTACATATCCACAACCAGGTTATTTTGATGCAACAATGTATCAGATGTTAGCTCAGGCTGGTGGAATGGAATTCTACAACAAAGCTGTTAACTATGATGCAAACACATGGACATCAGCAGAAGGAAAACAAGTTATTGATACAATTGCTAAATTGGCTTCACCAGAATATTTATGGTCAGATACAGTTGCAAATGCAAATGCTGACGGTGGATTCAAAATTAATCAGCAGGCAGTAATTGATAATAAGGCATTATTTATGCCAAACGGTAACTGGGTGATTGGAGAGATGGCAAACTCTACTCCGGAAGGATTTAACTGGGGAATGATGGCACCGCCGAAATTTACAGCTGATCAGGAGAATTATATCTACACATTTACAGAGCAAATGTGGGTACCGGCTGAAGCTCCTAACATGGAATTAGCAAAAGAATTTATCAAATTCATGTACTCAGATGAAGTAGTAGATCTTATGTTAGCTAACAAAGTTGAGAATAAAGAAACAGGCGAAAAAGTCGCAACACCGATTGTGTCACCAGTTCTTGGGGCATCTGACAAATTGGAGGATGGTGTTGTTAAAGATACATACACATTAGCATCTTCAGAAGGATATAATGCAGTAGCTGGTACTTGGGCAACAACAAAAGCTATCGATGGCTTTGATATGAAAGGGACAGTATACGGAGCAATTGATGCACTTAACACTGGTGACTTAACAGCAGACGCTTATCAACAACAATTGATTGATGCATGGACAAAATGCTTAGAGAATCTTCAATAATTAAGATAAGACTCAAAGTAAATTTTGAATGTTTATTAAAAGCGGTGAGTTCCAATAACTCACCGCTTTTCTAGGAGAAAGAGGAAGATATATGAACAGAAAAAGCGCAGAAAGAAAATTTATTTTTATTTGTCTTGCTCCAGCAGTTATTTTAGTATCTCTGTTTATTTTTATCCCTACAGTCAATGTATTTAGAATGTCATTGTATCGTATGGGAGGTATTACAAATAAACAAACATTTATTGGATTTGAGAACTTTAAGACATTAATGGGAGACAAGAACTTCTTACAGGCGATGCAGAACTCTATTTTGATTATTGTTCTTGTGACAATCTGCACAATTGTGCTTGCAATTTTATTTGCAACATTATTACAGAGAGGAAACTTTAAGGGAAACAACTTTTTTAGAATTATTTTTTACATTCCTAATATTTTAAGTATAGTTGTTATTGCTGGTATTTTTGGAGCGATTTATAATCCGACTACTGGTTTGTTAAACACATTTTTGAGAGCAATCGGGTTAGATGCCTTGGCGAGAAACTGGATGTCCGAATCTAACATTGTAATCTATTCGGTAATTTTTGCGTTGGTATGGCAGGCAATCGGTTATTATATGGTTATGTATATGGCAAGTATGGCTGCAATTCCACCGGATTATTATGAGGCGGCATCGCTTGATGGTGCAACAGAACTTCAGATGTTCTCTAAGATTACATTCCCGTTGATTTGGAGCAATATCCGTACAACACTTACATTCTACATTATCAGTACAATCAACTTGAGTTTCTTGTTTGTTCAGATTATGTCAGATGGTGGACCGAATGGAAAAACAGAAGTATTCTTGAACTATATGTATAAACAGGCATATGGAAATGGTGCATACGGATACGGAATGGCAATCGGTGTAGTAGTATTTATCTTCTCATTTGTATTATCAGGAATTGTGAATAAAATTACTGACCGTGAAGTATATGAATTTTAGGAAGGGAGAGCGAAAAGATGAAGAAAAAACCAGGAAAAATTATATCTAAAATATTAATCTATGTAGCTCTTTTTGCCTTGGCAGTTTCCATTATTGTGCCAGTTGCATGGGTATTTATGGCGAGTTTGAAAAAAAATGCAGAATTCATTGGTGGAGATGTAAATCCGTGGGCTTTGCCGAAGACGTTTCATTATCAGAACTTTATCACGGCATTCCAAGATGCAAACATGGGAACTTTCTTTTTGAATTCTGTAATTGTAACAGCAATTGCATTGTTACTGCTGTTGGTGCTTGCACTTCCGGCATCTTATGTACTTGCAAGATTTAATTTTAAAGGAAGAAAATTTTTAAACGGTGCATTTATGGCGGGACTTTTTGTAAACATCAACTACATTGTAGTGCCGATTTTCTTGATGTTAAGTTCTGCAAACAGAGCGTTGGGAGTAGAGTTCTTTTTGAATAACCGTTTTATTTTGGCAGTTATCTATGCGACAAGTGCCCTTCCATTTACGATTTATCTGTTGAGTGGCTACTTTAAGACACTTCCAAAAGGATTTGAGGAAGCCGCTTACATCGATGGATGTGGTCACTTTAAGACGATGACAAAGATTATGATTCCAATGGCAAAACCAAGTATTATTACAGTAATCTTGTTTAACTTCCTGTCATTCTGGAATGAATATATCATTGCTTACACATTGATGGATGGTAATGACACTCTTGCTATGGGACTTAAGAACCTGATGGCAGTAGAGAGAACAGCAACAAACTATGGTATCATGTATGCAGGTCTTGTAATCGTTATGTTGCCAACGTTGATTCTGTACATTTGTGTTCAGAAACGTTTGACAGAGGGTATGACTCTCGGTGGATTGAAAGGTTAGGAGGTAGATGAGATGAATAATGCAGTAAGAAACATTATTATGATTATCGTATTTGTTGTCTGCCTGGCTCTGATCATTATTGGACAAAGAAATATCTCAGTCTCAGGTCTTGTGATGGAACTTGTTGGACTTGTTGGGCTGCTGACTCTTTTGTTCGTATACAACCACAGATATAAATAGAGATTATGATAGAAAGACACCGGATTATGATTGTCCGGTGTCTTTTTGTAACTCTTCATTTTGTCGGTAGGCATTTGGCGACATGCCTGTCTCTTTTCGAAAAACCTGGGAAAAATAGGATTGGGAAGAAAAGCCGATGGAAGCTGCAATTTTGGAGATTGGATAATTGGTTGTAGCAAGTAAATGTTTGGCTTCAACAAGTCTTCGGTTAATCAAATAATTGATTGGAGACACTCCCTTATAGTTTTTAAATGCATGAACAAGATAATATTTGTTCAAATAAGTGAGATCACTCAGCGTCTGAAGTGTAATATCTTCCATAAAATGCTCATCAATATATTGTTCGACAAAACGACATTCTTTTGTAATCTTTTTTGTTGGTGTGAATGACAGCTGTTTCTTTGTTCTTCTAACCAATGTTAATACAAGCGCCTCCAATAAATTTTGGCAGACAGTTTCGAAATACTCTCCTTTATTTTGAATCTCCCGAAGAAGTGTCTTTAAGTAAAAAGAGAATTCTTCTTTATATTCATGAAAATTATGCAGACTGTAATCATAGGTGGTGTCAAGATTCCCATCTTTGAATTTCAGGCCGTTGATTCCAAGTGCGATATACTCAAGTGGTCTGCCTTTGCTGCCCAGCTCTGTATGAGAAACATTTGGGTTGATGATGACGAGGTCATCTTCTTTGACCGGAAATTTTTTATCCTCCACAAGAAAATAGCCACTGCCCTGAACGACATAGAATAATTCTGTAAAATGATGCGTATGGGCAATGCTGTGCCAGTCTGTATCATATCGAGCTTGAGTGATATATAGTAAACGGATATTCAGTTTTTCAAGTTCGGTCTCCTCAAGACCATAACGTCGATTGCTCATATAAATCTTCTCCCTTGTATTTTAGGCGTTTTTAATGATATTATATCTTATAGAATTCTAGAATGCAAAGAAAAAGTGTAAATAATACAAACATAGAGATTAATCAGATAAAGATTTTTAAAGACATTTGTACTAGAATAAAAGATAGAAAAGAAATTGGGGTTTGGAGGTCTTAATCATGAAAAAACCAGTATTAGTAATTATGGCAGCAGGAATGGGAAGCAGATATGGCGGATTAAAACAGATTGATCCGGTGGACGAGCAAGGTCATATCATTATGGATTTCTCAATCTATGATGCAAAAAAAGCGGGATTTGAAAAAGTAGTATTTATCATTAAAAAAGAAAATGAGGCTGATTTTAAAGAGGCTGTCGGAAAACGTATGGAAGAAGTAATGGAAGTGTCTTATGTATTCCAGGATTTACATAACTTGCCGGAAGGATATGAAGTGCCTGAAGGACGTGTGAAACCATGGGGAACAGCACATGCAGTATTCAGCTGTATCGATGAGATTGACGGACCTTTCGCAGTAATCAATGCAGATGATTACTATGGAAGAGATGCATTCCAGAAAATTTATGACTATCTGTCAACACACGAAGACGATGATAAATTCCGTTACACAATGGTAGGTTATCAATTAGAAAATACATTGACTGAGAACGGTCATGTGGCACGTGGTGTCTGCACGATGAATGAAGCCGGAGAACTTGTGAGCGTTGTGGAAAGAACACGCATCGAGAAAAAAGGAGACGGAGCGGCGTACACAGAAGATGAAGGAGAGACATGGACAGAACTTCCAAAAGGAAGCATTGTTTCTATGAATATGTGGGGATTCACAGCAAGCATCCTTCAGGAGATTAAGAACGGATTTACAGCATTTTTAGATGAAGGACTTAAGACAAATCCTTTGAAATGTGAATACTTCCTTCCGACAGTTGTAAGTAATCTGCTTGCAGAAGACCGTGCAACAGTGGCAGTTCTGACATCAGCAGACAAATGGTACGGAGTGACATATAAAGAAGATAAACCGGTTGTAGTGAATGCGATTAAAAATATGAAAGAATCAGGTTTGTATCCAGAGAACCTGTGGGGAGAAAAATAATGGGAAGAATTTCAGATAGACAAATAGATGAAGCAATTGCAAATTTTAGATTTGAAGGGACATTGATTGAACAAAGACCATATGGAAACGGACACATCAATGATACATTCCTTTTGACATTTGATATCGGGGAGATGGGAAGACTGCGCGTGATCTTACAGTGCATGAACAAATCCATTTTTACAAAACCGGTAGAACTTATGGAGAATGTTTTAGGAGTGACTTCTTATCTGCGCAAAAAGATTATCGAGAACGGTGGAGACCCGGAAAGAGAGACTTTGAACGTAATTCGCACTGTAGCAAACAGACCATATTTTGTGGATTCACAGGGAGATTACTGGAGAGCATATAAATTCATCGAAGGGGCAACAAGCTATGATCAGGTAGAGACACCGGAGGATTTCTATCAGAGCGCAGTTTCATTTGGTAATTTCCAAAGACTGCTTGCAGACTATCCGGCAGAGACACTTCACGAGACAATTGTAGGCTTCCATGATACAAAAGCAAGATTTGCTACATTCAAGAAAGCGGTAGAAGAAGATGTGTGCGGACGTGCAGCATCTGTACAGAAAGAAATCGATTTTGTACTTGCACATGAAGACGTTGCAAATGTATTCGGAGATATGCTTGCAAATGGAGAACTTCCACTTCGTGTTACTCACAATGACACAAAATTGAATAACATCATGATTGATGACAAGACAGGAAAAGGTATCTGTGTGATTGACTTAGACACTGTTATGCCAGGACTTGCAATGAATGACTTTGGTGATTCTATCCGTTTTGGTGCAAGCACAGCAGCAGAAGACGAGCAGGATCTTTCAAAAGTATCTTGTGATATGGAATTGTTTGATGTGTATGCAAAAGGTTTCATTGAAGGATGCGGCGGCAAATTGACACAGAAAGAAATTGAAATGATGCCGATGGGAGCAAAAGTAATGACATTTGAATGTGGTATGAGATTCCTTACTGACCACCTTCAGGGAGATACATACTTTAAGATCCACAGAGAGAACCATAACCTTGACAGATGTCGTACACAGTTTAAACTGGTGGAAGACATGGAAGCAAAATGGGATACAATGCAGGAAATTATTAAAAAATACAATTCATAACAGAAAAAATGTTTTGAAACAAAATAGTTGTATATATTAGAGTGAAGTATTATAATAAAGGGCGGGAGAAAAACTCTCGTCCTTGTTAACAAGATGATTAAAAGGAGGATACAATTATGACGATTTTAGTAACAGGTGGAGCAGGATATATCGGAAGCCATACATGTATTGAACTGATCAGTGCAGGATATGATGTGGTTGTAGTAGACAATTTATGTAATTCTTGTAAAGAAGCGTTAGACCGTGTGGAAAAGATTGTCGGAAAGACAATTAAGTTCTATGAAGCAGATATTCGTGATGCAGAAGCGATGAAAAATATCTTTGAGAAAGAAGATATTGATGCAGTAATTCATTTTGCAGGATTGAAATCAGTAGGTGAATCTGTAGCAAAGCCATTAGAATATTATGATAACAATATTGCAGGAACTTTGGTGCTTTGTGATGCGATGAGAAATGCAGGCGTGAAGAACATTATCTTCAGCTCTTCTGCAACAGTTTATGGAGATCCTGCATTCGTACCGATCACAGAAGAATGCCCAAAAGGACAGTGCACAAATCCATATGGATGGTCAAAATCAATGCTGGAACAGATTTTAACAGATCTTCATACAGCAGATTCAGAATGGAACGTAGTATTACTTCGTTACTTCAATCCAGTTGGAGCACATAAGAGCGGAACAATCGGAGAGAATCCAAAAGGAATCCCAAACAACTTAATGCCATACATCACACAGGTAGCGGTTGGCAAATTGGAATGCCTTGGAGTGTTCGGTGATGATTATGATACACCGGATGGAACAGGGGTACGTGATTACATCCACGTAGTAGACCTTGCACTTGGACACGTAAAAGCTTTGAAGAAAATTGAAGAAAAAGCAGGAGTGAAAGTTTACAATCTTGGAACAGGAAACGGATACTCTGTACTTGATATGGTAAAAGCATTCGGAAAAGCATGCGGAAAAGAGATTCCATATCAGATCAAGGCGAGAAGACCTGGCGATATTGCATCATGTTATGCAGACCCAACAAAAGCGAAAGAAGAACTTGGCTGGGTAGCAGAAAGAGGACTTGATGAGATGTGCGAGGATTCTTGGAGATGGCAGTCAAATAATCCAGAAGGATATGCTGAATAAAATGTGAGACACCACGCGGTTTGAACCGACCCCCAAAAGTCTAACTTTTGGGGGTCACCTCAGTTGCGTGGTGTTTTATATTCTATGCAAGGAAGCTGCATCCTGTGTAATAAAAGATGCTTTGCAAGGAGCGCTTTAAAAGTTCTTGCAAGCCAGAGAGTTCAATGATATGATGAAAAAAAGCATTATATTTTCTATTTATTCTAACCGGAATCTAGTACATTTCATATAGCGGATTTTAGAAAAATCCGTCCTTTCAGAAAATTCATGCTTTCAATTCACAAATTTTACAAGCAGGAGTTTTCGAGGAAGGAAATCTCCTGAACAATTTCATAAGAGGAGGTTTTATACGGAAACGTCGGCGACAGACCGATGGTTGCCTACCACTATATTGAGGGTTATCAGCCACAGGCTTACAACCTGACAAAGACCTTGAGCAAGAATGAAGCAGAAAATGTATTTACATTCGTATATAGCCGGTTCCGGAGGATACGGTGACAACTGAGACAGAAGTGATCACAAGACCGGACGGAACGACAGGAACCGCAGGCGGCAATGCCGGACAAAATGTGGGAACAACAACCGGTGGAAATACAGCAAACGGAGACGCGCAGGGCACAACAGAAGTTCCGGACGAGGATGTTCCACAAAATGTAGTAGATTTGGACGATGAAGATGTGCCTTTGGACAACAAAGATCTGGATCGTCCGGGAAGCACAACAAACCGTATTCCAATCTATGCAACAATCGCAGTGGCAGCAGCAACTGCATTGGCGGCAGCCGGATTTGTATATGTGGAACGATTTAAAAAGAAATAAGACATTCTAAAGGGAGAGACCAGATGAAAAAACCAATTGCAGCGACGGTGTGCAGTGTCGTGGGAACAATTCTTCTGGCGCTTGTCATTGTCGTATGTATTCCGCTGACAGTTCCGCGGATTGCGGGGTATCAGATCTACACAGTGATCAGTGGAAGTATGGAGCCGGCAATTCCGACAGGCAGCCTTGTATATGTAAGAAATACGGCTCCGTCCGGAATCGAAAAAGGTGATGTGATTGCATTTTACGGCTCTTTAGAGAATGGTTCAATCATCACGCACCGTGTTGTGTCAAACAACAGTGTATCCGGTGAGTTTGTCACCAAAGGGGATGCGAATGCAAAAGAGGATATGGAGCCGGTAAGCTATGAGAACTTCCTTGGGAAAGTCACTTTGAGTGTGCCGGTGCTTGGCGGAATACTGGCGGCGGTTGTTACTGTTCCGGGAAAAATCGCAGCGGGGAGTATGATTTTGCTGGCGCTGGTGTTACATGTGATTGCCGGGAAACTGAAAGGGAGTTCAAAGGAGCAATAAGATTCAAAACAGGTGAAAATGCTTTGATAAAGAGTATTTTTACCTGTTTTTTTGGTGTATATTTATGCGGTGTGGCAGTAGGAGATAGATAGTGACTCATACAGTGGTTTAAAAAGTGAATAAAAATTGTATAAAATTTTCTGGGAAAACAGTCGACAAAAGTAGAAAAATGTCGTAACATTAAAGAAGCGTATAATATCATACTAGGTAAGATAAGGCATTTTAATAAGATGTGACAAAATAAAACAGTTGGAGGATGGTTAGATGAGAGAAGTTTTGGGAAACTTTCAGTGGCGTGTCAGAGCATTTGTTTTGTTATTGCTTGACATTATTGCGATGGGGGTCGCATCGTTCCTTGCACTTTGGGTACAGAGTGAGTTCGTATTTTCAGATATCGGAACAGATGTACTACGGTCTGTATATGAGTATATGCCGTTCAATGTTGTGATTACAGTGGTGATATTTGCACTGTTCCACCTGTATACAAGTCTTTGGAAGTATGCAAGTGTCAATGAGTTGGTGAATGCCGGGCTGGCAGTATTGACAGCCGGAATTTTGAACTGGATTGTTATGTGGATTGCAGGTGTGGGCGCACCAAAGAGCTATCCGATTTTATATATTACATTTTTAGAAATTTTAGTTGTCGTGATTCGTTTTTGGTATCGATTTGTGCGTTATATGCGCAATGAATTCCACGCGCGCGGCAAGAAAGAGAAGATTGCCAATGTTATGGTAATAGGAGCCGGAGATGCCGGAGCTGCCATTGTAAAAGAGATTGGTCTGAGTAAGAATGTCACAAGAAGAGCATGCTGTATGATTGATGACAATCCTGAAAAGCAAGGGAAATACGTTCAGGGATGCCCGGTTGTCGGCGGACGTGATAAGATTGAAAAAGCAGTAGAGCGTTTCCATATAGACAAGATTATCATCGCGATCCCGAACGCTTCTAAGCAGGTGATTCGAGATTTGGTAGAGATTTGCAAAGATACAGGCTGCGATCTTCTGATCCTTCCGGGAATCTACCAGATGATTGACGGAGAGGTCAGCGTGTCACAGTTAAGAGAAGTGAATATTGAGGATTTGCTCGGAAGAGAGCCGATTCAGACGAATTTAGATGAGATTCTTGGATATGTTCAGGGAAAAGTTGTCATGGTAACCGGTGGAGGCGGTTCCATCGGTAGTGAGTTGTGCCGTCAGCTGGCATCACACGATGTAAAACAGCTGATCATCGTGGATATATATGAGAATGGCGCATATGATATACAGCAGGAATTACAGCGGAAATATCCAAATCTCGACTTAGTTGTGCTGATTGCCTCTGTCAGAAGCTCTCATCGTATCAATGAGATTATGGAAAAATACCGTCCAAACGTAATCTACCATGCAGCAGCGCATAAGCATGTGCCGCTTATGGAAAGCAGCCCGAATGAGGCGATCAAGAATAATGTCGTCGGTACATATTATCTGGCAACTGCAGCCGGAACCTTCGGAGCAGACAGATTCGTACTGATTTCCACAGATAAAGCGGTGAACCCGACAAGTATTATGGGAGCATCTAAGCGTATCTGTGAGATGATCGTACAGACATTGAACCATAAGTATGACACAGAGTTCGTGGCAGTACGTTTCGGAAACGTACTTGGAAGCAACGGAAGTGTGATTCCGTTGTTCAAAAAGCAGATTGCAGCCGGGGGACCGGTTACGGTTACACATCCGGATATCATACGTTACTTTATGACGATTCCGGAAGCGGTATCGCTTGTACTGCAGGCCGGAGCTTACGCAAAAGGCGGGGAGATCTTTGTGCTTGATATGGGAGAACCGGTTAAGATTGCAGATCTTGCAAAGAATTTGATTCGTTTGTCAGGATACAAAGTCGGAGAAGATATTGAGATTAAATACACAGGACTTCGTCCGGGTGAGAAGTTGTATGAAGAACTTCTGATGGATGAAGAAGGAATGCAGGATACAGCGAATAAGCTGATTCATATCGGAAAACCAATTGAATTCGATGAGACGGAATTTTTAAGACAGTTGAGATCTTTACAGATTGCGGCGGATAACAACAGTGATAACATCCGACAGCTCGTAAAAGAAATCGTTCCTGCATATGTGATTAAAGAGCATAAAGAACCGGAAGCAAAGAGAATTTTCTTATCTTCCCCAACGATTCGTGGATTGGAACAGGAATTTGTAAAACAGGCATTTGATACAAACTGGGTAGCTCCGCTTGGACCGAATGTCAATGAATTTGAAAAAGAGCTTGCTCAGTATGTACATGGCGGATATGCAGCGGCAGTCAGCGCTGGAACAGCGGCAATCCATCTTGCGTTGAAGCTTGCAGGTGTCAGAGCAGGTGAGAACGTATTCGTATCCTCACTGACATTCTCAGCTACCTGTAACCCAATTCGATATGAGAACGCGGTGCCGATCTTTATCGATTCGGAAGAAGATACCTGGAATATGGATCCGGAAGCACTGCGTAAGGCGTTCAAGAAATATCCGGATACAAGAGTCGTTGTGATCGTGCATCTGTACGGAACACCGGCGAAGATGGATGAGATCATGGACATCTGTAAAGAGCACAATGCAATCCTCATCGAAGATGCGGCAGAAAGCTTAGGTGCGACATACAAAGGAAAACAGACCGGAACATTTGGAAAGTTCGGTATCTATTCTTTCAACGGAAACAAGATTATCACAACATCAGGCGGTGGTATGCTTGTTTCACATGATGAAAAAGCAATTGAAAAAGCAAAATTCCTTGCTACACAGGCAAGAGAGCAGGAGATTTATTACCAGCATAAGGAAATCGGTTACAACTACCGTATGTCCAACGTCACAGCCGGTATCGGTCGAGGACAGCTTCATTATTTAGATGAGAATATTTCTTTGAAGAGAAATATTTATGAAACATATGAAGATGCGTTTAAAGATATTCCTGAGATTACAATGAATCCGATTCCGGAAGATTGTGAAGCAAACTACTGGCTGTCAGCAATGACACTTTCTAAAGACAGCAAGGTAACACCGATGAATATCATCAACGCATTGAGTGATGAGAATATCGAGAGCCGTCCAATTTGGAAACCAATGCATATGCAGCCGGTATATGAGAATTGCGATTTTATCACAACGAAAGAAGACGGAACAAGTGTTGCAGAAGATATCTTCAACAGGGGACTTTGTCTACCGAGTGATATTAAGAATACGAGAGCAGATATGGAACGTATTATCAAAGTAGTGAGAGGGTTGTTTGTTACTGTTCGCTCCTAACCGCCACCCGTATGCGCACTCGTCGTGCTTTCGCACTCCAGTCCCGCACTATGTGCTAAGACTGCTTATTCGGGTGGAGGTTACGGATTGACACTCATAGAAATAAGCGCAATTTTTCTTTTACATGCAAGCATGACAATATAAATTTCGATTATTTCTATGGAGAGAACAGTAACACTAGAGGTGATAATGATGTATAAAAAATATGTCAAGCGATGGATGGATTTTTTATTGTCTTTGCTGGCGATTATAGTTCTATCTCCTATCATAGCGGTTGTGGCAGCACTGGTGCGGGTGAAACTCGGAAGTCCGGTGCTGTTTCGCCAGCCGCGTCCGGGGAAGGACGAAAAGATATTCAATATGTATAAATTCCGCACAATGACAGATGGGCGGGATGAAAATGGAGAATTGCTTCCGGATGAAGTGAGACTTACGAAGTTCGGAAAATTCTTGCGCTCCACAAGTTTGGATGAGCTGCCGGAACTTTTTAACATCTTAAAAGGAGATATGAGCATCATTGGACCGCGTCCGCTTTTGGTTGAGTATCTTCCAAGATACAACGCTGAACAAAAACGCCGCCATGAAGTGCGTCCGGGACTTAGCGGACTTGCTCAGGCAAACGGAAGAAATGCGATTAGCTGGGAGCAGAAATTCAAATACGATGTGGAGTATGTAGACCATGTGACATTTCTGGGGGATTGGAAGATTATCTTTCAGACAATCTGGAATGTGTTAAAACGAGATGGGATTAGTTCGGATACAGCTGTGACTATGGAAAAATTCATGGGAACAGAAGAAAGTGTGGAGTCAAAACATGTCTAAAAAATTAGTGATCATAGGTGCCAGCGGGCATGGAAAAGTCATTGCAGACATTGCACTGAAAAATGGATATGAGATTGTTGGATTTTTAGATGACAATGATGCGGTAAAAGAGATTGCAGGATTTCCGGTACTTGGAAGCGTATCCGAAATTCCAAGTTATCAGACGGAATGTGAATTCATTATCGCAATCGGAAATAATCGGATTCGCGAGATGATCGCCGAACAGTATGCGGTGAACTGGGCAACACTGATTCATCCGACTGCGGTCATCGGAATGGATGTTCAGATTGAAGTAGGAACGGTCGTGATGGCAAACGCGGTCATCAATCCGTCTGCTCGTATCGGAAAGCATTGTATTATCAATACAGGAGCCGTCATCGAGCATGATAATTTCCTGCAGAATTACGTACATGTGTCACCGAATGCAGCGCTTGCCGGAACGGTTCATGTCGGAGAGCGAGTACATGTAGGTGTTGGCGCCTGTGTGAAAAATAACACAAATATCACAGCCGATGTGACAGTTGGCGCAGGGGCAGCAGTAGTGAAGGATATCACAGAAGCCGGAGTGTATGTTGGCGTGCCGGCAAGGAGAATGAGATAGATGAAGAGAATCTTGATTTTAGCAAATTTTGACGTGGGCTTATATAAATTCCGAAAGGAACTGATTCAGGAACTTTTGCATCAGGGAAATGAAGTGTATATTTCCCTGCCGGATGGGGAACTTGTGCGAAACTTAGAAAAGATGGGGTGCAAGTTCGTCAACACTTCGGTAGACCGAAGAGGTATCAACCCAAAGACGGATGCGAAGCTTATGCTGTTTTACCGGAAGTTAATTAAAAAATTACATCCGGATATGGTTATTACTTACACAATCAAGCCAAACATTTACGGCGGTTTGATGTGCCGCATGCTCCGCACACCGTATGCAGTTAATATTACCGGACTTGGAACAGCGTTCCAAAGCGAGAGTACGGTAAAGAAATTAGTGACATTTTTATATAAGATTGCTTTGAAAAAAGCGAAAGTAGTATTTTTTGAAAACATAGGAAACAAACAGACCTTTTTAGATTTGAACATATTGAAAGAAAAACAGATATGTGTGTTGAATGGAGCAGGTGTAAACCTTGCAGAATATCCATTTTGTGAGTATCCTTCCGGAGAGGAAACCCGATTCTTGTTTATCGGACGTGTTATGAAAGAAAAAGGGGTGGACGAATTATTTGAGGCAGCAGAGAGGATCAAACAGCAACATTCTGATGTCTTTTTTGACGTTGTGGGACCTTTGGAAGATGATTATAAGGCACGAATCGAAGAATTGGTTCAAAAGGGCGTGATTGAGTATCACGGCTACCAGAAAGATGTAAAGCCATTTATTGAAAAATGTCACTGTTTTGTATTGCCGTCTTATCACGAAGGAATGGCAAATACACTTTTGGAGGCAGGAGCGATGGGAAGACCGTTGATTACAAGCAATATTCATGGCTGCCTTGAGGCGGTGGAAGAAGGAAGAAACGGATATTTGGCAGAGGCGAAAAATGCAGAGGCACTTCGTGGGCAGATGGAGAAGTTCCTTGGACTTTCCTATGAAGAGAAAAAAGAAATGGGACAGGCATCCAGGGAAGTGGTGCAGGAGAAGTTTGATAAAAAGAAGGTTGTAGGGAAAACAGTGAGGGAGATAGAGAAGTAATGTCTGAGCCGATAAGAGTATTACATGTTGTGACACATATGAACCGAGGCGGTCTTGAAACAATGATCATGAATTATTACCGTCATATCGACAGAACGAAAATACAGTTTGACTTTTTGACACATCGCGATGGGAAAAAAGATTATGACGATGAGATTTTAAAATTAGGTGGAAAGATTTATCATCTGCCACCGGTGAATCCGCTGGATAAAAAAGGTTACTTGAAGAAATTGGATGATTTCTTTCGAGAACATACGGAATATAAGATTGTGCATTCCCATTTGGACTGCATGAGTGCATATCCACTGAGAGCGGCAAAAAAATATGGAGTGCCGGTTAGGATTGCGCATAGTCACAATACAAGTCAGGAGAGAAACTTGAAATATTTAATAAAATTATATTCACGTTCTTTAATTCCGAAGTATGCAACAGATTTGTTTGCGTGTGGAGAAGAAGCCGGAAAATGGATGTTTAAGAACCATCCTTTCGTAGTTATGCGGAATGCTATTGATGCTCAAAAATTTGTTTATGATTCAGAAGTTGCAAAACAGAAGAGAGAAGAACTAGGGATTGAAGATAAATTTGTTCTGGGACATGTTGGGCGATTTAATCTTCAAAAAAATCATGAGTTTCTGATTGATATTTTCAATGAAGTATGCAAGCAAAATGAAAATGCAGTATTGTTACTTATAGGAGCAGGAGAATTAGAAGATAAGATTCATGAAAAAGTTAGAAACTTAGGATTAAATAAAAAAGTTATGTTTTTGGGTGTTAGAGAAGATATTCCAAAGTTGATGCAGGCGATGGATGTGTTTGTATTTCCATCTTTGTTTGAAGGCCTTCCGGTAACATTGGTAGAAGCGCAGGCAGCAGGATTACCATGTGTTGTTTCAGATACGATTACGAAAGAGATTAATCTTACAAAGAATGTAGTATTTATTTCGTTAGAGAAAAGTGCTAGAAAATGGGCAGATGAAATACTGGATGACGAATATTCAAGAAAAAATGAATTAGATACAATAATAAATAATAGGTTTGACATTTATGAAAATGTAAGATGGCTTGAAAATTTTTATATAAAAAGTGGAGTACAAAATGGGATTAAAAAGTGTTGTTAAAGATATAATCAGAACAATAATAGGAGAAGTACCGACAAAAAAGTTGATAAAAAGAGGGTTAAAAGTGGGGGAAAACTTTAACCGACAACAAGGTTGTTTCATAGACCCGACGCACTGCTGGCTAATAGAAATCGGAAACAATGTAACAATGTCAATTCGGGTAGTTTTAATGGCTCATGATGCAAGCACTAAGAATAGTTTGGGTTATACAAAAATTGGAAAAATAAAAATAAAAGATAATGTGTTTTTAGGAGCTAATACGATTGTTTTACCAAATGTTACTATTGGAGAAAACAGTGTTATTGGAGCAAATTCCGTTGTAACAAAAGATGTTCCACCTAACTCTGTAGTTGCCGGGAATCCAGCAAGAGTGATTTCTAGCATTAAGGAATATAAGGAAAAGAATGAGGTTCAGATGTCTAATAATGTTTTTGGTGAAGAGTATACAATGAGGGCGAATGTAGACAATGATAAAAAAGCAGAAATGAACAAAATTTTAGAAAAAGGAATAGGGTATATAAAATAGGAGAGTATTAATGAAACCACAGATAACAGTATTTACACCAGCTTATAATAGAGCATATTCTTTGCATTTATGCTACGAGAGTTTGTGCAGACAGAATAATAAAAATTTTATATGGTTAATAGTAGATGATGGTTCGACTGATAACACAAAAGAACTTGTGAAAAAATGGGAAAAGAATGAAAATGGATTTGAAATTAAATATGTATACAAAAAAAATGGTGGAATGCATACCGCACATAATACGGCTTATGAAATAATAGATACAGAACTTAATGTATGTATAGATTCGGATGATTATTTAGCAGAAGATGCCATAGAAAAGATATTAACATTTTGGAATCAATATGGAAGTAAAAAGTATGCGGGAATTATAGGGTTAGATGCGACTTTTGATAATCAGGTGATTGGCGAAAAATTTGATGATTCGTTAAAAACAACCACTTTGGGAGGATATTACACTAATGGTGGAAAGGGAGATAAAAAGTTAGTGTACCGGACAGAAATAATGAAAAAATATCCACCTTATCCCGAATTTGAAGGAGAAAAATATGTTTCTTTGGGTTACAAATATTTACTTTGTGACCAGGAATACGAATTATTGGTATTGAATGAGATTTTATGTAATGTAGAATATCAATTGGATGGATCTAGTACAAACATGTTTAGACAGTATTTGAATAATCCGAAGGGATTTGCTTTTTTTAGAAAAACAGCTATGCAATGTTATCCGGATTTCAAAAGAAGGTTCATAGAAAATATACATTATGTATCTAGTAGTATTTTAGCAAAAAACAAAAAATTTTTAAGTGAATCACCTAAAAAAGGGATGACATTTTTGGCTATTCCTTTTGGAATTTTACTTACTTATTACATTAAAAAGAAGTCTAAAGAGTATATGGTTGTGGAAGGAATGAAGAAATGACAGTTTGGTGGACTACATTAGTAATTACATTTTTATTATGCTTTGTTGCTCAGAACACTGCTAGAAGAAAAACGACAATTCATGGAGAAGCAAAGTATCTTCCAAATTTATTTTTATCAGTTTGTGCATGTGGTGTATTGGTATTCGTATCTGCATTTAGAGATGGAGTTGGTGATACTGGAACGTATAGAGACTTGTTTGATTCTTATCCGGATAGTGTGAAGAATTTTTTTGAAAATACTACATTTAAAGGTGAATGGGGATTTGAATTATATAATACCCTAATCAAGGAATTTATTTCAAATAAAAGTCAATGGCTGCTCATTATTAGTGCTATTATTACGTTGAGTTGTATCTTTGCTGTGTTTTACAAATATTCAGAACATATAGAATTATCAATTTTTTATTTTATTACTTTAGGGTGTTATCTAGTAACAATGAATGGAATTCGTCAATATATAGTATCGTCAATTTTATTTTTGGCATTCCCTTGGATTGTTAAGAAAAAATGGTATTTATATTTTCCCCTTGTATTGATATTAGCTACTTTTCACACTTCAGCGCTAATGTTTTTAGTTCTGTATTTTATTAGTGATAAAGAGGCATGGGGCATATGGACAAAAGGAATTCTAGTATTTGGACTGTTTTTGTTCGTTACTTATCCTGTGACAGGACCGATGATAGCAAATCTGTTGGGGGAAACACAATATGGGCATTATGGAGATGCTTTGATATCTGAAGGTGGAGGAGCAAATATTATTCGAGTTTTTGTGTATGCAGTTCCGGTTATTTTGAACTATATGGGAAGAAAAAATAAACGTATGACAGAAAAGTTCGGATATAATCTTATGGTTAATATGTCCGTGTTGAATTTGATATTTATGTTATTGGCAAATAAATACTGGATTTATGCACGGTTTAATATGTATTTTAATAGTTATGCAATTATTTTGTTGTGCTGGGATGTGAAATACTTATTTAGAGAAAATAATAAAAAGTTAGTATATATATTAAGTCTTATATTTTTTGCGATATATTATTGGTATGATATGGCAGTTAGTTTGGGATATGGAGCAAATTATGTACATTTTATAACAACATGGAGATAAAAAATGAAAAAGATTATTATAGTTTCGCATGCAATGGAAATAGGCGGTGCGGAGAGAGCGCTTTTGGGATTGATTAATAGTTTTGACTATTCCAAATATCAAGTGGATTTATTTCTCATGAGACAAGCAGGAGAGTTACTTAAGTTTATTCCAGAAAAAGTAAATATACTGCCAATGAATCAAGCCCAATATTTAGCTGTGCCAATTAGAGAGCTAGTTGCAGCTCATGAAATTAAAATGCTCTATGGAAGATTAAAAGCAAAATGTTTGGCTAGGCGAAGAATAAAAAAGGCGGGATTCAAGAAAGATAATCAGGTTGAATTGACTTATAGTCATAAATATACCTGGAAGTATATGGATGATATTAATTCTAATACGGAGTACGATTTAGCGATTAGTTTTTTGACACCACATTATATTTGCTTGGAACATGTAAGGGCGAAGAAAAAAGTTGCATGGATACATACAGATTATTCTATTATTGATATAGATGTGGAAACTGAGCTAAGCATGTGGGAAGCATATGATTATATTGCTTCGATATCAGAGAAAGCGACAGAAGCATTTTTAAAGAAATTTCCTACTTTACAAGATAAAATTATTGGAATTGATAATATTGTTACAAACAGTATGATAGAAGAACAGGCAAATGGAGATATTGAATTAGAGTTGAAAAAGGAAGAATGTTTTAATCTACTATCTATCGGACGATTTGTTCATGCAAAAAATTTTGATAATGTACCATTGATATGCCAATCTATTTTAAAAAGTGGAATAGATGTTAGGTGGTATTTGATTGGTTTTGGTGGGGATGAGCAGTTAATTAGAGAACGTATTAAACAATATGGGATGGAAGAGCATGTTGTTATATTGGGAAAGAAAGATAATCCGTATCCATATATTAAGGCATGTGATATTTATATACAGCCGTCTCGATATGAAGGGAAGGCAGTAACAGTCCGAGAAGCTCAAATATTACATAAACCTGTAATTATAACGGATTTTCCAACCGCTCATTCGCAAGTTGAAGATGGGTATGATGGGGTAATTGTGCCATTGGATAATAAGAGATGCGCAGATGAAATTGTAAGGGTGATAAAGGATAAAAATTTGCAAAATCAGTTAATTGAAAATATGAAAAAGACTGATTATAGCAATGAAAAAGAAGTTGAGAAGATATATAAGTTGATGGAATAGAAAAATGGGAGACGATATGTGTGAAAATCAAAAAATACCAAAAATTATTCATTATTGTTGGTTTGGAGGAAAAGAAAAGCCAGAACAAGTAAGAACGTGTATCGAAAGCTGGAAAAAGTATTTATCAGATTACCAATTTATGGAATGGAATGAAGAGAATTTTGATGTGAATCAATTTCGATATACGAAAGATGCTTATGCAGCAAAAAAATACGCATTTGTAAGTGATGTTGCAAGAGTAAAGGCGCTTTTGGAATATGGTGGAATTTATTTTGACACAGACGTAGAAGTGTTTAAAAGTTTTAATGATATTTTAGATGCAAAATGCCTTTTAGGATTTGAAGAGGGAAATTATGTCGCGACCAGCATGATGGGAGCAATTCCGGGATATCCATTATTTCAAAAGTTTTATGATTTATACAAGACGATTCCTTTCTATGATGAAAATGGAAAGGTTATAGAAGGAACGAATGTTTCGAAACTGACTGAATTATTAGGGGAGTATTCATTGCAACGAAATAATTGTTACCAAGAGCTGAACGATGGAATGAAAATTTATCCGAAAGAGTATTTTTCACCGTATGTATACACATATTGTGTATATCAAATTACGGATAAGTCTTATTGTGTGCATCATTTTTATGTTAGCTGGTTACCGTGGTACGTTAAGACCAAGAAGAAGATTAAGAAGTATTTGGTGAAGATAATAGGATTAGAGAATGTAAAAAAAATATTAGGGTGAGAGTAAGAGGAAGGTGAGAAATGATGGAACCGAAGATAACGGTGATTATCCCTGTGTATAATGTTCAAGATTATATTGAGAGATGTGTAGAGTCTATACAAAAGCAAACATATAAACAGTTTGAATGTGTTTTGATTGACGATGGTTCAGAAGATAATAGTAAACAGCTGATACAAAGTATGATACAAGCAGACAGTAGATTCAAATACATATACCAAAAAAATGCTGGTCCATCTGTAGCGAGGAATCGAGGAATAGAAGAAGCTATGGGACGATTCTTAATATTTGTAGATGCAGATGATTATGTTGAAAGAGATTATTTAGGAAAATTATATGAAAATATGGGGAAAGAAAATGATCTAGTATGTTGCGGATATACAGATATCAGTAAATATGGAACAGTTTTTGTAAATGATTTTTCGGTAAAACATTTTTCAAGGAATGCTCTTATTGAATGCATATTAAATGGAACTGGAGGGGTCCTTTGGGGAAAAATTTTTAAAGCAGATATTATAAAAAACAATAAAATTCGATTTGACAAACAGTTATTCATGTCAGAAGATATGATATTTCTTTTGGAATATCTTCGGTATGTGCAGAATTGGGAAATGATAGATGAAGCATTATATTGTTATAATAGATTGAATGAAACAGGAATCAGTAGAAATGTAAATTATAAATATACTAGTAACTATATAAAATTAAATGAGTGTTTAGAAAAGAAATTGTTGGAACTGAATGTCGAGCGTAGCAAGATCACAAATTTGATTAACCAAAGAATGTATCAATTTATATATCAATCTATTTTATTTGAATCTAAAAGTTCCAAGTCATTACTGAAGAGAAAAAAGAAGATAGAAGAAATTGTTAATGATGTGTATTTGAAGTGTTATATTAGAAATATGAAAACAAATATAAAATCAGAAAAACTGAACTTCATTTTTATAAAAAAGAAAATGAGTTTATGTGTAATATTTTATATATGGCTTATCGAAAAAATCAAAAGTATAAGGGTGAATAAAAAATGAAAATAGGAATTTTAACATTTCATTGTGCTGAAAATTTTGGGGCAGTATTGCAGGCATATGCGTTACAAACCTTTTTGGAACAGAGAGGGCATGAAGTCCAAATTGTTGACTATAGACCTCGATATATATGTGATAAATATGAGTATTTTGATGATTATTTTAAAACGAGTTATAAAAAATCATGGATACTTTTTGGAAAACTATTGGTTTATAATATATTGACATTCAAAGATAAAAGAAAAAGGAAAAAGGGATTTAATAATTTTGTATCTAACTTTTTGAAGTTGACGGGAAAGACATATATGACGTATGAGGAGTTGGATAAAGGTATAAATAATCTTAAAATCGATGCAATTGTTTGTGGCAGTGATCAAATATGGAATCCGAATGTATGTGAGGGGTTAGATCCTGCATATTTTGCTGATTTTACATATTTTTCAGGGAAAACAATCTCATATGCAGCTAGTATAGGGCAAAGTGTAGAGAAGGAGTATTTGAGAGAATATAGGCAATATATAGAAAAATTAGATTATGTTTCTGTCAGAGAGGAGAAATCTAAAGAAACTCTTCAGTTTATACGCGAAGATATACAAGTTGTTCCGGATCCTGTATTTTTAATTGGAAAAGCAATGTGGGAAAATTTAATAAATGAATATCAGAATCAAGGGAAATATATTCTCTTATACTTATTGGAAGAATCGGATCAGGCGTATCAATTAGTAGAGAAGATAGCTTCTGAAACAAATACAAGAGTTATTGAAATTGTTATTAATAAAAAGTTATCGAATAGAAAACAGAAATTTGATACATATGCATCATGCTCACCAGTGGAGTTTGTAGCACTTATTAAGAATGCAGAATTTGTTGTGACAAATTCTTTTCATGCAACGGCGTTTTCTATCATTTTTAACAAGGAATTTTGCGCAGTGAGACATAGCGTAAGAACAGGTCGTATAGAGAATTTATTGCAAAAGTTCAATATGGAAGAAAGATTAAAATCTCCAAATGATTTAGATTTGGGTAAAGTATTTAATATAAATTCAGCAAGGGATGAAGAAGTTATATTGAAAGAAAAGGAACTTGTGAATAAATATTTTGAAGAATGTGGTATATAAAATGAATATAAAAATTAGTGTAATTATCCCGGTTTATAATTGTGAAAAAAGTATCAAGAAATGTATTGAGTCGATTTGTCAACAAAGTTTAGAAGAAATAGAAATAATATTAGTTAACGATGGATCAACAGATAATACAAGTGAAATTATAAAAGAATATCAAAAACAGGATGATCGGATTGTTATTTTAGAACAAAAAAATTCAGGACCTTCAATTGCTAGAAATAGAGGGATTAAAAGTGCTCATGGACAATATATAGGATTTGTTGATAGCGACGACTATATTGAAAAAGATATGTATGAACTTTTATATTCAGCAATAAACGCCTCTAAGGCTGAAATTGGTATTTGTAATTATTGGGAAGAAAGCGGAGTTGGTAAAGTTTTATCAGAAACCCAAAATGATTTACCGAATGGAAAAGTGTTAGATAAGGAAGAAATTAAAGAGAAAATTTTAAGTTCTTTTGTGAAAGAAAAAAACAGAGGTTTTTTTGCATTGTGGAACAAAATATACTCAAAAGAGTTCCTGGAAAAACATATGCTACAATTGGACGAAAAAAGAGAGCATGGAGAAGATTGGATATTTAATATACAAGCATTTGATTGTGCAGAGAAAGTAGTGGCAGTGGAAAATATATTGTATCATTATGTGCAAATTAATTCTAATAGTCTGATGAGAAAGTATAGAGAAAATCAAATTGAATTATTGTTTTCAGGGAGAGAAGTATTAAACACTGTCTTAAGAAAAAACGGTATCAGTTTAGACGAGGAAGAACATTATAAAAAGTTTTTCTATACTTTTTATTCTTATGCGCTTAAAGAAATAGTGCATAATAAAAAAAATGCGAGCGAGCGATTGAGAGAATATCTGAAAAATTCATTATTGGTTGAAGCTGCTACAAAAATAAAACATATATCAATCCACATGAAGATATTTGCATATTTTATAAAAACTCGGAAAATAGAGTTGGCAATATTATATCTAAAAGTTTTAGTTAAATTAAGAAGGGATAAGTAAGAGATATGAGTTTGGTGAGTATTATTATACCAGTATATAATGCTGAGAAGTATATACGACGGTGCCTAGATTCTATTTTAGGGCAAGCCTTTCAAGATTTTGAGATTATTATTGTAAATGATGGGTCTATAGATAAAAGTTTGGAAATTTGTTTAGAGTATCAAAGCAGCAAAGTAAAAATTGTTAGTCAGAAAAATGGAGGTCCATCATCTGCTAGAAATAGAGGTATCCTTGAGGCGAGCGGTGAGTATATTCGTTTTGTAGATGCAGATGACTATATTTTGGAAAATTCTACTCAGTTAATGGTAGAAAAAATGGAAGAAAATGATTCTGACATATTGATGGCAGGGATTCGGTGCATTGCGGTTGGAAAAGGAGCTGAAAGACAGAAGAATATTTGCATGCCGAAAAAAAAGATGAATAAAGAACAGTTTTGGAAGGAAGTTTCGTTATATTTTACGGATTGGTTTATTCATTATACGCCAAATAAACTGTATAAAACACAAATCTTAAGAGATAAAAATATTCTTTTTGATGAGACTATTTGCAATAGTGAGGATTTATTGTTTAATGTACATTATTGTGCGGAATGCGAAAAGTTCGTTGTGATAGAAGATATTGTGTACGCTTATGAAAAAAGTAACGATATGTCTATCTCATCAGTATTTCGAGAAGACGCATTTTTAATTCAAGATTATGCCTATGCAGAAGTTAGAAAGATAATACAAAAACAGGGCGTATATCTAGGAGAAAACAGAGATAGATTTGAAGAGGCATATGCAGATATTGCGTTCAAAACATTGTACAATATATGTCTTAATAATACAGTTACTCGTAAAAGAAGAAATCAGTTAATGAAGGGTATACTTAAAAGTGAGCATATGCAGGAATCGTCCAATTATTGGTTGAATCAAAGTACGTCAATGAAAGTATTGAAAAAAGCTGTTTTAAAAAAGCAAATATTTATTTTGAAATTATTAATTAGAAGCTTAAAAGTTAATGATGAGATTCGGCGAAAGTTAGTAAAGAAAAAGTAACATAAGGAGCAGATAGAGAAAATGTGTGAAATAAGTATAATTGTTCCAGTGTACAACATTGAATTATATGTAAAAGAGTGTATAGAATCTATTTTGAGGCAAACTTTTAAAAATTTTGAGTTAATTTTAGTAGATGATGGTTCTACAGATCAATCGGGAAAAATCTGCGATGAATATGCTTTAAAAGATACAAGAATTATTGTCATTCATCAGAAAAATCAAGGGTTATCCCAAGCAAGAAATACCGGGATTGACATTGCAAAAGGAAAGTACATCGGGTTTGTAGATGGTGATGATTGGATTCATGAAGAAATGTTTTTAGAACTTTATAATTTGTGTGTATGTAATAATGTTAAAATTTCTCAATGTAATTATCAGAGATGTAGAGATACGTGTGAACAATTTGATGAGACAGAAGGCGAAGTTTGTATTATTTCAAAGGAGCAGGAGATAAGAAACTTATATGATCCTAATTTGGCGGTGCGAACAGTAGTCGCATGGAATAAATTGTACGATACTGAATTGTTTAAAAATATTCGTTACCCACAGGGGAAACTCCACGAAGATGAATTTACGACATATAAGTTGATATTTGGAGCAGATGAAATAGCAATTACAAACAGAAAATTATATTTTTATAGGACAGTGGAAACGAGTATTATAAATCAAAAATATAATCCTAAGAGGCTTGATGTCTTAGAAGCGCTAGAAGAACGAATAAAATTTTTTGAGAAATATAAGGAGTTAGAACGGCTAGCGTTAGAGAAGATGTGTGATACGATTATTTCTGTTTATTATCGCAGTTTAACAGAACAACTAGAGGCGGATGTGATGGACTATATTCGTACAAAAGGTAAACTGTTTGCAAGCAGAATATTCTTTAGAAGAGGAATATCTGCTAATAAAAAAGTGAAGTATTTTTTTGTATTATGGTGTCCACAGTTGTATTTAAAGATAGCAAAAAAAGGGTGAGTTCAAGATGATTTTTAGGGATAAGATAGCAGCAAGAATAAGAAAAAAAATTATTAATCCGTATTTAAAGAAAAAGAATCATAATCATAATTTTACAATTATTTCAAGTAATTGTAATGGAGGAGTGATATATTCAGATTTAGGTGAACAATTCCGTTCACCGACTATTAATCTCTATATAAAGCCTAGTGATTTTTTGAATTTTGTATCCGATTTAAGGAACTATCTATCAGAGGAAATTATGGAAGTTGAAACTGAGTATAATTATCCGGTAGGAAAATTAAAAGATATTTATATATATTTTATGCATTACAGAAGTTTTCAAGAAGCTAAAATGAAATGGGATGAAAGAAAACAACGAGTAAATTATGAAGATATTTATATTATGATGACTGATCGAGATGGATTTACAGAAAAGGATCGAGAGAGATTTCAGAAATTGGATTATAAGAATAAAGTTTTATTTGTACATGGAAGGACAAAGTTGCCCGATGAAGTTTTTGTGAAAGGATATGAAAAGGAAAAATGTGTAGGGTATTTGTCAGAGTATAAAAATATTTTAGGAATTAGAAAATTTGATTGTTTTAATTATTTAGAGTGGTTAAATGAGGAAGATGAAAATGTATAAGTCAAGTACGGCGATTAAACCAATTGTTTCAGTTGTGATACCGGTTTATAATGTCGAAAAATATTTAGCGAAATGTATTGAATCAGTACAAAACCAAACATTGGAGAATATAGAGATTGTTTTAGTAGATGATGGTTCTACAGATAAGTCGGGCGCGATTTGTGATGAATACGCTCTAAAAGATGAAAGAATCGTTGTTATTCATCAAAAAAATGGTGGATTAGCGCATGCAAGAAATACTGGTATTGAATTAGCTAGAGGTGAGTACATAGGATTTATTGATAGTGATGATTGGATAGACATAACCATGTATGAGGAACTCGTTAATGAGTTCGCAAAAAAAGATATAGACGTGGTCTGTTCTGGGATAAAATTAGTAGGAAGCACAGGTGATATTAAAGAAATAGAATATGTAAAGGAAAATGTAATACTAAAAGGAGAGGAAATTTCGCGATTATTATTAAAAAGAAAATTTAGTGTCTCCTGTTGTAATAAACTTTTTAAAAGAAATTTATTTAAAGACAGACATTTTACAGTGGGAAAAACAAATGAAGACTTCGAATTATTATTTTATTTGTTTTTACAAGTAAAGCAGGTGGGTATATTAGCAAATAGTTATTACTATTATAGAAAAAATGAAACAAGCATTACAAGTGGAATAAAAAATGTGAAAATATTTGACTTGTATTATAATGCATGTGAATGTTTGGAATATGTCCAAAAATTTAAAAAAGAATTGAAAAATGAGGCATTCAATTACATGATATATCAAGCAAGATTCTTTTTGATAAGACTACTTAATGAAGGTAAAACGAAGGAATTTAAGCAACAATATAATGACATTTTGAGGATGATGAAAAGACTATGGTTCAGCATTCTTTTCAAGTCGGATTTTCCTTTGAAAGAAAAGATATATTTTTTGTATATTATTAGAAAAAATAAATATGAGGAATAATGAATATGAGAATAAAAAATACTTTTTTTAATACCATTACTGGAATTCTAGGGAAAGTAATTAGTTTAATATTAGGGTTTGTAAGTAGAACTCTTTTTATTTATGTAATGGGACAAGAATATCTGGGACTTAATGGTCTATTTACTAATATTTTGTCTATGTTATCTTTGGCTGAATTAGGTTTTGGTTCGGCAGTTGTATTTAGTCTGTATAAACCTATTCATGAAAATGATACTAGGAAAATTCAACAATTAATGTGTTTCTATAAAAATACGTATAGGAAAATTGGTGTTCTAATAGGAGGAGCAGGCATTGTATTGATGCCATTTCTAAAATATATTGTTAACTTTCCGCAAAATATAGATATCAATTTTCAATTAGTGTATGCGCTTTTTTTACTTAATAATGTTTCTTCATATTTATTCTTTGGATATAGAAGAGCATTGGTAACAGCATCACAAAAGCAATATTTGTTGAGAATATATGATTATATAAGTTCAATAGTGTTATGCTTGGGGCAAATACTAATCTTACTGGTCACACACAATTATATATTGTATTTGATAACTAATTTTTTAGTAAATTACATATTTGATTTTATTGTGTATAAAAAAATTGGAAAATTGAATCCATATTTAAATGAAAAAACAGATCCGCTAGAAAAAACAGAAAAAAATGCGATATATAAAAATGTAAAAGGACTTTTCTTGTATAAAATTGGTAATGTGGTATTAAATGCTACAGATAATATTATTATATCAGCGTTTGTAGGGACAATCTCTGTTGGATTGTGCAGTAATTATACATATATTATTACTACTGTAAATTCTTTTTTGGCGGTAATATTTGATTCTATGATTGCCAGTGTTGGGGATTTGAATGTGAGTTCGGACAAAAGCAAGAAAAAAGAAATATTTAATAGAATTTTATTTATAAATTTCTGGATTTATGGATTTTGTTTTATAGCAATATTATGTCTATCAACCCCTTTTATTCATTTGTGGTTGGGGAAAAGGTATACCTTAGATTTTGTAACGACAGGAATATTGGCATTCAATTTTTTACTAATAGGTTTAGAGTATACTGCTTATATTTTTAGAACCGGATGTGGAAAATTTACACAAATGAAGTACAGACCTTTGATTGCTGCAATCATTAATTTGGTTGCCTCCATTTTATTAGTTCAGATAATAGGGATAAAAGGTGTGTTTTTAGGAACTACAATTAGTAGAATTTTGACTTATACATGGGCAGACCCGTATATAGTATTTAAATGGGTATTTGAGGAACCGATGCTAGAATATTTTAAGGTGTATTTAAAATACTTTATTATTATTATTATTACAGCGATTGGAATAAAAACAATAGTAAATGTGGAAATTTGCCACCAATTCACATATGATTTTTTGCTTGATGCTTTAATATGCGGAGGGGTAGTAAATGTGATTTTCTATTTAGTATTTCGAAAAACAGAAGAATTTCAATATTTTGCTGATTTAGTTAAACAAATTTTCAAAAAAATAATAAGACGGTAAGGGTAAATAGTTTATAAGAATTTATGAGGTGATAGAATATGCGAGTTGGGATAATGTCAATGCAGAGGATTTATAATTATGGATCATTTTTGCAAGCGTATGCATTAAAGACAAGAATAGAACAGTTGGGACATTCGGTGGAGTTTGTAGATTATGTTATTGAACCATGTCTAATAACAGGCACAGAAGGAACGAATAAGACGATAAATACAAGCGGAAAAAGAACATATTCGCATTTGCGTTCATTGGCAGGACGGATATATAGGTTGTTTGATAAAGATAGAAGACGAATTTATGAGAATGGAAAAAGTTACGAAGCATGGGAGAAAAGATTCAAAAGTGAATTTTTTCCTTTATTGGATTTGAAAGAAGAGAAGAATTATCATCCTGAAGTAGATGTTTTGGTTATTGGGAGCGATGAGGTTTTTAATTGTCTTCAAACAAATAGTGCAGTGGGATTTTCTTTAGATTTATTTGGAAAAGATAATAGAGCAGGAAAGACGATTACATATGCGGCATCGTTTGGCAATACGACCTTAGAAGGATTAAAAAAATATAAAGTGGACAATACGATAAGTTCTTTATTGAAAGATTTATCAGATATTTCCGTGAGAGATAGAAATTCGGGTTTGATTGTTGAAGAATTAACAGAGCGAAAAGTTAAGTATCATTTGGATCCAGTATTTATTTATGACTTCAAAAATGAGATGAATTATCCCATAGAAGATGTGCCATATATGGTTGTTTACGCATATTCAGGAAGAATAAATGAAAAAGAAAAAGTTGAGATAGTGAAATTCGCAAAGAGTCATAATCTGAAATTATTGGCATTGGGGGGGGTTCATGATTTTTGTGATGAGTATATTAATGCAAATCCATTCGAAATGTTACAATATATGAAGAATGCACAATATGTTGTTACAGATACGTTTCATGGGACAGTGTTTTCTATAAAATTCAATAAGCAGTTTGCAACAATTTCTAGACAGGGACATGAAGGCGTTTACGGAAACCAGGAAAAAATAGAAGATTTGTTGAGAAGATTTGAATTGGAGAGTAGATTGTTGGGGAAACCGTCTGATTTGAGAGGATTATTGGAACGAGAAATAGATTACGTAGCTATAAATGGAAAGATAGAGAGAGAAGTGCAAAGTAGCCTTTTATATCTTGAGAATAATATTAATTAAAATGGTATAAGAAGGGACTATTGGGAGGAAGATTATGGATAAAATATGTGATTTAAATAAATGTACAGGTTGTATGACCTGTATGAATATTTGTCCAACTGATGCGATTTCCAGTGTGTTAGATAATACAGGGAAAATTATACCTCACATAAATCAGGAGCAATGTATTGATTGTAATATGTGTAAGAAAAGTTGTCCTATAAATAATAGATTAAAAGGAACTGGCGAAACGATTTGTTCTCAATGTTATGCAATATGGGCTCGCGATGAAAGTGTGAGGAAAGATTGTGCTTCGGGTGGAGTAGCAACGGCTATTTCGGACTATATTATAAGACAAAATGGAAGTGTGTTTGGAAGTGGATTTGATAAAAATCTAACATTAAGTATTAGCGAGGCAGATAATAGGGAAGAAATTGAAAGATTTAAAGGGTCAAAATATGCACAAAGTAATGTTGGCAAAATATATCGAGTAGTGAGAAAACGCCTACAAACTGGAAAACAAGTAGCTTTTATAGGGACCCCTTGCCAAATAGATGGACTTAAAAACTATTTAGGAAAAGAGTTTGATAATTTGATTTTGATCGATATTATTTGTCATGGGGTTACACCGGCGAGTTATCTAACAGAGCACCTAAAAGCATTTTACAAAGAAATAGAGTTTGATTCGATTTCTTTTCGGGAAGGAGAGGGATTCTATTTATCTTTAAAGCAAGAAGGACATGTTGTGAAAAGAATTCCAGCAGGATCGGAAGTATATTATAAAGCATTTTTAACGGGATTAACATATAGAGAAAATTGCTATAACTGCCTTTATGCTAATTTGGAAAGAGTAGCAGATATTACACTTGGGGATTTTTGGGGGATTGATAGAGAGTCATTGCAGTGTTCATATGATGGAAAAATTTCAGAGATGTTGATAAATACAGAAAAAGGTGGAAAATTTTTTGATGAGATAAAAGATTTATTTTTTTATGAAGAAAGAAGTATAGTGGAAGCTGTGAAAGGAAATGAACAGCTAAGCAGACCAATGAAAACTAATTGGGAGGAACGAAAAAGATTCTTAAATAATTATCAGAAATATGGGTATTATAAGGCTATTAAAAAAACGCAATTATATTCTGAAATAAAACAAATTAAAAGGAACGAAAAAATTAACCAATTACTTATAGTGAGAAGTATGAGAAAGATAAAAAATACATTATTCAAATAGGTCAATAAGGAGCTTCCTGTATAATTCAAAATGTAAGGAACTCTAAGAAAGAAGGCTGGGATGCCCATTCTTGAAGACGATATTGTCGTGCGGCAGTAGTTGTAATTGAACTCATGGTCTCTACCTCCTCTAGTCTAGTCCTAAAAGTTGAGGCTAAACTTTTTATACTTGGTAGAGACATTGTCTCAAATGTTTAGTGGCTTGTCTACGCACTCACTATAGGGCGTTTACGTTTTAGCTATGTGTTTGGAATTTGTAAGGAAAAAGTTATTTGGAGGAATAGAGAATATAGCAATAGCAAAGATTACGGAAAGTAAGTATGTAGTTGCTTTTGAGAAACGAATGAAAGAATTCGATTAATTATTAAGAGTGAGGAATGAGATGAAACTGAAGAGAAGTGAAACAAAACGTTTGCAAGGAATAGCAATTTTGTTTATGTTAGGACTCCATTTATTTAACAGAAGTGATATTTCAAATTATTACGATGTAAAAATATACCTAGGGGGGGTATCTCTACTAACACACATTTCGTATATATTTGATGCGTGTGTTCCGATTTATCTGTTTTGCAGTGGGTATGGACTTTATATTAGTGAAGACAGTGGAAGCAATATGAAAAAGAGAGCGCACCGGGTTTTGAAGCTTTTGATTCGTTTTTGGATTATCATGGTTTTGACATGTTGTGTGGGATTTGCACTTGGAATGAGAGATAGATTTCCGGGAAGTGTTTTGAATTTTATTTTAAATGCCTGTCTAGTCAAGAGTAGTTATGTAGGCGCATTTTGGTTCGTGCAAACATACACGATATTGGCATTGCTGTCAGGTATATTGTTTAAGCTGATTAAGAAGCGCTCATACTGGATTGTGCTGCCGATTTCATTCGTCCTTTATGTTGTGGCGTTTGGAATTGAGTATGTTGTTTTAGGGAAAATAGAAGTTGAGGCAGTCAGATTGTTTGTCAATGCGTGTATGCTTCTTCTTCGGTCACAGTTTTCGTTTGTAATAGGAATGATTTTCGCAAAAGAAAATATGCTCGATCGTTCCAAATTACTCTCAAAAATCAGAAGCAATCCGATATTGCCGTGGGTATTTTTGAGTATTGTAATTGCGGTAAGAGCAATTTTACGTCACATGATATTTGCACCATTTTCGGCGGTTGTATTGATTGTTCTGTTTGGAACGTACAACTGGGGGAAGCTCGGCGAGAAGATTCTGCTGTTTTTCGGAAAACATTCTACCAACATGTGGTTGACACATATGCAGTTTTATATGATATTTACACCGACACTTGTATTTTGTTCGAGAAACGTGTTCGTGATTATGTTGACACTTGTGGTACTGTCGCTGGCGGCATCATATGTGGTGGATTGGGTATATAATTTGGTTACAAGAGGAAAAATATAATAATGGAGTTGAAAGATGGGAAATGAGAGGTATAATTTTAACAGACAGACAGACAGACAGACAGACAGACAGACAGACAGACAGACAGACAGACAGACTTTGTAACATGGTTAAGAGCGCTTGCAGTGATTTCTATATTGTTATGTCATTATGTTCAAGAAAGTGCAAATGCTTATATACAAATGTCTGCGCAACTTTTTAACATAGGAGTCAATATATTTTTTATTATCTCTGGATTTTGTTTTGGGTTACAAGGAGAGATTAAGGATAGATTTAATTGGTGCAAAAAGCGTTTGAAGCGGATTTATGTACCGCTTTGGATGTTTTTGATTTTTCTCATGCTGGCTTACATTGTTTTGGATCTAAATTTTAATATTGGAAATTTATTGACTTGCTTTTTGGGGCTTCAAGGAGCAAAAGTAGGCGTTTTAGGTGCGGATCATACATGGTTTATAACAGCGATTTTGCTATGCTACTGTGTAACTCCGTTCATAGCAAAGTGGGAATGGAAAAAAGGATGGGGCTTTTTAGGATTACTGCCGATTGTTTTAGCATTTGTTCCAAATCCATCCGTTTATACGTTGTTGGATCCGATTTGCTTTTATGTATTAGCTTACTTTATGGGAAGAAAATATAAAGGGAATGATACGACGTTGCGAAAAGCTGTGATATCATTTGGAATCATGATAGTTAGCTTTGTGGCACGATTTAGTGTGGAGATAATTGCAGATGGGACAATTTGGTATGAGAGGATTGCTGTTCCTTATACGCAATACATAGCTGCATTTGCGATTTTTGTAATTTGCTCATTTGTATTTAAGAATTTAAAAGCGGGAAAGTTGTGTAAAGGATTTTGTAAAATTAGCTTTGAGATATACTTGTGTCATTATATGTTTGTCGTGGGACCGATTTCACTTATGCATCTGACATCTAATTTCGTACTGAATATAGTAATTACAACGGTAGTAGTGTGTGCGGTAGCTGTGGTGTTGAATTTAATTTCCGGAGTGGTGCAAAAGAAATTAGGGAACTGTAATTAGTGAAAATTAGGATGGCTATGTGGAAGTGAATCTGCTATAATCATCTCATAGAATTCCTCTGCATATGGAGGAGTCATATGGGAAGAAAAAAACAGTTAAAGGAACTCACGATCAAAGATAATTTCATGTTTGGCGCAGTGATGATGGACGAGGAGAACTGCAAGGGGCTTTTGGAGCGAGTATTGCAGATTCCAATCGACCATGTAGAAATCAGCAGAGAAAAGAGTATTGTCTATCATCCGGAGTACAAAGGCGTACGGCTTGATGTGTATGCGAAAGATGAAAATCAGACACGCTACAATGTAGAGATGCAGGTGCAGAAAAAGCCGGATCTTGGGAAACGAAGTCGTTATTACCAAAGCCAGATGGACATGGAAATGCTGCTGGCGGGAGAGGATTACGCGGAACTTCCGAATACTTACGTCATCTTCATCTGTGATTTTGATCCGATAGGAGAAAACAAATATCGTTATACCTTTCGGGCAAAATGCGAGGAACTGCCGGAGATGAATTTAGAGGATGGGAGAACCGTCGTATTTTTAAATACGCATGGAGAGAATGAAAGCGAGGTTCCGAAAGAACTGGTAACACTTCTGCATTACATACGAGAAGATGTTGATGGAAGTGAGAGAGAATACCATGATTCATATGTGGAGAGGCTTCAGAAATTTATTCGTGAAGTCAAATCAAACCGAGAGATGGAGGAACGCTTTATGGTTTTTGAAGAGATGTTGAGAGATGAACGTGCGGAAGGACGCGCAGAGGGCATTGCAGAAGGACGTGTAGAAGGACGTACGGAAGAAAGTAAAGAAACATTACTTTTGTATTTGAAAAATCTTGGAACAGTTTCGAAAGCGCTTTCTGATCGGATTCAAAGCCAACAAGAGCTGGAAGTGTTGAAGAGATGGACGCAGATTGCGTTCCAATCGAAATCTTTAGAAGAGTTTGAAGAAAAAATTTCATTGTAAAATCTATTTCCGGTTAAGCCGGCTCTAATCGTAAGCAGCTTTAGCTATTATAATTTTTTTGAAAGAAATAAAATTAAAGCTAGTTATCTAAGTTCCAATCTGCTACAATCATCTCATAGAATTCCTCTGAGTATGGAGGAGTCATATGAGAAGAAAAAAACAGTTGAAGGAACTCACAATCAAAGATAATTTCATGTTTGGTGCAGTGATGATGGATGAGGACAACTGCAAGGGACTTTTGGAGAGAGTGTTGCAGATTCCAATCGATCATGTGGAAATCAGCAAAGAAAAGAGCATTGTTTATCATCCGGAGTACAAAGGCGTACGGCTCGATGTGTATGCGAAAGATGAAAATCAGACTCGCTATAATGTAGAGATGCAGGTACAGAAAAAGCCGGCACTTGGAAAGCGGAGTCGTTATTACCAAAGCCAGATGGACATGGAGATGTTACTGGCAGGAGAGGATTATGCGGAACTTCCGAATACATATGTGATATTCATTTGCGATTTTGATCCTATTGGAGAAGGGAAATATCGTTATACTTTGCGGATGAAATGCGAAGAGTCTGCCGAAGCGGAGTTTGAGGATGGAAGAACCGTTGTATTTTTAAATACGCATGGAAAGAATGAAAGCGAGGTTCCGAAAGAACTGGTAACACTTCTGCATTACATACGGGAGGATGTTGATGGAAGTGAGAGAGAATTCCACGATTCATATGTGGAGAGACTTCAGAAATTTATTCACGAGGTCAAATCAAACCGGGAGATGGAGGAACGCTTTATGATTTTTGAAGAGATGTTGAGAGACGAACGCGCAGAAGGACGCGCAGAGGGCATTGCAGAAGGACGTGCAGAAGGTCTTGCATTACGACTTGAAAATGCGAAAAGCACATTACTTTTGTATTTGAAAAATCTTGGAACGGTTCAGGAGTCGCTGTGTGAGCGCATTGAGAAGGAAGAAGACTTTGAAGTGTTGAAGCAATGGACACAGCTGGCATTTCAATCAAAATCGTTGGAAGAGTTTGAAGAGAAAATTTCATTGTAAAATCTATTTTCGGTTAAGCCGGATCAAATCTTAAGCAGCTTAAGCCATTCTGGTCGAAGCTGCTTGGAAGAAACAAGTCAATGCCAATTCAGGCAAATATTCAGAGAAAAGACAGAGGAATTCTATAGTGGTTAGAATAAAAATAAGGCTGGTTATATGAGGAAGAATTTGCTAAAATTATTTTTATAGAACAGTTTTGGAATGTACGAAGAGAGAAGGAAAATCCAAATGGGAAAAATACTTAGTTTACGAGAGGCGATCAATTTAATATGGGAGACGGTGGAGATAGGGCGGGAGATGGAATCGGGCTGCCCATATCTGTTTATTGTGGGAGCGGGGATTTCAGCACCGGAAATCTTGACTGCGAATGGCATTATCGACCAATGTAAAAAGAAAGTGGAACAGTTGTGTCAGGGAGACGAAGAAAAGCTGCAAAGGATATGCGATACGGCAGAGAGACTGGGAGAAAATAGCGCGAAATATTATTCTTATTGGTTTGAGCAGGCATACAAAAATAAAATTCACAGGCAGCAGTATTTAAAAAGTATTATGAATAATTCCAGAATTTCCATGAGCAATCTTTTGCTAGCGCAAATTTTGAACATAAAGACGATTGCGACGACGGCAATCACACCGAATTTTGATAATCATCTGCTCAAAAGTCTGAATTTGCTTGGAAACTATGATGTGTTTTCGGCGAATAATATGTTGGACAATATTGCCTTGAATGCAAATTCAAAAACAGTTCAGATTATGCATGTCCACGGAACGTACGAATTTTATGATTGCTGCAATTTGGAGAGTGAGATTGCGAAAATTGCGCAGGGACAGGGAATCAAAACAACAGCGGGAACGATTGAAGAGTTTTTGAAAACAAAGTCACCGATTGTCATCGGATATAGTGGTTGGGAAGATGATGTGATCATGTCAAAACTCAAAGAGCGTTTGGAATATGCGGCGCTGCCCTATAAATTGATCTGGTTTTGTTATTCGGGAAAAGATTATGAAAAACTTCCGGAGTGGCTTAAGGAGAACGAAGAGGTTGTGTTTGTTTTGCCGGAGAAGAAAATGGATATGCGAAGTGAGATTGAAAACAGAATAGACGATAAAGCGGAAGATATAGCGCTACCGGCTGAGGATGTTCTGTCGGCGCTTATCGCTCGATTTGGTTTTAAATCCCCGAACTTGTTCAGCAATCCGATTCAATATTATATCGACTTGATTGATGGATTTTTACCTGAGAAGATAGAAATTTTCCCGACAAAGTCATGGAAGCGCCGTTTGGATTATGTAGAGGAGCACTTGGGGGATATTGAAAAAAATATTATTTTGTTGGATGAGTCGGCTGCTAGAAAAGATATTGTAGGTACAACAAGTATTTTGAAAAAGATGGACTATATGTTTATTCCTACAGATGATTTGGAACATATTCTTTCGGGCGTGATTATGCCAATGGTTCCAAGTCAAAATAGAATTGAAGATATGAGTGATCAGCTTGCGTTTTTGGATGTGGTTTTGAATTTACTTACTGCAAAGAAAAAAGATATTTCGGAAGAAGAGATGGCAAAATATTTGAAAAAGATTTTGGGGGCGATGCCATACCCCGGAAAAGATTTTGGGAAAGAAAAACTCATACATGTATTTGACAAGATGCTTGGAATTGCTTGTCTGGAAGAGCAGCGACTTCTTATTTTGGGGGCAAAGTCAGAATTGGTCGATGGCGAGGAGCAAAAAAATCTTTTAAATGAAGTTGTTACATCCGGAAGTCGAGAGCTGGGCAATGAAAAAATCGCGAGATTAGTATTAAATGCAGTCTATTGGCAGATAAAGCTACAGGGAACACTGACGGAGGAACATAAGAATTTGCTGTGTACTATCCGGGCAATGTATGCGGAAAATGAGAAAATTTTAGAATATTTTTATGCTATTCTTATTGAAATCTATGAGGAGAAGGCGGATGGTGGATTTGCAATAGAAGATGTCATTTCACAGATAAGAGAGAAAAACTTACCTTCACACTTATTGATTAGGGTATACAGGATACAGGCTGATGAAGAAACAGACACCGGAAATAGAATCAAAATTGCCTCGGAGACTGTTCAAGAATATGATATGGAAGAAATTCAAAATTGCAGAGGATGTTTGGACTATGCACATTTGGTGATTACAGTTGTCTGTGAACGTTTGAAGTTAAAAGAGCATGTGGACCGCAAATATATAGAATATGCGATACAACTATGTGAGAAAGAGGGAGGCTGTCCGCTGATTGTAAAGAATGTCGTAAGGATGCTGCAAATTTATGTTGCCCACGTAGAGAATTTATATGACAAGCAGGAAATCTGCAAAAAAGCGACTCGAGTATGCGAGAAAAGTAAATTGTATGAAGAATGGATTTATTTTAATGAAAGTTATGTGAGTGAACTAGACCAGAGAGAATATGAAAAATATTTGGAAGAACACGAAAAGTACAGAGAGTATAAGCAGGCTGCAGATAAAATACATGAGGCGGTGGAAGCCTATATTCATCTAGAAAAAGATGTCTGTAAAGACCTGCTTTTTGAAGCGTCAGAGTGTTTTGACCAGATATTTGAGGGAAAATACAATCCCGCACTGCTCAATATCTGTTTTGTGGCGCGCAGAGGAGAGGGTTCGGAACTAAACATATCTGTCTTAGATGTTTTGGAGCGAATTGACTGGATGATGGGAGATGCGATATATCACATCAATAAGGCGCTGACGCTTGTGGAGCAGGGCGATTGGGGAAATGCGCAATGTGAGATTCGGAAGATAGAGGAGAATCTGGACGGTGCGATTGAGTGGTGGAATCGGGAAGAAGTTGTAGGAAAGAGAGAAAAAGCACTTGTATTTTTACTGCTGTCGCTTGAAGATAAGCTGCGGGAGAATATGATTTCATCAGAGAAGCTTGAAGAGATGAAGGTGTTTGCAATAGAAAATATTGATCTGCCTGCTCATGTAAAGGAGAAGATAGACGTATGAAAGAATTGCTGATTTATGCGCAGGCATATATAAGACTCAATATACAACGCGTGATTCCCATTCTTGTCATAGGTCTGTTGCTGGAAGGAATTTTTTGGCTGCTGATGAAAAAGGGATATACAAGATATGATGATAAGCCGTGCAAATCACTAATATGTGGTTTGCTCCTATCTTTGGAAGTTGGATTTATTTTTGTCATGACATTATACGGAAGAAGTCCCGGAGGGGAACGTAAAGTAAGTTTTTTGCCGTTTGAGTCTTATGTGAAGGCATTTGGACAAGGGAATGTGGAAATACAGCTTCAAATTATTATGAATGTTTTGATGTTTGTGTTGTTAGGAGCGATGCTGCCACTGTGTTTCAAACATTTTGAAAAAAATAAAGAAGTTGTTTTAACCGCGTTTATGATTTCGATTTTGATCGAAACGACTCAAGGTGTGATGCACATAGGGATGTTCGAGGTGGATGATATGCTTGGAAATGTACTGGGAGCGGAAATTGGTTTTGGGGCTTATTATTTTGCAACATGGCTGAAAAAGCGCAGGAAGAAGTGATTTTTCCTTGGAATTTACCATATTGTATTGAAAAGTTTTTTGTGCTAGAATGAATAAGAAACGATTAATATGAACATATGAGGAGATAGTATGCAGGAACAATATGAGAATCAAGAAGAGGGGCAGATTGATTTACTGGAAATAATACATGTTATGTTGAGAAAATGGTGGCTGATTGTATTATGCGGTATTATCGGAGCAGGAGCTCTTGGTGTATATACAAAATTTTTTGTGACACCACAGTATTCGGCTTCCTCGACAATTTATATTTTATCAAGTACGACGAATGTATCTGGGAGCGGAATCAGTCTGTCTTTGAGTGAGCAGTTGACAGCGGATTTTTTACTTTTGGCGAAGAGCCGTCCGGTATTGGAAGAGGCAGCTGAGAAGGTTGGAGATGGTGTGACTTCTGAGATGCTTGCAGGAAGTGTTGTCATTGAGAATCCGACGGGATCGCATATGCTGAAAGTGACAGCGACGAATGAAGATGCACAACTGGCAAAGGATATTGCCAATACGATGGCGGATGTAGTTGCAAAGCAGGTGGCGAAAGTCATGGATACAGATCAACCGAATCTGATGGAAAGCGCAGTGAAGCCGGTGGCGCCTGTAAGACCGAACCTAAGTAAAAATATTATGATGGGTGGACTGATTGGAGTGGCTTTAGCCATTGCAGCGATTGTCTTACTCTATATGTTGGATGATACAGTGAAGGATGAAGATGATGTGAGGAAGTATTTAGGTGTGAACACATTAGCGGCATTTCCTGAGAGACGTAAAAAGAGAAGAAAAAGAGTTAGTTAAAGAATTATGGGATCCATATACTTTTCCGAGGGAAGGTATATGGATTTTAAATATGTCTTCAGAAGGGAGTATATGAATGAAAAAAAGAGTAGGGAAAATACTGTTCTGGCTGTGCATTGTGGTTTGTGTCTTGGGAGTTGCATATATTGCCATCTACTATTTTAGAAAAGACAAGAACGAGGATGTGTATCAGAAAGTACAAAAGCAAGTGGAAGAAAAAAAACAGGAAGAAGACGCAGAGGATGAGATTCCAATTGATTTTGCGTCATTGAAAGAGACCAACCCGGATATTTATGCATGGATTGAGATTCCAGATACGAATGTGAATTATCCGATTGTTCAAAGTGCGGACGATGATTCGTATTACCTGAACCACACAATCGACGGTCAGGAAGGCTATCCGGGATCAATTTACACAGAAAAAGTGAATGCAAAAGACTTTTCTGATTTTAATACAGTGATATATGGACATGATATGAAAGACGGTTCCATGTTCAAAGATTTACACAAATTTGAAGATGCTGATTTTTTTGAACAGCATGATACGGTTACGATTTATACGGAGAATGAGTGCAAGACGTATCGGATTTTTGCGGCGGTCGTCTATGATGATCGGCATTTGATGTACAGTTTCGATAATAATAACATCAGTGACAGAAAAGCATTTCTGGAATCACTCAGTGAATCGCGCAGCTTGAAGAATCAGTTCCGAAGCGGAGTGGAAGTGGATGAGAACAGCCATATTATCACACTGAGCACCTGTATTGGTGGGCAGCCGGATAAACGTTTTCTTGTGGAGGCGGTAGAGATTGATGAGTAAGCGTAAAAAGATAATAGCGATTATGATAGTGATAGCAGTGGTTTTGCTTGTTGGACTTTTTGGATATGGCATTTGGAAAAAATATGCGGCAAAGGAGACTGCAAAGGAAAATACAGAAGAGTATGAAGGTGAGTCTTATATTACGTATAAAGGAAAACGATATGAGTATAATTATCATTTGAAGAACATGCTTTTTATAGGTGTGGACAAATCTCAGGAGATGACAGAGACAGAGGTTGGACAAGGTGGACAGGCGGACACGCTGATTCTTTTGAGCATGGATCGGGAGAATAAGACGACGACATTGCTGCAGATTCCGCGAGATGCCATGACAGACATTGATATATATGATATGAATGGAGAATATCTCTCCACAGAGCGAGGACAGATTTCACTCCAATATGCTTATGGCGATGGCAAGAAGAAGAGCTGCCGTATGATGATGACGTCTGTTTCGGAGCTGCTGTATGAGATCCCGATTGATTCGTATTTGGCGCTGGGTGTGGATGGAATTGCTGACATAACAAATCTGATGGGAGGAGTGACGCTTACAGTTCCGGAGGATTACACGGATATTGATCCGGCGTTCAAAGCTGGGGAGACCATTGTGCTTGCAGGAGAACAGGCTGAGAAATATGTCAGATACAGGGATGTGAATGTATCTGGCAGCAATACACAGCGTATGGAGCGACAGGCGCAATTTATGGAAGCGTTAGCAAGACAGATGCAGGGGAAGGATACAGGCTGGTATCGCCAACTGCTGGAAGGAGCTAAGGAATATATTACAATGGATTTATCAGTAGACGAGATGGAACGGATGAAATCCTATGAGATGAAGGAGACGATTGAAAAAGTTCCAGGGGAAGTAAAACAGGGAGAAGAGCATGATGAGTTCATTGTGGACAATGAAAAATTGCGGGATTTAGTGATAAAACTATTTTACAAACCGGTAGAATGATGCTATACTGTAATTGTGTAAGTTCGAAAACGATAATATGATGGAGGGAAATTAACATGAAGATATTTAAAAAGAAAATATTTGGAGCAATCATAGCAATGTCACTTGTTTTAATGATGGGCTTTCAGGCAGTCGCAGCAGACAGTCCTTCGACAGATGGAATTGTGACAGAGGCACTACAGGCAGTAGATAAGAATGGTAGATCAGTAGAGATAGATGTGCAGGCACTTCCGGAAGAATATAAGCATTTGGCAGAAGAGATCAAAGATGTATCCGCTTTAAAAGCAGTTCTTGGAAGCGCATATGTTGATGGTATGGAAGTGATTGATGTGCGTGATGTAGTAATTGTTGGGGATGCAAGTTTAGTGGAATTTCCATTAACAATTACATTCAAAGTACCTGGTGTTTTGTCTACAACAAAAGTAGCAGTACTTCATTATGTAGATGGTGCTTGGCAGGTGGAGCCTTCTAAAGCGGGTAATGGAACAATCACAGCAACTTTCGATTCGTTATCACCGGTTGCATTTGTAGTTGATAAGAATACTTCTTCATCAGCTGTGACATCACCGGAGACAGGAGAGAATACAGCAGTTCCAGCAGTTGGCGCTGTGGTAATCGTGGCAGTGCTTGGGGCAGCAGTGCTGAGAAAGAAAGCATTTGTAAAATAGTTTTGTTAAGAGTGGTATAGAGTTGAGAATCTCTTCTTGTTAGGGCGGCCTAGGAAGAAGAGATTTTTCTGAATTGTGGGAGAAGGGTTATGCCAGAGATGATTGATATGCACTGTCATATCATACCTGGGGTAGATGATGGTGCTAGAACAAAAAAAGATGTAAGAGAGTTGCTTTTGATGGAGTATAAAAGTGGTGTGAGACACATTGTGATGACACCGCATTATCGGAAAGGGATGTTTGAGCCAACTGAGCAACTTGTAAAAAAAAGAGCGGACTATGTCAGGCGAGAGATAGAAACGCTCGGAATTGATATGAAGGTGCACTTAGGGTGCGAGTATCATGCGAATTCTGAGATGGTAAAAGAGTTTACGGAAAATAAAAGATTCAGGATGAATGGAGGAAAGTTTGTGCTGGTGGAATTTTCATCAAGGCACAACTTCGTGCAGATCAGAAACTGGATTTACGAGTTGGTGAAAGCAGGATTTAGGCCTATTATCGCACATGTAGAAAGGTATCGTGCTGTGGTGGATAAGAAGGCGTTAGTTGAGGAGTTGATCGAACTCGGAGCATGGATACAGGTGGATGCGGGAGCACTTTTGGGAGAGCAGGGCTGGAAACTAAAGATGATTTCCAGAAGGTTACTTAAGAATGAACAGATCCATTTTATAGGAAGTGATGCGCACGACAGTCAGAGGAGAGCACCTAATTTAGAATTGTGTCGTTCCTATGTGGTCAAAAAGATGGGAGAGAAATATGCACAGGAGTTATTTTTCGGCAATCCGCAAGCACTGCTGAAAAAGTCATGAAAACAGGAGAGAGAGAATGAATAAAGTAAATATTAATGTAGAAGAAATGGATTATACAACAGAAGAGGAACTGAAGACGCTTAGAACGAACTTGCTGTTTTGTGGTGTGGATAAGAAAGTAATTGTAGTGACAAGTACCATTCCGGGAGAAGGTAAGACAGAGACTTCTATGAATCTTGCACGTTCTCTTGCCAAGTTAAATAAGAAAGTTTTATTGATAGATTTGGATTTGAGAAAATCAGTGATGATTACAAGATATGAGATGGAGAATGTGAAGTATGGTATGTCTCATTTTCTGTCGGGACAGTGTCAGCTTGCAGATGTGATTTGTGCAACGAATGTTTCGAAACTGCATGTTGCCATTGCGGGACCGGCGACTCCGAATCCGACGGAATTGCTATCAGGAGAGCGTTTTCATAAGATGATAGAATCGCTGAAAGATGTCTATGACTATATTATTTTAGATACGGCGCCGCTTGGACTTGTTATTGATGGTGCGATTGTTGCGAAGGAATGTGATGGAGCAGTGATCGTTGTGGAAGCTGGAAAAGTGAAGTACAGACAGATTCAAGATGTGAAGAAGAAAATGGAAGGCAGTGGATGCAACATTTTGGGAGTTGTGTTGAATAAAGTGGATAGAAAAGGATATGGATACTATAGTGGCAAATACGGCAAGTATTATGGCACAATTGAAGAAAAAAAGTAAGGCGGATTTTCCGCTTTATTTTTTTTGAAAAAAATGATTGACAAGCCTGTTTTTTTATGATAGGGTTAAAGATGCACTATTGTGGAGTAGTATGGACTATTGAATGCAATGTAACCCAGAAAAATATATATACGAGGAGTGAAACGTCAATGGAGAAAAACAGAATTCGTCCCATCACAAACGGAAAAAGTTCGCGTATGAGCTATGCAAGGCAAAAAGAAGTATTGCAGATGCCGAATTTAATTGAAGTTCAGAAAGATTCTTATCAGTGGTTTTTGGACGCCGGATTAAAAGAAGTATTTGAAGATATTTCGCCAATCTCTGACTACAGCGGTCATCTGAGCCTTGAGTTCGTAGATTTTACACTATGCGAAGATGATGTAAAGTACACGATTGAAGAATGCAAAGAGCGTGATGCGACTTACGCGGCACCTTTGAAAGTGAGAGTAAGACTTTATAATAAAGAAACAGATGAAATTAACGAGCACGAGATTTTCATGGGAGATCTTCCGCTTATGACAGCGACAGGTACTTTTGTTATCAATGGTGCCGAGCGTGTTATCGTAAGCCAGTTAGTTCGTTCTCCTGGAATTTACTATGCGATTGCACATGATAAGGTGGGAAAAGAATTATATTCTTCTACAGTAATCCCGAACCGTGGTGCATGGCTGGAGTATGAGACAGATTCGAATGACGTGTTTTACGTTCGTGTTGATAGAACAAGAAAAGTACCGATTACAGTGTTGATTCGTGCACTTGGTATCGGAACAAATCCAGAGATCTTAGAATTATTCGGTGAGGAACCTAAGATTTTAGCAAGCTTTGGAAAGGACGTTGCTGAGAATTATCAGGAAGGTCTGTTAGAGTTGTACAAAAAGATTCGTCCGGGTGAGCCTCTTGCAGTGGACAGTGCAGAGAGTCTTATCACAAGTATGTTCTTTGATGCAAGACGTTATGATCTTGCAAAAGTAGGACGTTACAAATTCAATAAGAAGTTAGCGCTTCAGAACCGTATCACAGGCCAGGTGTTAGCAGAGGATGTTGTGAATGCCATCACAGGTGAAGTGATTGCTGAAAAAGGTGAGAAGTTATCGAGAGAAAAAGCGACAGCAATCCAGAATGCGGCTGTTCCATATGTATGGATTGACGTGGACGGTGAGGAACGTAATATCAAAGTGCTTTCTAATATGATGGTAGATTTAGGAGCAGTTGTAGATATCGATCCGGAAGAAGTTGGCGTAACAGAGGCAGTGTACTATCCGGTACTTGCTGGATTATTGGAAGAAACAGCTGGGGACATTGACGAATTAAAAGAAGAGATCCATAAAAATATACATGAATTGATTCCAAAACATATTACAAAAGAAGATATTTTAGCTTCTATTAACTACAATATCCATTTGGAATATGGAATGGGAACAGATGATGACATCGACCACTTAGGTAACAGACGTATCCGTGCGGTTGGCGAATTGCTTCAGAACCAGTACAGAATCGGTCTGTCAAGATTAGAGAGAGTGGTTCGTGAGAGAATGACAACTCAGGATTTAGAAGGAGTTTCACCACAGTCATTGATCAATATCAAGCCGGTAACAGCAGCTGTAAAAGAATTCTTTGGTTCTTCACAGTTGTCACAGTTCATGGATCAGAACAACCCGCTTGGTGAGTTGACACATAAGAGACGTTTATCTGCACTTGGTCCAGGTGGTCTTTCGCGAGACAGAGCCGGATTCGAGGTGCGTGACGTTCACTATTCTCACTATGGAAGAATGTGTCCGGTTGAGACCCCTGAAGGTCCGAACATCGGTCTGATCAACTCGCTGGCTACTTATGCGAGAATTAATGAGTATGGTTTTATTGAAGCGCCATACCGTAAGATTGATAAAGCAGATCCGAAGAATCCTGTCGTAACAGATGAAGTAGTCTACATGACAGCGGATGAAGAAGATAACTACCATGTGGCACAGGCGAATGAGCCGCTTGATGAAGAAGGACACTTCATTCATAAGAATGTTGCGGGTCGTTACCGTGAAGAGACACAGGAATATGAAAGAACAGCGTTTGACTACATGGACGTATCTCCGAAGATGGTATTCTCTGTAGCGACAGCATTGATTCCTTTCCTTGAGAACGATGACCCTACTCGTGCTCTTATGGGATCCAACATGCAGCGTCAGGCAGTACCGCTTATGATGACAGAGGCTCCGGTAGTCGGTACGGGAATCGAGACAACAGCAGCAGTAGACTCTGGTGTATGTATCGTGGCAGAGCAGGCTGGTGTGATCGAGCGTTCTACTTCAAAAGAGATCGTTGTTAAACATGATGATGGAACAAAGAAAACATATAAATTAACAAAATTCTTACGTAGTAACCAGAGCAACTGCTACAACCAGAGACCAATCGTTGTCAAAGGGGAGAAAGTAGAAGCCGGACAGGTGATCGCAGATGGTCCTTCGACATCTAACGGTGAAATGGCTCTTGGTAAGAATCCGCTGATCGGTTTCATGACATGGGAAGGTTACAACTACGAGGATGCTGTATTACTGAGTGAAAGATTAGTACAGGATGATGTGTATACATCAATCCATATTGAAGAATATGAGGCAGAAGCACGTGACACGAAATTAGGACCTGAAGAGATCACACGTGATATTCCGGGTGTCGGTGATGATGCATTGAAAGATCTGGATGACAGAGGTATCATCCGCATCGGTGCCGAGGTTCGTGCCGGAGATATCTTAGTTGGTAAAGTAACTCCGAAGGGAGAGACAGAGCTGACAGCAGAAGAGAGACTTCTTCGTGCCATCTTTGGTGAGAAGGCGAGAGAAGTAAGAGATACTTCCCTGAAAGTACCTCACGGAGAATATGGTATTGTTGTAGATGCAAAAGTATTTACAAGAGAGAACGGAGATGAGCTTTCACCTGGAGTGAATCAGGCAGTTCGCATCTATATCGCACAGAAGAGAAAGATTTCTGTAGGTGATAAGATGGCTGGTCGTCACGGTAACAAGGGTGTTGTTTCCCGTGTACTTCCGGTAGAAGATATGCCGTTCCTTCCAAACGGACGTCCGCTTGATATCGTGTTGAACCCGCTTGGTGTGCCTTCACGTATGAACATCGGACAGGTGCTTGAGATTCACTTGAGTCTTGCAGCGAAAGCACTTGGATTTAATATCGCAACACCGGTATTTGACGGTGCGAACGAGATCGATATTATGGATACATTAGATCTGGCAAATGACTATGTAAACCTTGAATGGGAAGAATTCGAAAAGAAACATGGAGCAGAATTACTTCCGGAAGTATTACAGTATTTATCAGACAACAGAGAACACAGAAAATTGTGGAAAGGTGTTCCGCTGTCACGTGACGGTAAAGTTCGTCTCCGTGATGGACGTACGGGAGAGTATTTTGACAGCCCTGTTACAATTGGACACATGCACTATCTGAAACTGCACCACTTAGTAGACGACAAGATCCATGCGCGTTCTACTGGTCCTTACTCACTGGTAACACAACAGCCGTTAGGTGGTAAGGCACAGTTCGGTGGACAGAGATTCGGAGAGATGGAAGTTTGGGCACTGGAAGCATACGGTGCATCATATACACTGCAGGAGATCTTAACTGTAAAATCCGATGATGTTGTTGGTCGTGTGAAGACATACGAGGCAATCATCAAAGGTGACAATATACCGGAACCAGGTATTCCGGAATCATTCAAGGTACTCCTGAAAGAACTTCAGTCACTGGGACTTGACGTGAGAGTATTGCGTGAAGATCAGACAGAAGTTGAGATTATGGAGACAATCGATTACGGTGAAACAGATTTACATTCAATTATTGAAGGAGACAGAAGATACAATTCTGAGAATGAATCTTATGGAGAACATGGTTTCAGTCAGCAGGAATTTGCAGGCGAGGAACTTGTGGATGTAGAGGAAGATGAATTTGATGAACCGGATGATATCGATTTTGACGATATGTTAGACGAAGAATAGGAGGATTGCCAATAATGCCAGTAACAAATAATGAACCAGCATACCAGCCGATGACTTTTGATGCGATCAAAATCGGTTTGGCGTCACCTGAAAAAATCTTGGAATGGTCAAGAGGCGAAGTAACAAAACCAGAGACAATCAACTATAGAACTTTAAAACCGGAAAAGGACGGACTTTTCTGTGAAAAGATCTTTGGACCTAGCAAAGACTGGGAATGTCACTGTGGTAAATACAAAAAAATCCGCTACAAAGGTGTTGTGTGTGACAGATGTGGTGTTGAAGTAACAAAGGCAAGTGTTCGTCGTGAACGTATGGGACACATCGATCTTGCTGCGCCGGTATCACATATTTGGTATTTCAAAGGAATCCCAAGCCGTATGGGATTGATCCTTGATTTATCACCGCGAACACTGGAAAAAGTATTATACTTTGCATCTTATATCGTATTAGACAAAGGTGAGACAGATTTACAGTACAAACAAGTATTGTCAGAGCAAGAGTATCAGGAAGCAAGAGAAAAATGGGGAAGCGCTTTCCGTGTAGGTATGGGAGCGGAATCCATTCAGGAACTCTTACAGGCAATTGATCTTGATAAAGAATATGAAGAACTGCAGGCAGGCTTAAAAGGTGCTACAGGACAAAAGAGAGCCAGAATCGTAAAACGTCTTGAAGTAGTGGAAGCTTTCCGTGGTTCAGGAAACAAACCGGAATGGATGATCATGACAGTCATTCCGGTCATCCCACCGGATTTGCGTCCGATGGTACAGTTGGATGGTGGACGTTTTGCAACATCTGACTTGAATGATCTGTATAGAAGAATTATCAATAGAAATAACCGTCTGAGAAGACTGTTAGAGCTTGGAGCGCCGGACATTATCGTTCGTAATGAAAAGAGAATGCTTCAGGAAGCTGTTGATGCATTGATCGACAATGGTCGTCGCGGTCGTCCGGTAACAGGACCTGGTAACAGAGCGTTAAAATCATTGTCTGATATGTTGAAAGGTAAGTCCGGACGTTTCCGTCAGAACTTACTTGGAAAACGTGTTGACTACTCAGGACGTTCCGTTATCGTAGTAGGACCGGAACTTAAGATTTACCAGTGTGGTCTTCCGAAAGAGATGGCAATCGAGCTGTTTAAACCATTCGTTATGAAAGAATTAGTGGCAAATGGTACTGCTCATAATATTAAAAATGCAAAGAAAATGGTAGAGAGACTTCAGACAGAAGTTTGGGATGTATTAGAAGATGTTATCAAAGAGCATCCGGTTATGTTAAACCGTGCCCCTACCCTCCACAGACTCGGTATTCAGGCATTTGAACCGATTCTGGTAGAAGGTAAGGCGATTAAGCTTCACCCGCTTGTATGTACTGCATACAATGCCGACTTCGACGGCGACCAGATGGCTGTCCATCTTCCACTTTCCGTAGAAGCTCAGGCAGAGTGCCGTTTCTTACTGTTATCTCCGAACAACTTACTGAAACCGTCTGACGGTGGTCCGGTAGCCGTTCCTTCACAGGATATGGTTCTTGGTATCTACTATCTGACACAGGAAAGACCGGGAGTAAAAGGAGAAGGCAAGTTCTTCAAGAACTTGAACGAAGCAATCCTTGCATATGAAAATGGAGTTATCACACTTCATTCACGTATCAAAGTACGTGTGACAAAGACAATGCCAAACGGCGAGACACTTACAGGAAATGTAGAATCTACACTTGGACGTTTCTTATTCAACGAGATCATTCCTCAGGATTTAGGTTTCGTAGACAGAAGCATTCCGGGCAACGAACTGTTATTGGAAGTTGATTTCCTTGTAGGTAAAAAACAGAACAAACAGATTCTTGAAAAAGTTATTAATACACATGGAGCAACTGTGACAGCAGAAGTGTTGGATAAGATCAAAGCGACAGGATACAAATATTCTACAAGAGCTGCGATGACAGTATCTATTTCTGAGATGACAGTGCCTCCTCAGAAACCGCAGATGATTCAGGAAGCACAGGATACTGTGGACAGAATCACAAAGAACTTCAAACGTGGTCTTATCACAGAAGAAGAACGTTACAAAGAAGTTGTTGAGACATGGAAGAATACCGATGATGCGCTTACAAAAGCTCTGCTTGACGGACTGGATAAGTACAACAACATCTTTATGATGGCTGACTCCGGTGCCCGTGGTTCTGACAAACAGATCAAACAGCTTGCTGGTATGCGTGGTTTGATGGCAGATACAACAGGTCGTACAATCGAGTTGCCAATCAAGTCTAACTTCCGTGAAGGTCTTGACGTACTCGAATACTTCATGTCTGCCCATGGTGCTCGTAAAGGTCTTTCCGATACAGCGCTTCGTACAGCCGATTCAGGATACCTGACAAGACGTCTTGTTGACGTATCTCAGGATTTGATCATCCGTGAGATTGACTGTGTGGAAGAAGGGGCAGAGATTCCGGGAATGTATGTAAAAGCATTCATGGATGGAAAAGAAGAGATTGAAAGCTTACAGGAACGTATCACAGGACGTTATGTATGTGAGACAATTTATGATAAAGATGGAAATATCATCGTAAAAGCAAACCATATGGTAACACCAAAACGTGCAGAACAGGTAATGAAATTTGGTGTGAACAAAGACGGTGGACCGATTACAGAAGTGAAGATTCGTACGATTCTTTCTTGTAAATCACACATCGGTGTCTGCGCGAAATGTTATGGTGCGAACATGGCAACAGGTGAGCCTGTCCAGGTTGGTGAAGCTGTTGGTATTATCGCAGCTCAGTCAATCGGTGAACCGGGTACACAGTTGACCATGCGTACATTCCATACCGGTGGTGTTGCCGGTGGCGATATCACACAGGGTCTTCCTCGTGTCGAAGAGCTTTTTGAGGCAAGAAAGCCAAAAGGACTTGCAATTATCACAGAGTTCGGCGGAACTGCTACAATCAATGACACAAAGAAAAAACGTGAGATTATCGTCACAAATCATGAGACAGGTGAGTCGAAAGCTTACTTAATTCCATACGGTTCCAGAATCAAAGTTCAGGACGGAGCAGAATTAGGTGCCGGAGATGAACTTACAGAAGGTAGCGTAAACCCTCATGATATCTTGAAGATTAAAGGTTTGCGTGCTGTGCAGGATTACATGATTCAGGAAGTACAGCGTGTATATCGTCTTCAGGGTGTAGAAATCAACGATAAGCATATCGAAGTTGTTGTTCGTCAGATGTTGAAGAAGATCCGTATCGAAGAGAATGGTGATTCTGACTTCTTACCGGGAACAATGGTAGATACACTTGATTTTGAAGATACAAATGAAAGATTGATTGCAGAAGGAAAAGAACCTGCAGTTGGAGAACAGGTAATGCTTGGTATTACAAAAGCTTCTCTTGCTACGAATTCTTTCTTGTCAGCAGCGTCCTTCCAGGAGACGACAAAAGTTCTGACAGAGGCAGCAATCAAAGGAAAAGTCGATCCGTTGATCGGTCTGAAAGAAAATGTAATTATCGGTAAATTGATTCCAGCCGGTACAGGTATGAGAAAGTATCGTGATGTAAAATTAGATACAGAACTCGAGATGGATGATGAGATTACACTGGAAGATTTTGAAGAGTTGACAGAAGGTGTAGTAGAAGAGACTGCAGTGGATGAAACTTCGGAAGAATTTACAGAAGAAATAACAGAAGAGAATGCGGAAGAACTGACCGTTCAGGAATAGAGAAAAAGGAATGTGCTTTGCACATTCCTTTTTACAGTTAGAAAGAGTGAGAGGAGTTGAAACATAGTTTGGTGGGAGAATTTTCATATGACACAAAACTGTTATATGACGCTTTGATTCGGAGTACAGATGAATATATATATATATGTAATATGAAGAACGGAGTATATCGTTATCCTTCGGGAATGGTGAAAGAATTTCAGTTTCCGAGGGAAGTGATAAAAAATCCTCTACCTTATTGGAAAGAGGTAGTACATCCTGATGACTGGGAAACGTTTTATCTGTCGAATATGGAGATTGGGAAAGAAGGAAAAGATAATCACCTTGTGGAATTTCGGATTCGTGCAAGGGATGGTGAGTATCACTGGGTGAAATGTCGGGGATATCTCATGCGGGATGAGAAGGATCAGCCGGCAGTGTTTGCCGGAGTGCTCAGTAAACTTGACAGAAAGCCGAGAATCGATGCGCTGACTTCGCTTTACACGAGTGAAGTTTTCTCAGAGGATTTTGCGAAAATGCTGGAAGAGAATGCATTTGGTGAGATTGGAATGTTTGTCGTGGGGATTGACCGATTTCGTAATATCAATGAGGGATACGGAAGGCAGACAGGGGATAAGGTGTTAAAGACAGTGGCAAAATTAATTTTAGAGCTGGTTCCGGAGGGGATTCGTGTCTACAGGCTGGAAGGGGATCATTTTGGAATTCTTGTGAAATATCCGAATGAAGAAATTGTGAAAAAATTGTATGATGCAATACGCTCGCGCTGCCAGTGTTACCGGGGGAATGGAAAGAGAAGACTTTTGATGACAGTGTCGGCAGGCTATGCAGAATATCCGAAAGATGCAGGTTCCTTTGTTGATCTGTATGAGTATACGGATTATGCGCTGCAATATGCAAAGGAGAACGGAAGAGACTGTCTGGAACTGTTTTCCCAGGAAATGTTGGCATATAGATCCAGAGAACTGGATATCATCCGACTGTTAAAGGAAGACATCTCGGACAATTTTCGAGCATTTTCTTTAAAATATCAACCGATTGTGGAAGGTGAGACGAAGGAAGTGATAGCTGTTGAGGCGCTTTTGCAATGGGACAATCCTCACATTGCAAATTTGGAGTATGATGAGCTGAGTAAGTTTTTAGAAAAGAACAGGTTATTGAATCCAGTCGGACGATGGATGTTCCAGACTGGATGCATGGCACTGAAAAAGTGGCTGTCGGAGGGCTGGAATCTGTCTCTAAATTTGAACGTGTCTTATGCGCAGCTTTCGGACTGGAATTATATTCAGGAAATTATAATGATTGTAAAAAGCTCACAGGTTCTGCCGGAAAAGATTGTAATCGAAGTGGTGGACAGTTATTTTATCAGCGATATGAAGATTTATGAACAGGCTTTCAGAGCTATCAAAGAAAGCGGTATGAAGATCATGCTGGATGATTTTGGCGCAGATTACGCATCGATCGGTCTGCTGAAAAACGATCTGGTAGATATCGTGAAGGTGGACAGAACAATCGTGCGCCGTGTTGTCAAAAGCAGTTTTGATTTGGATTTCATCCGGTTTATAGTAAAAATATGTCATGACATGGAGATAGAGGTCTGCCTCGAAGGAGTGGCGGAGATGGAAGAATTAAAGCTCGTAGAAGATATGATTTTTGATTATATGCAGGGCGATTTGTTTGGAAAAGCAACCGATGCCAGATTGACTTTTAAATAGAGGAAGTTTATAATGAATTTGACTAAAAAAATGAAGACGAGGTGTATAACCATGGATCAAAACAAATTAAACAGAGTATTAGAATCAATGAAAGAAACAGGAATTGAGCAGCTGCTCATTTCAGACCCGGCATCTATCAATTATCTGACAGGACGCTATGTAAACTGTATGGAAAGAATGCAGGTATTGTATCTGGATGTGGAAGGGAATCACAAATTTGTTATCGGAAAGTTATTCCCACAACCTGAGATGGGAGTAGAAGTTATTTACTTTGACGATACAGAGGACTGTGTAGCAAAATTAGCAAGTTACATGAGAAAAGGCACAAAGATCGGAGTTGATAAGATCTGGCCTGCAAAATTTTTACTTCGCCTGATGGAGCTTGGCGTGGGAACAGAATATATCAATGCTTCATTTATCGTTGATAATATCCGTCAGATCAAGAGTGCAGAAGAACAGGACTTGATGAGACAGGCTTCCAGATTGAATGATCTTGGGTGTGAAAAACTGATTCCACTTGTGTCAAAAGGTTATACAGAACTTGAGATGGGAGATAAACTTTTAGAGATCTATTTGGAACTCGGAGCAGAAGGACACTCATTTGAGCCAATTATCGCATATGGCGATAATGCAGCTGATCCACATCATGAGTCAGACAATTCTACAGGAAAAGTCGGAGATGCGGTAGTACTTGATATCGGATGTATCAAAGACGGATACTGTGCAGATATGACAAGAACAGTGTTCATCGGAGAGGTATCTGACGAAGCGAGAAAGATCTATGAGATCGTTTTAGAGGCAAACAGACGCGGAATTGCAGCGGCAAAACCGGGAGCAAGATATTGTGATGTTGACAATGCAGCGCGTGATTATATTACAGAGATGGGATACGGAGAATATTTTACACACAGAACAGGCCATAACATTGGTATGGAAGTTCATGAATACGGTGATGTTTCCGGAATCAATGAAAACGTATTGAAACCAGGTATGTGTTTCTCAGTAGAACCAGGTATCTACGTTCCGGGTGTAGCAGGTGTTCGTATTGAAGATTTGGTACTGATTACAGAAGACGGATGTGAAGTACTGAACAATTTAAGCAAAGAATTAACAGTTGTACCGGTTTAAGGAGTAAAGATGACAGATTTAGAAAAGATTATCTCTTATTTTAAACAAATTTCAAAAATACCAAGAACTTCCGGAGATGAGCAGGCAATCAGTGATTATTTGGTGGCGTTTGCAAAAGAACGTAATCTTGAAGTGATTCAGGATGAATACAACAATGTCATTATTAAGAAACCGGCGTTTCCGGGGGAAGAGCATAGAAGACCAATTATTTTCCAAGGACATATTGACATGGTCTATGTCAAGACAGAAGACTCTGATCATCGTTATGAGGACGGAATCGAGGTTCTGGATAATGGGGAGTTCCTCTATGCAAAAGATACGACGCTTGGGGCAGATAACGGAATTGCAGTCTGCTATGCGTTAATGCTTTTAGACAGCAAAGATATCAAAAACCCACCGTTAGAATTTATTTTTACAGTGGATGAAGAAGTCGGCATGAAAGGTGCAGAGAATTTGGATATGAGTGTGCTGGAAGGAAAGGCGCTGATCAATCTGGATTCGGAAGAAGAGGGAATCTTTTGTGTCGGATGTGCCGGTGGAGTGCGCAATACATTTGAGCTTCCGATAGAAAGAGAAGAAAAACATGGAACATATGTGCCGGTGGAAGTGTCATTTGGCAAATTGCAGGGTGGACATTCCGGTGCGGATATCCATTTGGAGAGAGGAAATGCAATCAAGCTTTTAGGACGAATTCTCTATGCGCTGAACGATTTTGGTTTTGAGATCGGAGCAGTGGAGGCGAAAGGCAAGATGAACGTTATTTGTCATTCGGCAAAGATGGAATGTTTTGTGAGACCTGAAGATGTAGAGCGATTCACAGAATGTCTGAAAGCATGTGAGGCTGTATTCCAGAATGAGCTGCAGTTCTCAGATGAAGTAGAGGTTCTCGTTGAGGTCAAGCCGGAAGTGGACAGCTGTACGGTTTACACAGAAAAGACAGCTTCGAATGTGAAGAATGCGTTACTGCTTTTGCCAAATGGTATCATAAGCTGGTCAATGGGTGTGAAAGGTCTTGTTCAGACATCTACAAACTTAGGTGTGATGGAAGAAGAGGATGGAAAGCTTGTGATCGGAAGTCTTGTGAGAAGTTCGGTAGAATCACAGAAATCCATTGTGAAGAGCCAGATCGAAGCAGTTGCAGATGTACTTGGCGGAAAGAGCATCTCCTCAAGCGACTATCCGGGCTGGGAGTTTAAGAAAGAATCTCCGCTTCGTGATCTTGCGATTGAAAAATATGAAGCGTTATTTGGAAAGAAGGCAGTGATCGAGGCGATTCATGCAGGACTGGAATGTGGATTCTGGGATGGCAAGATGGAAAACGTGGATATTATCTCCATGGGACCGGATATGATGGATGTACATACGGTAAAAGAGCGTGTGTCCAAGCAGTCAATCGACAATGTATGGAAATTATTAAAAGAGATTGTAGAGGCATATTAAAAACAATCATTAGAAAAAATCATCGGAATCTTTTTAAAGACCGATGATTTTTTTCTTTTGTCTGGGAGATTAATGATGTTTCATACGAAGATAATCAGAAATGACAGCAATGAATTCGGAATTTGTAGGCTTTCCGGTAGCAGGATTGATACTGTAACCAAATAAGGAGGTGATAAATTCTGAGTTTCCTCTGGTAAATGCAATTTCAATTGCATGGCGTATGGCACGCTCCACTCGGCTTGAAGTTGTTTTGTTTTTTATGGCAACTTCCGGATATAATACTTTTGTGATCGCATTGAGTGTATCTCTGTCGTGCATCGTAATCTGTACGGCATCTTTCAGATACTGATACCCCATGATGTGAGAGGGAATACCAATCTCATGTATGAGAGATACGATACGAGTTTCCAAAGGCTCGCCGGAAATATCAGGTATGGCTTCGGGAAGTGTGAAAGACGTATTGATGTTGCTGTCTTTTGAAAGACGTGCCAATTGTTTTAGAATTTCCAACATGTTTGAACTGGAGATCTCTAGATTCAATTGAAGTTTGTAAGGTTCTGTGTAATGCATAATAATTCTCCTAATTCTGTAAGATATTTGTGTGTTTTCAAACTATTTCTATTATCCTCCTAATTCTGACAAAATACAATTGTATTTCTTGGCATTATTTGCCAATTCTTAGGAATATAGCAAAAAAAACAAGACTATTTACAGAAAGTGAGATTTGTATTAGAATAGAGAGAAAGAGTTTTGGAAAAGGAGTTTTGAAGAAATGAGTATTTCAAGAGAACAAGCACATGATATTTTAATGAAATATATGAAAGGAGAGGCTTACATTCAACATTCTTATGCGGTTGAAGCGATTATGAAAGGAATTGCAAAGAGACTCGCCCCGGAAGAAGAGGAATTTTGGGGAATCGTAGGATTACTGCATGATCTGGATGAAGAACATTGTGACTGGAAGAACCACCCAGAAGTACACGGGTCTACTTCTGTCGAAATCCTGAAAAAAGAAGGAGTGGACGATAAGGTGCTGCATGACGCAATCTGTGCACACAATCCAAAATGTGGTGTGAAAGCAAAGACAAATCTTCAGTACGCAGTGCTGGCGGCGGATCCGATGAGCGGATTTGTAAAGGCAGTTGCACAGATTTATCCGGATAAGAAGATTGCAAGCGTAAAACATAAATCCGTTATGAAACGTTTCAATGAGATGAGATTTGCGGCAGGTGCGAACCGTGATTACATGGAATCCATCGAATTTACTAAGTTAAGCCTGGATGACTTGATTGATATTGCATTGGAAGAGATGGGCAAAATTTCAGATATACTGGGACTGTAACAGATGATATTAAAGAATATGCTCAACATGCAGATGATGATGTTTCTGCTTGTTTTAATCGGCTTTTTGATACGAAAACAAAATATTGTCGAGACAGAAGGAAGGAAAAATATGGTGGATCTGTGTCTCTATGTGACACTCCCATTCAATATTTTGAATTCCTTTTTTGTCGATTGGAAATGGGAAATGCTTATTTCGTGCAGTGTGATTTTGCTATTGTCAGTCGGATACAATGCAGTCAGTGTTTTTCTGAGTTCGGTGTTGTTTAAAAAAGCGCCACAGGACAGGAAGAAGACGCTGCGATATGGGACGATTGTCTCCAATGGTGGATTTTTGGGGAATCCGATTATTGAGGGAGTGTACGGGACGAGCGGATTGTTTTACGCTTCCATTTTTATGATCCCGGTGCGGATTGTGATGTGGAGTGTTGGAATATCGGTATTTTTAAAAGGGAAGAGAGAAAATATTTTGAAAAAGGTGCTGACGCATCCGTGTATTATCGCAGTTTATGTCGGCGCAATACTAATGGGAACAGGAGTTGTATTGCCGGAGTTTCTGATGAAAACTATTTCGGGGTTAAGCAGCTGCAATACACCGCTTAGCATGATGCTTGTAGGGATGATGTTGGCGGAGATGAACCCGAGAGGACTCATTGACCGGACTATGTTGTTTTATACAGGTGTCCGTCTGATTGTGATCCCTGGAGTTGTCTTTTTACTGACGATGTTTTTGGACATTGATCCGCTGCTTCGCGGGATTGCTGTCATCATTGCAGGAATGCCGGCTCCGATCACAACGGCGCTGCTTTCAGCGAAATACGACGGGGACGAGACATATGCTACGGGAATGATATTTGTCACGACGATAGTATCGCTTATCACGCTCCCAATTTGGTGTGTGGCATTGGGAATGTAGCTAAAAATAGAAATAGAGGAGTGTGGGTGTTGAAGAAAATAAAAGAGTGGGGGAAGTCTTTGAATAACCGGCTTATGGGGATCATTTTGCTGTGCGGGATCGTGCCGGTTATTTTTATTGTCCTGTTTGTGGCAAGTTCTTACAGGCGGGGAATTATGGAAAAAACGGAGTCTATGGTGGAGAATGAGATGGAGTATGTCTCATCGCTGATTTCCGGAAGATTGAATCATGCGATTGAAATCTGCAAAGCAGCATACGATGAAGAATATGAAAATGCATGGAGGGAATATCAAATTGGGAAGCAGTCAGAGGAGCTGTTTCGTGAGAGGGTGAAAAAACGGCTGGAACGTATGTTTTATCTAGAACAAAGCTATGACACATTTTTGTTTTACGAGAAGGGAAAAGAATTTCCTTTTTGCTATAGTGTAAGAGAGGAAGGTACAGTTCCTGACCGCATGAAGAATATACATGAGCCAATTCGAGAAATTAGAAAGCAGGAGAGGTTGGATGTGCAGATGCTCGTGATAAACGGGCGTATTTTTATCGTGCAGAATCTGTATGCGGATTCTGCGCAGGGGATATTTGGAACATTGGCAATTGAACTGAATGTATCCAGACTGTTTCATGATATTCAGCCCAAAATAGCAGAGGAGACGGCGATTTATCTGAACCAAGTAGAGAATCGTGTGATGATACAGGGCGAAATTAAAGAGGAATGGCAGAAGAAAATGGAGAAGGAGCTTTTACAGCAGTTTGGACGAAGGGAATCGTATAAGCAGATTAGTATACATAATCTGGAGTACAGCGGATATATGCGAAGCAATCGTCAGGAGTATTATAATTTAGAAATCATCTATCTGTCTTCAAATAGACAGTTGTATATTGAAGTGTACGAGTTTTACAAAGTGATTCTCTTTATTATCCTGCTTATGATCCCTCTGTTTGTATATGTGTTTTACTTTTTGAAGATTCATATTTCCAAGCCAATCACAAAGATGATCGATGCGTCAAAAGCGATTGAACGAGGGGCAATCGGGACAATTGTGCAGGATGAAAAGATGCCGAATATAGAATTTGAGTATTTGCGGGAAGCATTTAATAAGATGTCAAAACAGGTAAAGTATTTGTTTGATTATGCTTATGATGAAAAAATGGCAAGGAAAGATGCAAAAATCATGGCGCTTCAGGCGCAGATCAATCCCCATTTTTTAAATAATACGCTGGAAATGATGAACTGGCAGGCAAGAATGTCAGGCAATCTGGAGGTGTCGAGTATGATTGAATCTTTAGGAGTTGTACTTGATTATAATATGAATCGGGAATCAAAGCGTCTTACAACTCTTTCTCAGGAACTCCGGTGTGCGGATGCGTATTTTCATATTATATCAAAGCGTTTTGGAAAGAGACTTACCGTGGAGAAGGAGATTGATCAGAAACTGCTTTCAATCAAAGTTCCTCAGCTTGTGCTCCAGCCGATGATAGAAAATGCGGTCGTTCACGGTATTGAACGAATTAAGCAGGGGATAATTAAGATAAAAATACACAGCGACGTGGAAAACGTTTATCTTCAGGTGATGAATAGTGGAAAACCGCTCACAAAAGAGGCGAAAGAACGAATTGAAACATTGCTGAATCAAAGACCGGAGGAGATTGCCAAGGAGATGGGGCATCATGTCTCGCTTGCGATTCGGAATATTAACGAGCGGGTGAAATTGATCTATGGAGAAGAGTATGGACTTTGTATTGAACAAGAGGGGGAATATATTGTGTCAACGATTGTGATTCCGGTACGTGAAAAGAAAGTGGAGATGGAGCGTGACAGCCGGGAGAATGTAAGAAAACGTCTGGAAGAGACGGGGCGTTTTTAAACGGGATTCCCTGAAAGGGGCAGAAAAGGTTTTGACAAGTTTTTTGGGACGTGTATAATAAGAGATGGTTTGTTGATGTAAGGCAGAGGGTGTGAGAAGTGAACAAAGTAGTAATTGTTGATGACGAATTGATTATCGTAGAAGGATTGACAAAGACACTCCCGTGGGAGCAGTGGAACTGCAAAATCGTTGCAACGGCAAGCGATGGGGAAGAAGGACGCAAGATTATCGAACAGTATCATCCGGACCTTGTTTTTTCTGATATTGCCATGCCAGGAGTTGACGGGTTGAAGATGATAGCGGGATTAAAATCAGAGTTTCCGGATATGGAGATCAGTATTTTGACAGGATATCGCGATTTTGAGTATGCGCAGGAAGCAGTTCGGCTAGGCGTGCGAAGATTTCTTTTGAAACCCTCCAGCATGAAAGAGATTGAAGAAGCGGTGGAGGCTATGGTTCAAGGACTCGGAAAGAAAGCAGCAATTTCTAAGGCGGAGGGCCCAAAAGAAAAATGTGATATGGCAAATAGTTTTATTGTGAAAAATGCAATGAGATATATAGAAAATCACTACACAGAGAGATTGACGCTTTTGGAAGTAGCAGAGCAGACTTATGTCAGTCAGTGGCATCTGAGTAAATTGTTGAATAAGCATACCGGTCACAGTTTTTCTGAGCTTTTGAACAGAACGAGGATTGCAAAAGCGCAGGAGCTGCTGAAAGAACAGTCTCTTCGGATTGGTGATATTGCAGAGCAGGTAGGATTTTTGGACATGGCACATTTTTCCAGAGTGTTTAAGAAAATTGTCGGAATGTCGGCGAATGAATATAGAAATATGATGAGTTAAGTGAAACAGAGTAAGAAATAATTCAGTTTTTTGGGATTATTTCTTATTTTTTTGATTTGGATACTTGACTTTTGGAAAGAATCATACTACACTGTCTAAGTGTGCATCGAAACGCATTGTTTTTTGTGCACGTATAACTTAGAATAAGTTAAAACAGCAACCAACAGTATTCATAGGAGGTGAAAGGAATGCCAACATTTAACCAGTTAGTAAGAAAGGGACGTCAGACTTCTGTAAAGAAATCAACAGCACCAGCTCTTCAGAAAGGGTACAACTCTTTAAGAAAGAAAGCTACTGATGCTTCAGCACCACAAAAAAGAGGTGTTTGTACAGCAGTTAAGACAGCTACACCTAAAAAACCTAACTCAGCTCTTAGAAAGATTGCCAGAGTTCGTCTTTCTAACGGTATCGAAGTAACAAGCTATATCCCAGGAGAGGGACATAATCTTCAGGAACATAGTGTTGTTCTTATCCGTGGAGGTCGTGTTAAAGACTTACCAGGTACAAGATACCATATCGTTCGTGGAACACTTGATACAGCAGGTGTTGCAAAAAGACGTCAGGCTCGTTCTAAATACGGAGCTAAGAGACCAAAAGACGCTAAGAAATAGAATATTAGCAAGTGCATAGCGCGAGTGTAGTGCGAACTACATTTTATGTAACAATCGTATCACAAACAGAACTATGATTCCTGTAGGTTGCGGGTTATATCGATAGATAGTAAGTCCCGCGCGAACACATTCATATTTCAGAAAATGTGAGTACCGATGAATTAATTTTATTAGAAATGAAAATTTCGAAACCATAATTAAGGAGGGAAGAACCGTGCCACGTAAAGGACATACTCAAAAAAGAGACGTATTAGCGGATCCATTATACAACAACAAAGTGGTTACAAAACTTATCAATAACATTATGTTAGATGGTAAAAAAGGTGTAGCACAGAAGATTGTATACGGAGCATTTGAAAGAGTTGCTGAGAAAGCTGACAAACCAGCTATCGAAGTATTTGAAGAAGCAATGAACAACATTATGCCGGTACTTGAAGTAAAAGCAAGACGTATCGGTGGTGCAACATACCAGGTGCCGATCGAAGTAAGAGCTGACAGAAGACAGGCTTTAGCACTTCGTTGGATTACATTGTATTCTCGTAAAAGAGGAGAAAAAACAATGGAAGAAAGACTGGCAAACGAAATTCTTGATGCAGCTAACAACACAGGCGCATCTGTAAAGAAGAAAGAAGACATGCACAAAATGGCAGAAGCAAACAAAGCATTTGCTCATTACCGTTTCTAATTTCAGCTTGCTGAAATTGATTCAAATAATAGGAGGAAAAAATCTTGGCTGGAAGAGAATATCCATTAGAGAGAACAAGAAACATCGGTATTATGGCTCATATTGATGCTGGTAAAACAACAACAACAGAGCGTATCTTATACTATACTGGTGTTAACCATAAAATTGGTGATACTCACGAAGGTACTGCTACTATGGACTGGATGGCTCAGGAGCAGGAAAGAGGTATCACAATCACTTCAGCAGCTACAACATGTCACTGGACATTGCAGGAAAACTGCAAACCTAAAGCTGGCGCTTTAGAGCACCGTATCAACATCATTGATACTCCGGGACACGTTGACTTTACTGTAGAAGTTGAGCGTTCACTCCGTGTACTTGATGGTGCAGTAGGTGTATTCTGTGCAAAAGGTGGAGTTGAACCACAGTCAGAAAACGTATGGCGTCAGGCTGACACATACAACGTACCAAGAATGGCATTCATCAATAAGATGGACATTTTAGGTGCCAACTTCTACGCAGCAGTTGAACAGATTAAGACAAGATTAGGTAAAAATGCAATCTGCATTCAGTTGCCAATCGGAAAAGAAGATGACTTCAAAGGAATTATCGATTTATTTGAAATGAAAGCTTATATCTATAATGATGATAAAGGTGATGACATTTCTATCGTTGATATTCCGGAAGATATGAAAGATGATGCTGAGTTATATCGTACAGAATTAGTAGAAAAAATCTGCGAATTAGACGACGATTTAATGATGGCATATTTAGAAGGAGAAGAACCATCTGTAGAAGAATTGAAAGCAGCATTAAGAAAGGGAACATGTACTTGTGCAGCTGTTCCGGTATGCTGTGGTACAGCTTACAGAAACAAAGGTGTTCAGAAACTTCTTGATGCAGTTATCGAATTCATGCCTTCACCACTTGACATTCCTGCAATCCAGGGTGTTGATGAAGACGGAAACGATGTTGTAAGAGAATCTTCTGATGAAGGTCCTTTCTCAGCATTAGTATTTAAGATTATGACTGACCCATTCGTAGGTAAGTTAGCATACTTCAGAGTTTACTCTGGAACAATGAACTCAGGTTCTTATGTATTGAATGCAACAAAAGGAAAGAAAGAACGTGTTGGACGTATCCTTCAGATGCATGCAAACAAGAGAGAAGAGCTTGACAAAGTATATTCAGGAGATATCGCAGCTGCGATCGGATTCAAATTCTCTACAACTGGAGATACAATCTGTGACGAACAGCATCCGGTAGTTCTTGAATCTATGGAATTCCCAGAGCCGGTTATCGAGTTAGCTATTGAACCAAAAACAAAAGCTTCTCAAGGTAAACTTGGTGAATCCTTAGCAAAACTTGCAGAAGAAGACCCGACATTCCGTGCTCATACAGATCAGGAAACAGGTCAGACAATCATCGCTGGTATGGGTGAGCTTCACCTTGAAATCATCGTAGACAGACTTCTTCGTGAATTCAAAGTAGAGGCAAACGTAGGTGCACCGCAGGTTGCTTACAAAGAATCATTCACAAAAGCAGTTGATGTAGACAGCAAATATGCAAAACAGTCAGGTGGACGTGGACAGTACGGACACTGTAAAGTTAAATTTGAGCCAACAGATGTCAATGGCGAGCAGACATTCTTCTTTGAATCTACAGTAGTAGGTGGAGCGATTCCAAAAGAATACATTCCAAAAGTAGGAGAAGGTATTGAAGAAGCTATGAAATCTGGTACACTTGGTGGATTCCCGGTAGTTGGTATTAAAGCTACTGTATACGATGGTTCTTACCATGAAGTCGATTCAAGTGAAATGGCATTCCATATTGCCGGATCTTTAGCATTCAAAGATGCTATGGCAAAGGCGGCTCCGGTACTTCTTGAGCCAATTATGAAAGTTGAAGTAACAATGCCGGAAGAATATATGGGTGATGTTATCGGTGACATCAATGCACGTCGTGGACGTATCGAAGGTATGGATGACTTAGGCGGCGGTAAGATCGTAAGAGCTTACGTTCCATTGTCAGAAATGTTTGGATACTCTACAGACTTACGTTCAAGAACTCAGGGACGTGGTAACTACTCTATGTTCTTTGAGAAATATGAACCAGTACCGAAGAACGTTCAGGAAAAAGTATTATCTAATAAAAATGCATAATTCTTACTAATTTTCGGGACGAAAATCTTAAAAAGACTTGAAAATCTATATGATTTGAAATATAATCAGAGATAACCGAGTAAATCAAAAATATGAAAAAAGCCCCTTTATAAGGGGCATATAATTAAGGAGGATTATTCAAAATGGCTAAAGCTAAATTTGAAAGAACAAAACCACATGCTAACATTGGTACAATCGGACACGTTGACCATGGTAAAACAACTTTAACAGCTGCTATCACAAAAACTCTTGCAGCAAGAGTTGCTGGTAACGCTGCTGTAGATTTCGAAAACATCGACAAAGCTCCAGAAGAAAGAGAACGTGGTATCACAATTTCTACAGCTCACGTTGAGTACGAAACAGAAAAACGTCACTACGCTCACGTTGACTGCCCAGGACATGCCGATTACGTTAAAAACATGATCACAGGTGCTGCTCAGATGGATGGTGCTATCCTTGTTGTAGCTGCTACTGATGGTGTTATGGCTCAGACAAGAGAGCACATCTTACTTTCTCGTCAGGTAGGTGTACCTTACATCGTAGTATTCATGAACAAATGTGACATGGTTGACGATGAAGAATTATTAGAATTAGTAGAAATGGAAATTCGTGAATTATTAGATGAATACGAATTCCCAGGAGATGATACTCCAATCATCCAGGGATCAGCTCTTAAAGCTCTTGAAGATCCAAACGGAGAATGGGGAGACAAAATTATGGAACTTATGGATGCAGTAGATAGCTACATTCCAGATCCACAGAGAGCAACAGATCAGCCATTCTTGATGCCAGTAGAAGACGTATTCTCTATCACAGGACGTGGTACAGTTGCTACAGGTAGAGTAGAACGTGGTACACTTCACGTATCTGACGAAGTTGAAATCGTTGGTATCAAAGAAGAATCTCGTAAAGTTGTTATCACAGGTATCGAGATGTTCCGTAAACTTCTTGACGAAGCTCAAGCTGGTGATAACATCGGTGCATTACTTCGTGGTGTTCAGAGAACTGAAATCGAAAGAGGACAGTGTCTTGTTAAACCAGGTAGTGTAACTTGCCACCACAAATTCACAGCTCAGGTTTACGTATTGACAAAAGATGAAGGTGGACGTCATACACCATTCTTCAACAACTACAGACCACAGTTCTACTTCAGAACAACTGACGTAACAGGTGTTTGTAACTTACCAGAAGGTACAGAAATGTGCATGCCTGGTGACAACGTAGAAATGTCAATCGAATTAATTCACCCAGTAGCTATGGAACAAGGTTTACGTTTCGCTATCCGTGAAGGTGGACGTACAGTAGGTTCAGGAAGAGTTGCTACAATCATTGAGTAATACAATCTGAATATAGATTTGTTATCGCAAGATAACGTTGTGTCCAAACGTAAGATACCCGTAGAACTTCGGTTCTACGGGTTTTTCTGTTGCTTGGAAATATATAAAAAGAGCGGAAAAGAATAACGAACAGTATAGAAAAACGGTTGCCGGGAGAGTGTCCTGACAACCGTTTGTGATAACAGAATGATAACAAAATATATAATTTTCGCAAATATGATAACAGATAAAGTGGATTTATCCACAAATCAGAGATGTGACTGTGGATTAAGTCAGATCATACGTCTTAATGTCATTACCTTCAGTGCCCTTCTTAACGATGGTATGACAACCTATCGTAGTTCCCATGGCACGTAGTTTCCATTCTTCCTGGGTAGCGTTCAGTTTATCCAGTTCTTCCTGTCTTTTATCTTCATTTTCGATAGCTAGTATTTCAGCTTTTTCCTTTTCATAGATATTTTTAAATTGACACCATTTCCTGAAAAAGTCCTGCATTGTAGGATTATCGAATGTCAGCGCAACCTTCTGATCAGGTGTTTCAGCAAGTGAGAGGTTCACTGAATCATCAATAGAAAACAACAGAGAGAGTACATCTCCGACTGTTTCAATATTAAAATCCAGAAAAACACTTACATTTAATCCCAGTGCAGTTGCTATCTTTTCTAACTGATCCGGTTTTGGATTCCGGATTCCAAGTTCATATTTTCTGATTGTACCTACGTTAATGCCGGACAGCTCGGCTAACTGTATCTGACTGTATCCTCTGAATTCCCGGTATGCCCGGATTTTTTTACCTACCATTATGGCTGCCTCCTTAATTATATTTGTGCTTCTATTCTAGCACAAAAGTGAATGATGTGAAAGAGGTTGTTTTTTCAGAGTGGATCGTGAAACACTTTGGAATATAAAAATAAAATTCGCAAAAGGTTATTGACGAAGTCACAAAAGTGAATTATGATAGAAAACATTAAAAGAGTCACAAAAGTGACTGGAAAGGAGGACGATATGAGAACTAATTATATGATGACTGTTGATGATGTCATGGAAGAATTAGGCGTGAAACGCAGTAAGGCATATTCCATTTTAAAACAGCTCAATAATGAACTGGCAAAGGAAGGATATATAGCAGTTCGTGGAAAGATTCCACGTCCCTATTGGGAAACAAAATTTTATGGATGCTCGCAGAGAGCAATGTGAAGGAGGTTTTAAGATGTCAGCTTACAAAGACAAAGCACAGGGAACCTGGTATGTGAGCTTCCGTTATATTGACTGGACAGGAAAGAAAACGCAGAAGCTGAAAAGAGGGTTCAAGACTAAGAAAGAAGCATTGAATTATGAGAAGGAATTCATAAGAAAGACTGCAGCGGATATGAAGATGGAGATGAACAGTTTTATTCAAGTTTATTTTGAAGATAAAAAGAATGAACTGAAAGAAAATTCAATCCGTAATAAACAGCACATGATGAACAAGCATATTGTTCCGTCTTTTGGAACAAGAAAAATGAATGAGATCACACCGGCAGAGATTATCCGGTGGCAGAATACCATTCAGGAAAAAGGATACAGCAAGACTTATGAGCGTATGATCCAGAATCAGTTAAATGCACTGTTTAATCATGCACAGAAAATTTACAATCTGAAGGAAAATCCATGTAAGAAAGTAAAAAAGATGGGGAAATCAGATGCCAACAAGCTGGAATTCTGGACGAAGGCAGAATACGACAGATTTATTGCCGGGATTGAGCCGGGGAGTGAAGATTATCTGATATTTGAAATTCTGTTTTGGACAGGAGTCAGGGAAGGAGAACTTCTGGCATTGAGACTTTCGGATTTTGATATGAGTGGGAATCTCCTGCATATCAATAAGACTTATAACCGGATCAGGAAAAGAGATGTGATTGATACTCCTAAAACAGAAAATTCAGTCCGTACCATTGATATTCCTAATTTTCTTAAGGAAGAGGTACAGGAGTATGCAAAGAAGCATTATGGATTTCCGGAAGATCAGCGGTTGTTCCCGATTGTGGCGAGAACACTGCAGAAACGTCTTAAGAAATATGAAGCACTGACCGGTGTAAAACCAATCAGAGTGCACGATATCCGTCACAGCCATGTGGCATATCTGATCTACCAGGGCGTAGAACCGCTGATTATCAAGGAAAGGCTGGGGCACAAAGACATTCAGATGACAATGAACACTTATGGGCATCTGTACCCGTCACAGCAGAAAAAAGTTGCTGAGATGCTGGACAATAAACGTTAATACGGAGGAAAAGAAGCAAATGAAAACAAAGAAAGTAGTCGGAAAAATATTCGATGCAATTAACTACAGTAAAAAGTTGAAGATAAGTTCCATTTTACCCGATCGAGATTCAGATTATGTGATTCTTCTTGAATTAGAGGACGGAAGCAAATTTGAAATCATTGTTATTCCTACAAGGAGATTTGTGTAAGGAGTGGAGCTATGACTACTGACAGACAAAAAGAAAAAGCCCAGACAAAATATCTGAGCAAGTTCTCTGATAATCAGATTCACTGATATACCATCTTGGCAGATTTAGTATATCACGAATTGAAAGATACAACAATTCCCGAATATCTGTTCATCGGAGACTTGCTCGGAGGGGCAGGAGGTAGAAGTGACATTATTTGAACAGGTAAAAGGATGTGTGACAGCGAGACAGGCTGCGGAGCATTACGGGATTAAAGTAAAGGGAAATGGAATGGCATGTTGTCCGTTTCATAAAGACCGACACCCAAGTATGAAGGCAGATAAAATCTATCATTGCTTTGCATGTGGAGTGGGCGGTGATGCGATAGATTTTACAGCAAGGTTATTTGGAATATCACAGTATGAAGCTGCGAAAAAGATGATAGAAGATTTTGGATTGGATATAAAAATCGAAGACAGAAACAAATACAAAAGGACGCACCAAAGCAGGAATACTTTGATATCAAAGAAACCTAAAGTGGTGATGATCAGAGAAAAACTGGAGCAGTGGTTGAAACATGCAACAGACGTGCTGATAAGATATCTGAAATGGATTCAGTTCTGGAAAGAGTTTTACAGACCAGAACCGGAAGAAGAATGGCACGAGTTATTTACGGAGGCATTGGCAAATGAAAGAAAGATAAATGACTATCTGGACGTGCTGATGTTTGGAACGGGAGAAGAAATTGTAGAATTTTTCAAGATGAAGAGAAGGGAGGTTGAAAAAATTGAAGAAAGAATTAACGAATATCAGCGAGAAGTCCTTAATGGAATTAGAAGATATTGTGAACGAGGAGATGCTTACAACAGAAGATGTCAATGATATGTTGGAGCATACGGATAAAGGAAGAACAAAGCAGACAATCAGAAATTGTGTAACCGTATTACAAAAAGATCCAGTGCTGAAAAAAGCGATTAAACGAAATGAGCTTTCTGGAAGAATGGACATTGTGAAAGAGGTGCCCTGGGAACGGAGAAATAACAGTCCTACGGTTACAGATACTGATGAAAATAATTTGAAGATGTATCTGGAAGAAAATTATGAACTGACAAGCGAGCGTGTGATCAAAGCGGGAGTAGATATTGTTTCCAATGAAAATAAATATCACCCAATCAGAGATTATCTGGAGAGCCTGGTTTGGGACGGAATTCCAAGAATAGAAAATATGCTTCCGCATTTCCTGGGAGCAGAAAAGAGCAACTACACAGTCGGAGTAATGAAAATGCACATGGTGGCAGCGATTTCGAGAATTTATGAACCGGGAATAAAATATGACATTATGCTGTGTCTGGTTGGAAGTCAGGGAGCCGGAAAGTCTACATTTTTCAAATATCTGGCGATAAAAGAAGAATGGTTCAGTGATAATCTGGATCATCTGGATGATGAAAACATTTACAGAAAACTGCAGAACCACTGGATTATTGAAATGGGAGAAATGAAGGCAACTGTCACAGCAAAGAATATTGAACAGATAAAATCGTTTCTGAGCAGACAGAAAGAAACCTACAAGGTACCTTATGAAGTTCACCCGGAAGACAGACCGAGACAGTGTGTATTTTGCGGTACTTCAAATGATCTGAATTTTCTTCCTCTGGACAGAACCGGAAACAGACGATTTGCTCCGGTGATGACAGATATGTTGAAAGCAGAAGTTCATATTCTGGACAATGAGGCAGAGAGCAAAGCCTATATCGAACAGGCTTGGGCAGAGGCAATGGTACTGTATCGACAGGGAAGTGTGTTCTTAGGATTTACAAAGGAAATTGAGGAAGAGGCAAAGCGTCTGCAGAAAGAATTTATGCCGGAAGATACCAATGCCGGAATCATACAGGCATTTCTTGATGACTACGATGACGATTATGTATGTACAAGAATTCTGTTCGATGAAGCGCTACATCGAACCGGAGAAATGAAACAGTGGGAAGGTAAAGAGATTGCTAATATTATGAACAATGCGATTGTAGGCTGGAAACCACATGGTACACACCGATTCGGAAAGGAATATGGAATACAGCGGTCATGGAAACGGATGGAAGATTCGGTGAAGAAAGATAAAGACGGATTTATAGAAGTACCGGAACAGTTGGAAATACCGTTTGAGTAAAGATTATTGTAAACGATGTAAACGGAACTTGAAGAAAAAACTTAAAACGTTAACTTTTAAAATCTTTTGAACTCCGTTTACAAATTCCGTTTACAGACTGGAAAGGAGCAGAAAATGATGAAACAGGGAAGATTAGGATACAACAGTAGTAATGGAAGATATGGATTATTATCATCAGACTTATGGATTGATACAGGATTTCACTGTGGAGAAGGACTGGAAGTGCTGGTAGGTGATGAATGGGTACAGACCAGAATGGAGATGAATCTGGCAAGAGAATGGTATCTGGTGGGGACACCTTACTGCGGAGATATGGAATATGTGCAGGCGAGAATATCGGGATAAATTGCCCCCGGCAGGGCGCAAGGGGACTTTTGATGGACGGTACGGCTGTCGAAAGTGCTTTTGCGTTACTTTTGACAAAAGTAACAAAACCGCCGTATCCGGCAAAAGTTTCTTAAATATTGCCATGTCTGGCGTAAATAAAAATTATGTGCCATATCTGGCACTCAAACAGAAAAGAGGTGAGAAAATTTATGATGAAACGAACAATCAGTGGCATGATCGGAGCCGGTTCACTGGCTCATAACAGACGGGATTTTGTAGCAGAAAATGTAGATCCGGACAGAGTACAACTGAACATTTGTTATAAGAATGAGAATCTGAAGGAAGTTTATAAAGAGCTGTTTGACGATGCGGTTGAGAGATACAATGTCGGGAAAAGAAAGAACCGGCAAATTGCAAATTATTATGAAAAAATCCGACAGGGCAAACAGGAGAAGCTGTTTCATGAAGTGATATTCCAGATAGGAAATCGTGAGGATATGGCGGTGGGAACGTCAGAAGGAAATCTGGCTGTAAAGGTACTGGACGAATATGTGAAAGACTTCCAGAAGCGGAATCCGACACTTCGGGTATTTAGCTGCTATCTGCATCAGGATGAAGCTACTCCACATCTGCATATTGACTTTGTACCTTATGTGACCAACTGGAAGGGAAAAGGAATGGATACCAGAGTTTCACTGAAACAGGCATTGAAAAGTCTTGGGTTTCAAGGTGGAAATAAGCATGATACAGAACTGAATCAGTGGATAAATCATGAAAAAGAAGTGCTGGCAGAAATTGCAATGCAGCATGGAATTGAATGGGAGCAGAAAGGTACACATGAAGAGCATCTGGATGTTTACAATTTCAAAAAGAAAGAGCGTAAGAAGGAAGTGCAGGAACTGGAACAGGAAAAAGAAAATCTGACAGCAGAGAATGAAGGTCTGACTTCTCAGATTGCGGACGCAAGGGCAGATATTAAGCTTCTGGAAGAAGAAAAAATTCAGTTCCAGAAAGATAAAGAAACAGCGGAAAGACGTGCTGAGAAAGCAGAAACAGAATTGAAAAAACTGGAAGACAGAAGAGAATTTCTGCAACCGGTGATGGATAATGTCAGTAAGGAAATAAAAGAATATGGAATGGTCAAAACATTTTTACCGGAAGCTACAGCATTGGAACGTGCGGTAACTTACCGGGAAAAGAAAATCAAACCACTGTTTATTGAAATGAAAAACAAAATCGGTGCGATGGCTGCACAGGTGAAAGAACTCACAAGAGAAAGAGATAGTTGGAAAAGTAAGTTTCAGAAGAAAAGGCAAGAGCATGAAAAAACAAAAAAGAAACTGGCAGAAGTTCAGAAAGATTATCAGAAATTGTCTGGTGAGAAAGAAATACTGCAGGGAATTGCAGACAGATATAACCGACTTTTACGCATGTTGGGGAAAGATATGGTAGAAAGACTGGTGCAGGACGATATCCGGATGCAGGCGGAACTTGAAGCGAAAAAGCAGAAAGCGCAGATGCCGAAAAAAATAAGTGATCGTATACCGTGGGCGAAAGAACGAAGTGAAGAACACAATGCACAAATTAAGAAGAATAAAGCAAAGTACAGAGGAATGGAGTTGTAAGAATATGAAGAAACAAATTTATGATGAAAAGAACGGACTGAGTTACACATTGCATGGAGATTATTATCTGCCGGATCTGGAAATCAATGAGGAAGAACCCACATATGGGAAATATGGAATAATGCGAAAACAGTTTTTGAAGGAACATAGGAGTGCCAGGTATCAGTATCTGGTACTGACCGGGAAACTGACGGAGCATTTGAATCAGGTCGATAAAGAGGTCAGAGAAAAGGTTGAAAAGCTAGTAGAGCAGATGGCTGAACAGTGGGGCGTGACGGAAGAACTGAAGATGCAGGATCAGATGGAATGGGTGAGGAGGATGAATAATATCAAAGCAACTGCTGAAGAAATAGTATATAAAAATATAATCTTTATGTAGGAGAGAGGCTGTCTGCAGGCGTTGTGGACAGCCTACTGTATAGGCGGTTATTCTTCGGATATATCATAGTCAGTGGCTGTATCAGAAAATTTTGTATCCCAAATGGCTTCTTCAATGGCTTGTAAACACTCATCTGTATGTTTGGAAATGTCTTGCCCCCAGAAGTGAAGAACAGTATAGCCTAGGAATAGAAGTTTTTTATCATTTTCATAATCACGATTACGATTTCGCTCGATTTTTTTGATCCAAAAGTCTGGATTTTTCCCTTTTTCAAGCCGAAGCTTGAGAATTTCCCAATCCTTTCCGTGAAAAAATTCACTATCGCAAAAAATAGCAATTTTATATTTGGTAAGAACAATGTCAGGAGAACCAGGGAGAGCTTTATAATTTTTACGATAGCGATAACCTTTGTGCCATAGAGCTTTTCGGAGCAATAGTTCTATGGAAGTATCTTTACTGTGAATCTTACGCATATTGTTTGAAACGGTAGCGGAATCACGCGACATATAGGTACCTTCTTTCTGCCCGAACTGATGAGAATATATTATCAAAAAACAGGAGAAATAGCAAACGGGTTAAGAAACATATAAGAGGAAATCTAACGATATGGTGAGAAAATTGCTTGTTGCTAATTGTAGTATATGATAAAATATGAGTTGTACTATTTTTGATTTTGGAGGAATTTTAATGGCGATTTGTTATGACAAATTATGGAAATTACTGATAGATAAAAAAATGAACCGCACAGAATTGAAGGAAGCGTCAGGAATAAGTTTTAATGTGTTAGCTCGATTAGGAAAGAATGAGCCAGTTTCATTTGAATCAATAGAAAAAATATGTTTTACATTAAATTGCAAGATAGAAGATGTTGTAGAGATACAAAAAGAAGAACCAAAACAAATCGATAGTGATGCATTTACAACCATAGAATTGTTTGCGGGAGCTGGCGGTTTGGCTTTAGGGATAGAAAAAGCTGGATTTGAACCATTGGGACTAATAGAGTTTGATAAAGATGCTGCAGAATCTTTAAAGATCAATAGGTCGAACTGGAGAGTTATTCATGATGATATAGCTAATATATCTTGTTTGGATTTGGAAGAGTATTTTGGCATAAAAAAAGGAGATCTGGATTTATTATCGGGAGGGGCACCGTGTCAGGCTTTTTCATATGCTGGAAAAAGATTAGGACTCGAAGATGCGAGAGGAACACTTTTTTATCACTATACAACTTTTTTACAGAAATTACAGCCAAAGATGTTTTTATTTGAAAATGTGCGAGGCTTGCTGACTCATGATAAAGGAAGAACATATGCAACGATAACAAATATTTTTGAACAGGCGGGATATACCATTCAGAAAAAAGTTTTAAATGCGTGGGATTTTGGTGTGCCACAGAAGAGAGAGAGACTAATCACTGTTGGAATTAGAAATGATTTAGTGGGAAAAGTTTCATTCTCATTTCCAAAAGAACATGATTATAAGCCTGTTTTGAGAGATGTTTTATTGGATTGTCCAGAAGGGCCAGGAGTACCATATGGAGAAAATAAAAGAAAAATATTTGAATTAGTTCCACCTGGAGGATATTGGAGAGATATTGATCCAGAGATTGCAAAAGCATATATGAAAAGCTGTTGGGATATGGAAGGCGGAAGAACAGGAATTCTTAGGAGAATGAGTCTGGATGAACCATCATTGACGGTATTGACTTCACCGTCTCAGAAGCAAACAGAAAGATGTCATCCATTGGAAGCAAGACCGTTTACAGTACGTGAGAATGCAAGATGTCAAACATTTCCGGATGAATGGCAGTTTTGTGGAAGTGTTCAATCTCAGTATAAACAGGTTGGAAATGCTGTTCCTGTCAACTTAGCATATGAAATTGGGTTGGAGATACATAAATCATTAGAGGGGGTAAAATAAATGGCGTGGAATTTAGATTTTATATCAGAAGAAGATTTTAAGAAGCATGTGCGTGCAACGATTATGAAATATGGAGAAAAGCTAGAATCGTATGATTTGAAGCGATTCAACAGTAATCTGATTGATCCAATCAAGCTGATTTTTGATAAATCGGTATATCGTACAAGCTGGGAGGAAATTGTAAATAATGAAATTTTCCGGCAGAGAGATAAGTCTAATAATAATGATATAGGATATTTTCATCAAAATATTTTTTCGTATTTCAAAGGTTGCGAAGTCCCACAGGCAGGGTGGGATGTTATTTACAGAAATCCAGATGGAATACAAATGCCAGACGGAGATATTGTACATACAATATATGTGGAAATGAAAAACAAACACAATACTATGAATTCTGCATCTTCCGCAAAAACATATATAAAAATGCAAGGACAGATTCTGGAGGACGATGATTGTGCGTGTCTGTTGGTTGAAGCAATTGCAAAGAAATCACAGAATATAAAATGGTCAACAAAAGTGGATGGGAAAAATGTACAGCATAGATTGATTCGCCGTGTAAGCATGGATCAGTTTTATGCAATTCTTACTGGTGAAGAAGATGCATTTTATAAGATGTGTATGGCGTTGCCAGAGGTGATTAATTCTGTTGTAAATGAAGAAGGCGGTGTAGAAGTACCACACGATACGGTTATTGATGAATTGAGAAAAGTGGCATCATTGTATGGTGATGAAAACGACGAGCTGTCTATGGCAATGGCTGTATATATGCTTGGATTCAATACGTATATGGGATTTGGTGACAAAATCCGTGGAGAATTAGGAGAAGATAAAGATGGAATGCTGAAACGGATTTATGAATATGTGAAACGGTTAAAATAGAATTGAAAAATGAAAATAGATAATTACGAAGGAAAAAATATGGACAAAGAAATTGATACTATAAAAAATATGAAAGAAAATGGTGCATTTAAGAAGTATATTGAGTACATAGTATTCCCTTATTATAAGAATTTAGTTCCAGGAACAAAAATTAATCTGGAATTTCCAATAACAATATTGGTAGGGAAGAATGGATCAGGAAAAAGTTCAACTTTACATGCTTTATATGGTGCGCCTTATTGGAAAACATGTGCAGATTTTTGGTTTTCTACAGAAGTAGATCCTATAGAAGAAACTGGTGGAGAGGGAAAAAATAGATTTTTCTATGGCTATCGGGAAGATAAACAATCAGAAATAAAAGAAGTAATGAAAACTCGAATGAGAAGAGGATCTAAAACAAAAGAAGAAGATCCCGATTATTGGGAAACCTCAAAACCAATAAAAAAGGATGGGATGACTGCACAGACAAGAAATGATCCTGTAAAGAAAGAAGTTGTATATTTAGACTTTAGAGCAGAAGTAAGTGCATTTGATAAAATATTCCATTTTGCCAAAGGAGACATTTCGGGTAAAAAGGATTTGCTAAGAAAACGTTCGAAGTATTTGAATAGACTGTTTAATGGAGAAGCAATGCGTTTCCCAGGGGCTCCAGATGAAAAAGTAGGTGTTGTTAAAGAACTCAATGATGAAATGAAAAAGAAAATCAGTTCTATTCTGGGTAAAGAGTATGTGAGTATTAAAGTTGCTGAACATTCATTGTTTAAAAATCCAGGTACATCAATTTATGTAAAAACAAAACTATCATCAAGATATTCGGAAGCTAATGCTGGAAGTGGAGAAGTTGCTGTAATTCAGTTGGTAAAAAAGATTGAAGAAGCGCAAGAATATAGTTTGATTCTTTTGGATGAGCCAGAAGTCTCAATTCATCCGGGAGCACAGGAAAAACTCAAAGAGTATTTACTAGAAGTAACAAAGAGAAAAAAATTACAGGTAGTTATATCTTCGCATTCGCCTATATTGATTAGAGATATGCCATCAGAAGCGATTAAATTGTATATTACAAATTCGCAGGGAAGATTTGAAGTGAAAGAAAATGTTGATTACAGAGAAGCATTTTATGATTTGGAAGATTGTGTATCTGATAAGAAAATAATATTTTGTGAAGATTTTGCAGCAAAAAATATTGTAGAGCAAGTATTGAAAAGAATGGATAAAACTCAATATTTTGATGTGGAATTTAATCCGGGTGGTGAAAAAACATTACTTACAAAATATTTGCCAACATTTGTTACACATGATTTCTTTAAAGAAAGAGTATTTTTGGTATTAGATGGTGATATGCAAACGGATTACGTTTATAATGCAGAGGAATTGACTGTGAAACAAGAAAAAGATGTTTCATATATGAAAGAATGTGTGAAAAAAGCATACGGAGTGGATATTCAAGCATATGTTGATGGTGGAAATGGTGGAAAGCGAGAAGATCAGGAGATTGCTGCATATAAAGAGTATCTTAAATATTATACAGATAGTGTATTTTACTTGCCAAGTAAATCTATACCAGAAAAAATTTTACTGGAATCTCAATATGTAAAGCAGCAATATCCAAGTATAGTGAACGAAAAAGTAGATATTACGAATGACAATGCGAAAAAGATATTTGCGACCATTTCAGAAGCAGATTATGGAAACGAAGAGCATATAAATGATCTTATACAAAAGCTGGCATATAAATGGAGCATGGAAGATAGCTCAAATAAGAAAAGGGTGGAAGAAATTGTAAATGAAATATATAAGAAATAAGTATAGAGGTGGTAACATTTATGAAATTCAAAGCGATTGATCTGTTTTGCGGAGCGGGTGGACTATCGACAGGATTGAAGAAAAGTGGATTCAGATTATGCTTGGGTGTAGATATTGATGAAAAAGCTTTGAAAACATATAAATGTAATTTGAAACGCACTAAAGTATTGAAAGAAGATATAAAAAAAGTTACTGGAGAAAAAATAACTGAATTAACTGGAATAAATAGGCGTGATAACTTTTTACTTGCGGGTTGTCCGCCATGTCAGGGTTTTTCAAGTTTAGGAAAAAGAGATGCCAATGATGAAAAGAATGAATTAGTATATGAATATATTAGAATAATAAATGAATTGGAACCTTCCTTTATTTTAATGGAGAATGTTCCAGGAATGTCTACTGGGGTTGGTAAAGAAATATTTAAAAATGTAGTAAAAGAACTAGAAGAAAATTATCATGTTGAGTATGCCACGTTAAATGCTGCGGATTTTGGTGTGCCACAAATACGAAAACGATTGGTGTTGCATGGAATACGTAATGATGTATATGATAATTTAGGATTAGATAAAGAAAAACAAAAAATATTACCGAAGCCGACTCATTCTAAAGAAAAAAAGAAAGGGTATAGAAAATGGGTAACTGTTCGAAAAGCGATATTTGATTTGCCAATACTAGGGGCTGGGGAAAGTTATGATGATAGTATAATAAAAAATCATAAAGCACGTAGTTTATCGGAAACAAATATTGAACGGTTGCAAGAAATCCGACTTCATGGAGGAAATCGTGAAATGATTTCGGAAGAATTACAACTTGAATGTCATAAAAAGGAAAATGTATCGTACACAGACACATATGGAATTATAGATCCAGACAAGCCAGCACCTACAATTACTTCTGGCTGCACAATTATTTCAAAAGGGCGTTATTGTCACCCAACACAAAATAGAGGATTGTCTATACGTGAAGCAGCAAGATTACAATCTTTTGATGATAAATTTGAATTTCAGGGAAACATGGGCGAAATGAGTTTGCAAATAGGAAATGCGGTTCCTCCTAAATTAGCACAGGCAAGCGGAAAGGTTATTATAAATTATATGGGATTATATGAGGATTATTTGGAAGCCCAGGCCAAGGGAGTGATAACACCATGATAACAAAATCCCCAAAAACCACACGGACACAACGGAAAATCTGGATTTTCCCACACAAATTACACGAAAAATCACCATTTGTACACCGCAATACACCGGTCTGATATCGTGAAGGTGGACGTACAGTAGGTTCAGGAAGAGTTGCTACAATCATTGAGTAATCGTTGATTTGTGATTTGAACTAATTGAATTTATACCCCGGAAACGCAAGTTTCCGGGGTTTTTCTTGAATTATAGGAAATTCCTTTGGAATCCTATAATTCAAAAAAATGCACTTCGTGCAAAGAAGCGCAATCTTTTTTGAATTTATAAGAGATACAAGCAGTTGAATACACAGAAATAGCAAATTGAATAAGGAAGATGAAAGAGGAAATCTAACGATATAGGATTTAGAATAAAATATTCACTTGCAAATTTTGGCAAAAAGTGCTTTAATAAAATTAATATTATACAGGCGGGTTGTTACTTTTTAGGCAAAACCGAACTTTTGGAACAGAGTATATAATGTAAAATTGTATAGTCTGTTCCAAAAGTTCGGTTTTTTAGTGCAAAGCAGAATATTTTCCTGCTGTAAAGATTCGTCTGATAATAAATAATGAGGAGGAAAGATATGAAGAAAAAAGGAACATGGATGCGTGCAAGTGCAGGCGCCCTTTCTGCGGCAATGGTATTGGGGTCTGTAACTGTAGCGCCGGCTGTAAAGGCAGAAAATGTGGAAGAGAAAGCGGGTTATGAGGTTAACTATGCTCTTAATTCAAAAGTAACTGCGAGCAATCAGGAACTGGCAAATCAGTGGGGACCGGAGAAAGCGGTAGATGGCATTGTGAATCGTGATGCTGAGAAACCGGAACAGTCACGCTGGTCAACAGCACAGAGCACCACACAGGAAGCGAGAACGTTGACATTAGACTTGGGGGCAGTAAAGACATTCAGTCAGTTTGTAATTGAGTGGGAGAGAACCAATATTACAAATTTCAAGATTTCTGTTTCTGACACAGAAGATGGTACTTATAAAGATGTTTATGTAAAGGAAGATGGTAAGAATATTACATCTCTCACAAGCAGGATCAATCTTGAGAAAGCTGCAACAGGACGTTTTGTTCGTTTGACGGTGAACGGGTATACGTTGAACCCGGGTAACTGGCAGTCTGTATCTCTCTATGAGTTCAAAGTACTCGGAGAGGCTGAGAACTTGAGTGAAGGTGCAACAGTAGCAGCAGACGGATATGAAGATAATCTTGAAAAATTCCAACCTAGTAAAGTAGTTGACGGAGATGATACAACGCGTTGGGCAAGTCCGGCTAAGTTAGGACAACACTGGATTAGCTTAGATTATGGAAAAGAAATTTCTATCCAGTCATTCAAGATTCACTGGGAGCGCACGAATGCAACAAAATATCGTTTGGAAAAATCGTCAGACGGTACAAACTGGGAGCCGGTTGTAAGTTTTGAGAAAAAACCAGACAGCTATCAGCAGATTATCAACTTAGATGAACCGATCAACACACAGCATGTACGCCTTTTCATTGAAGAATTCGATCCAAAAGGGGCGCCGGAAAACGGAGCTGAGGTGACATGGAACACAGTTGGTATCTGGGAGTTTGAGACTTATGCCGGAAAATTAGAAGAGCCGGAAAACACTCAGGATCCACAGGAAGTTGCAGATAACTTAGAGCTGCCTGAATCGATCGAAGGTGATTCTAAGAAATTTACAATGCCGGAAGTTCCGGAAGGGTTTGAAATAAGCTTTGTCGGAGCAGATTATGAGCAGATTTTAGACAGAGACTTGACAGTTTATCAGCCGTTGGTTACACAGCAGATTAAGATGAACTTCAATGTAAAAGCAGAAGGAAAAGATGGAAAAGCAGTTGACTCGAAAGAATATACAATGACTGTTACCGGTAAATACGAGCAGGAAGAGGGAGACAACGCAAAGCCAGCAGTAATTCCGGAACTTGCTGAGTGGAAAGGTGCAAAAGGCGGAGAGTTTGCAGTGAAGGACGGCAGCCGTATCGTTGTTGCAAACAAAGATAAAGCAGCGCTTCAGAGAGCGGCAACAGAGTTCCAGAAAGATTATAAAGATTTATTTGGAAAAGATCTTGAAATTGTATATGCGGACAGCGCAAATGCCGGAGATTTCTTCTTTACACTTGTAGAAGCAGGAACAGGTCTGAAAGAGGAAGGATACAATCTGAAAATTGGTGATTCAGTTACAGTGGAAGCAGAAACTTCAACAGGTGCATACTGGGCAACAAGAAGTATTCTTCAGATTTTAAAACAGACAGATGGAACAATCGCAAAAGGCGAGGCGCGTGACTATCCAAAATACGAAGTGCGTGGATTCATGCTTGATGTCGGAAGAAGACCATTCTCTAAGAAAATTGTCAATGAAGTTGCAAAGACAATGGCATGGTACAAGATGAACGACTTACAGCTTCACTTAAATGACAACTATATCTTCTTGGAAGATTACACAACTGCAGGAGAAGATCCGATGACTGCATATGAGGGATTCCGTTTGGAGTCTGATATCAAAGCAGATGGAAATCTGAATAAGGCAGATTTGACAAGTGATGACATGTACTGGACAAAAGATGAGATGCGTCAGATGATTCAGGATTACCGTGAAATCGGTATGGATATTGTACCTGAGTTCGATACACCGGCACACTCTCTTGCATTTACAAAGGTTCGTCCAGACCTTAAAATGGGTGGAAATGGACGTGAGAATGATCACTTTAATTTGGCAACTCCTAGTGGGGGTGATGCAAGTGAAACGCCATATGCGAAGTCTTTAGAATTTGTAGAAGGTCTTTGGGATGAATATTTGGAAGGTGAGAATCCTGTATTCGATGAAGAGACAATTGTTAATATCGGAACAGATGAATATTCAGAAACATATAAAGAACAGTTCCGCCAATTTACAGATGATTTGTTAGCACATGTTCAAGAGAAAGGTAATCAAGTTCGTCTTTGGGGAAGTCTTACTGCAAGAAAAGGTCAGACAGATGTAAGAAGCGAAGATGTACAGATGAATATCTGGAATGACGGTTGGGCAAATCCAAAAGAGATGTACAAAGAAGGATATGATCTGATTGATATGAACGATGGAACAGTTTACATTGTTCCGGCAGCCGGATATTATGGTGATTATTTGAATAAACAGCACTTATACAGTAATTATGATCCGGCAAAACGTATGGGAGTTCCGGTTGGTTCTGAACAGACACTCGGTGGAGCTTATGCAATTTGGAATGACATGGTAGATAAGAAAGCAAATGGTCTTTCTGAGCTGGAAATTTATGACCGTTTCAACGATGCAGCTCCATTCTACGCATCAAGCTTGTGGGGAGATGAAGAAAAGACTTACGCAGAGGCAACAGAAGTCAGTGAAGCAGTTGGAGAAGCTCCTCGCACAAATGCATATGACAAAGTAGACAGCAAGGGGGACACTATTGTATCATACGATTTTGATGAAGGTCTGAATGATGAATCCGGAAACGGCTATGATGCAAAAGATGCAGTGAACGCAAAAGTAGAAGATAAAGCATTTGTATTGAACGGAAAAGAAAGCTATGTCTCTACTCCGCTTGACCGTGTTGGCCCTGGAAAGGAACTTTCTTTCGACATTACAATGAAAAAACCTGGAATGCCTGGAGAAATTTTATTCGAGGCAGATGCAGAGTACGGAACATATGATATCCGTATCATGGAAGATGGAACACTTGGATTTACAAGAGAAGGTTATGACTATTCCTTTGGATATAAGCTTCCGGTAAATCAGAAAGTATCTCTGACAATCAGAACAGACGGAGATGTGACTTCTCTGATTGCAGATGGCAAGAAATATACTGCAACAGGAAGCTACACATATGAAGGCGATTTGAAAGCATCTAATATCTCACGTGCGTCATTGTCATTGCCGACAGAAAGAATTGGTTCTAAGACAAATGCGGTAAACGCAGTGATCGATAACATTGTGTTGACTTCTAAAGTGGTAAAAGAAGATTTGACAGAGGGAGCAATCGATTCAAAAGACTTCACAGTGACAGCTGACAACGAAAACTCAGATGGAAAAATTACAAATGCATTTGATAATAATATTTCTACAATCTGGCATACACAGTGGTCGCCAAACAAGAAACCACTTCCGGCTGTGATCACAATTGATATGAAGAAGAATTACGATATCAATGGATTCTACTATATGCCAAGACAGACAGGAAATAATGGATATATCTTAGAATATACATTGGAATATCAAGATGCTTCCGGAAACTGGCAGAAAGCTGTAGATAAAGGAACATGGGCTTCTAACGGATCTGAGAAAAATGTGAGATTTAAACCAATCAACACATCAAAATTAAGACTGACAGTTACAAAAGGACAGAATGATTTCGGTAGTGCGGCAGAGTTCAAAGTGCTTGGAGGAACAGAGGACTTGACAAAAGTACCACTTCGCATCAGCACATATGTAGAAGGAAGAGGAACAGCAGAAGTTTCAAAAGAGCAGATTAACAAAGGCGAGGAAGTTACATTTACTGCAAAAGCAGATAAAGGAAACAAATTCGTTGGCTGGTATGACATTTTCGGAAATGAAGTGAGCAAGGAAGCTTCTTACAAAGTAACACCGGAGGATAACCTGACATTGGTTGCTAAGTTTGAAGAATCTGACACACCGGTAGATCCGGATGGAGTAAACAAAGACAGTCTTAAGAAATTGTATGATGACTGTGTAGCGGCTGACAGAGACGAAAAAGAGTACACACCAGGTACATGGAAAGCATATGCAGATGCAATAGACGCTGCAAAAGCAGTCATTGACGATAAAGAAGCAACAGAAGAACAAGTGAAAAAAGCACATGATGATCTTCAAAAAGCTCTCTTTGAATTGAGACTGATTCCAAACAAAGATAAATTGGAAGACTTAATCAAAGAAGCAGAAAAGATGGATCTGAGCGGATATACATCAGAGAGCGTAAAAGTGTTTGAAGATGCACTTGCTCAGGCGAAAGTAGTTATGAAAGATCCGGAAGCTGATCAGGATGCTGTAGATGCAGCAGAGGGGCAGTTGAGGGCAGCAGTTGAACAGTTAGAAAAAGCTGACAAACCTGTAGTACCGAGCGAAGTAGATAAGAGCGCTTTGGAAAAATACTACAATGAATGTGTTTCATACTACAAAGAAGCTGACTACACAGCAGACAGCTGGAAAGTATATAAAGAAGCACTCACAAATGCCAAGACGGTGCTTGATGATGAAGATGCAACAGCAGAGGAAATCAAGGCAGCTACAGAGAAACTTGCAAAGGCAGCTAAGGATTTAGTGAAAAAAGAGGAAAATAAGAAACTAAGTACTCCATCTGCCGGTGGTTCAGATGAATCAGGAAAGAAACCGGTGACAGGAGATTCGACTGCGGCGCCAATGATGATGGTTCTTGCGGCAGCAGCATCCGTAATTGCAGGAAAAGAAATCTTAAAAAAGAAAAAAACGGATGAATAATAAAATAGCCGGCAATGAAAGTTGCCGGTTGTTTTAAAAGGGAAAAGGGAAATGGGAAAAAGGAAAAAGAAATGAAAAGGAAAATATATAAGGGATTTCATAAGATTCTTGCAGGAATATTTGTATTGAGTCTTGTGATGATTTCGATCCAGGTACCGACACTTGTCGCTGCCGGAGAGAAAAAAGGAGAGGAAAAATTGGTGAATATCGCACCGGAATCAGAGATTACAGTCCCAAGTTCGGAAGCGGGGAAAGAAAAAGAAAATCTGGTTGACGGTGACGATGCGACCTTGTGGGTGCAAAACGGTGATACATGGCCGAGTGAGGTATCATTGAAGCTGCCTGCAGATAATACAAAAAAGATTAAAAAAATCGTTGTAAAGTTTGAACAGGGACATACTCCTTGGACGGTGGATATTCAACTGTCACATGCATTGAATAACGTCACGAGTGATCTTGTTGTGGATGATACAAAAGTGAATCACTGTTTTGATGATGTCTATGAATTTGAATATGAGACACCTTTGAATTTTACACACACGTATATTACATTGTCTAATCCGCAAAACGATGGACAGCCGGGAGCGTTCTGGCCGGCTATTGCAGAGGTGGAAATCTGGGCGGAGGCATCTTCCGAGGAAAGTGATCTGACCAATGTGGCGCCGCAGGCGACAATCACATCTGTTGGCGGGGATGCCGGAGTAAAAAGCAATCTGGTTGATGATAATTATGAGACATTGTACGTTTACAACAATGGAGGTATCTCCGGTTTGAAAGACGGCGCATGGATCGAGATGGAGCTCGACAGAGAGTATCCGGTAAAATCTATGGAGGCGGCTTTTGAACTTGTGGATCCGGATGAAAATGGCTTTGAATTTACATTTGACGTACTTGGGAAGAGTAAAAATGACACCGAGTGGCAGACGTTATTTGCAGGAGTGAAGGCAACGCGTCTGGAGGATGGACATATTCAGACATTATCTTTAGACAGTGTCAAGAATTTAAAGAGCATTCGCATCAATGTGACTGATATTGCGAGCACAGGCGGAGATCCGTGGCCGGCGCTGGCGGAATTTAAAATCTTTGCAGATGCAAACGGAAGCAATGTAGAAGATACTGAGAGTATCGCATATAAAAAACCGGTTCATACTAACACAGGTCAGTCTACAGTATCCAGAGTGAATGATGGCTCTACAACGAATGTGTGGTCGGGGGACAGATATCCGGCATACATTGATATTGATTTGGAGAAAAATTATAATCTGGATGAGATTCAAGTGTTTACACCGTCCACAGGATATTCCCAGTATTCGATTTATACGAGTATGGACGGAAGAGATTTTGATAAGCTTGCGGAAAAAACAAGTAAAGAAAGCTGTCCGGCAGACGGTGAAAAATACGCTGCTGATGGAAAAGAAGCAAGAATTGTTCGTGTATATATGGAATATCAGTCGACTTCGGAAAAGTCTTTGATCAATGAAATCCGTGTGCTTGGAAAGGAAAGCGGAACGAAAATTCAGGAGACACCAAAAGTTCAGGTGGAAGATTTTGCGGGTTCCGCATATGATGTGCAGATTACAGAACAAGATACGATTGATGAAGTGAAAGGGATCATTGAAAGAAGAATCGGCTCAGCGTATGTTGACTGGTTTACCTTGGAAGTGGCAGAAGGCGACAATGCATATGATTACTTTGAGTTATCTCAGAAAGATGGAAAGATTCACATCAAAGGAAACGATGGTGTCTCTCTTGCGACAGGGCTGAACCATTATTTGAAATATTATTGTAACGTAAATATTTCTCAGGTTGGGGATCAGGTGAAGATGCCAAAGAGCATTGTTCCAATTGAGGGAACGGTACATAAAGAGACAAAATTCCCGGTCCGCTATTCTTATAACTACTGTACGCTTTCATATTCTATGGCGTTCTGGGGTGAGAAAGAATGGAGAAATGAATTGGACTGGCTTGCATTGAATGGTGTAAATGTTGTTCTCGATGCAACAGCGCAGGAAGAAGTGTGGAGAAGATTTTTGGGAGAACTTGGATATTCGCACGAAGAAGCAAAAGATTTCATCGCAGGGCCGGCATACTATGCATGGGCATATATGGCAAATCTATCCGGATTTGGAGGACCGGTACATGACAGCTGGTTCACGGAGAGAACAGAACTTGCGAGAAAAAATCAGCTTATTATGAGAAAACTTGGCATGCAGCCGGTACTGCAAGGTTATAGCGGTATGGTTCCTGTTGATATTACAGATAAAGACCCAAGTGCACAGGTAATCAAGCAGGGGACATGGTGTTCGTTCCAAAGACCGAGTATGCTGAAGACAGATAGTGAGACATTTGACAAATATGCGCAGTTGTTCTATAAGGTACAAAAGGAAGTATATGGAGATGTATCTGACTACTATGCAACAGATCCGTTCCATGAAGGTGGAAACACAGGTGGTATGAGCCCGACAGTCATTGCCGAGAAAGTGTTGGCAAACATGATGGAGGCAGACGAAAATGGTATCTGGATTATTCAGTCATGGCAGGGAAATCCGTCGACGGCTCTGCTTCAGGGATTAGATGCAGCACGTGACCATGCGCTTGTACTTGATCTCTATGCAGAGAAAACTCCGCACTGGAACGAGACAGATCCTGGCTCTTACGGTGGAGCAGAAGGCGGTGGAGAATTTTTGAACACTCCTTGGGTTTACTGCATGTTGAATAACTTCGGAGGGCGTCTCGGACTGCACGGACATATTGAGAATTTTGTAAATGGTGTTGCGCAGGCAGCGGCACAGGCGAACCATATGGCGGGAATCGGTATCACACCGGAAGCATCTGTGAATAATCCGGTACTGTATGATCTGTTCTTCGAGACAATCTGGTCAGATGATGGTGAGAATTTATCGGCGATCAACCTGGACGAATGGTTTAAGGATTACACAACGAGAAGATATGGGGCAGAGAGCCAATCGGCGTATGAAGCAATGCAAATCCTGAATGATACTGTGTATAATCCAGAGATGAATATGAAAGGACAGGGAGCGCCGGAGTCGGTTGTCAACGCCCGTCCGGGATTAGATATTGGAGCGGCTTCCACTTGGGGAAATGCGGTGATCGATTATGATAAGGCTGAACTGGAAAAAGCGGCAGCACTGTTGCTAAAAGACTATGACAAATTAAAAGACAGTGCCGGTTATCAATATGATCTTGCAAATGTATTAGAGCAGGTGTTATCGAACACTGCTCAGGAATATCAGAAGAAGATGGCAGATGCATTCCGCGAGGGGGACGCTGAAAAATTTGAAAAAATGTCAAACAGTTTCCTTGAAATTATTACAAAGGTAGAGGAAGTAACCGGAACACAGGAAGAATTTATGCTTGGCACATGGCTGGAATCGGCGAAAGCACTTGCGAAAAATGCAGACGATTTCACAAAAGAATTGTATGAGCTAAATGCACGTGGCCTTATCACAACATGGGGAAGTATCGAGCAGGCAAACAGTGGAGGCTTGATTGATTATTCCAATCGTCAGTGGTCAGGACTTACAAGCGACTATTATAAACCACGCTGGGAAAAATGGATTGCCGAACGGAAAAAAGAATTGGCAGGAGAAGAGTCAAAAAATTACTCAGCAGCAGATTGGTTTGAAATGGAATGGGCGTGGGCTCGGAGCAATAACGAATATCCAACGAAAGCAAACGGTATGGATTTGGAAAAGCTGGGGACAGAGATTCTTGATAAGTATTCTGTAAGCCAGATTCCGAAAGATCCTGCAGAGAACGATGAGTTTGATATCTCTCTGGAAGGAATGACTGCAACTGCCGGAAGTGAGCAGGCAGGAAGTGAGACGGAAGGCTTGGCAAAATATGTTCTGGATAACAATACAGGAACGCTGTGGCACTCTTCATGGGCTGGAGCAGAGAGAGAAGATCTGTGGATTGATATCCGGCTTCCGGAAAAACAACTGGTGGATGGAATCCGTTTGTTGCCAAGAACAAGTGGAACAAATGGAGTTATCACAAAATACAGAATTGAAGTGAGTGCTGACAACGGACAGAGTTATCAGGAAGTGAGCAGTGGAACATGGAGTTCTGGAAACAGTTGGAAAAAGGCAAGTTTTTCAGAAGTGGAGGCAACAAATGTCCGTGTCTATGCGGTAGAGTCGCTTTCGACGGATTCTAATAATTATGCTTCCGCTACTGAGATTCGCATTACCGGACCGAAAAAGGTAGAAGTGCCGGTTGACAAGGCAGAACTACAGGAAGCCTATGATAAGGCGGCTAAAATGGATCTGAGTATGTACACGGAACAGAGCCGCAAAGTGATGGAAGATGCAATTGCAAATGCAAAAGCAGTATTGGACGATGAAAAGTCGGCACAAGAAACAGTTGATAAAGCATTAAAGCGGCTGCAGGAAGCAGAAAAAGGGTTGGAGTTGATTCCGAGCACGCCTGTGAAAAAAGAAGATCTTAAGAAGAAACTGGATGAGGCAGAACAATACAGGAAAGAGCTTGATTCCTATACACCTGTAACGAGAGAAGCTTTTGTGAAAGCTTATGAACTTGCAAAAGAGGTATATGAGGATGAAAAGGCAACTCAGGAAGCGGTAGATGCAGCATTTGGACAATTGCAGAAGGCGATTTTTGATCTGAGACAAATTCCGAGCAAGGAAAAATTAGAAGAGTTGATCAAAGATGTGGAACAAATGGATCTTACAGGATATACTGAGGAATCAGCAGGCAAGGTGGAATCAGCATTGGAGTTTGCAAAGAAAGTTGCATTTGATGAGAATGCGACAAGTGCTGATGTGAGAAAGGCATCAGATATGCTGAGAGCGGCAGTTCAGGGATTGGAAGAAAAATCTGAAAGTGGCACAACACCGGATAAGCCGGAAAGTGGAAATCAGAAAGAAAATCCAAAAGAAAATCCAAAAGAGCAATCGAGTGTGAAAACAGGAGATAACAATTCTATGATTGTTTGGCTTGTAGTAGCAGTATCGATGTTAGTTGTCCTAATGGAAAGAAAGAGAAAAGAGAAGCGATAGTATTATAATAAAGAAGAAACCGGAGCTTTTGCTCCGGTTTCTGTTTGCGTATATAGAACTATGAAAGTTTTTTCGCATCTTTGAAGAATGTAAGTGCTGTGTAAATCATTACTACGATAACAATCCATGTCAACACTGTAGTTGGCATCTCTTTTACTAAGAAGTAAGCGATGAATACACCGATCATACCACCAACTGTTAACATAACAGAAGCTTTTCTGTCGTATTTTCCTTCTTTGATGAATTTGATACCACAAGATGGCATTAAGAATGCACAAGAACCCATCATAATAGGGAATGCAGATTTAATATTCATACCAAGTGCACCAATCATAGCCATACATGGAGCGTAAAGTCCAACACCGATTGTCATCAAAGCACCTAAGAAGAAGTTGATTACGATACCAAGAACAAGTTTTACGCCTGTAAGACCTGTAGCTGTTCCGGCAGCACCGAATGGTCCAACTTCCATTAATTTACAACCCATCATCACTGCAAGGAAAAGTAATGCAACACCTAAAGCGATACGGATCTGTTTTACAGGAAGTTTTGAAACGATACCTGCACCGATGTAAGAACCGATTGCAGCTGCTGCAAGTAAACCTACTAATGTAACTGTGTCTAAGTCAATCAATCCAAGGAAGAGTACGAATTCTGTTACGACAGGAATCGCATCTCCAACGTTGAGAGTACCTGGCATTACTTCGTCATCACAAGACTTTGTAAATTTGAAACCTGCCTGAGTGGTAGCGAAACTACCAATTCCTAATGTATCGAAAAAGTTAGTGATAATACCAATAAGTAACAATGAGATAACTTTCTTGCCTGTAAATTCTTCTTTATGTTTGATACAGTCGGCAATCCAGTAAATAGCAAAAACTGCAGTATAAGCAATAATAACGATACGTAAAATAAGAGTAGCGTTCATATAATATCCCTCCAGATTAAATATTAAATTTTGAAAATTGGTAAAAAATAGAGACATATCAAAGAGATAGTATATGCAAAGCCCCCGATATTGAATATACCTTGTTAAAAATATGTCTTTATCTATTGATAATTGTAACAAGTTCAATAGGAAAAGTCAATGGATTCAAAGGTGAAATTTAGTTCAGTAAAGTGCCGAAAAAAAGCCTAAGATTCAGCGTTTCTTCCTATTTATAAATATAAGAGTAACAGTTCGGCTGCAAAAGCTTGAAACAGTGGTATAGCAGTCGGTTTTGCAGCAGATTTATGAGAAATTTTCTCTTGTAAACGAACTGGCAGAAAAAAATAAAAAAAAGTCTTGAAAAATGAAAAGAAATCATGTATACTAAAAAAGCTGTGACATGATAGCGTTGAAGCGTGAGGTTGCTACTTATAATAGTAGGTGTTCCGTGGAGCGAATGTCAAGTTAGGAAACTGGCGACAAGTCACTGTACGAATCAATAACAACCGATGAAAAACGGTAACAACGTGTGAGTTCTCACGACACACACGGGAGAGTGTACAGTCACCGCTTGTCGTACTTGAGTTTAATAGTACGAAAAGGAGGCGACTTTTTTTATGGCAAGTCAAGTAATGAGAATTACACTGAAAGCATATGATCACCAATTGGTTGATGCATCTGCAAAGAAAATTATCGAAACTGTAAAGAAAAATGGATCACAGGTGAGCGGACCGGTACCACTTCCAACTAAAAAAGAAGTAGTAACAATCTTAAGAGCCGTACACAAATACAAAGATTCCAGAGAGCAGTTCGAACAAAGAACTCACAAAAGACTGATCGATATCATCACACCAACACAGAAAACTGTTGATGCATTATCAAGATTAGAGATGCCAGCTGGTGTTTATATCGACATCAAAATGAAAAACAAATAAGAGTTCGATCAAATTAAGAGACAGTAAGTATCCTATAATTTAGGATGAACACGAAAGTGTTCCGCTGTAAATCACAGGAGGTAATAATAATGAAGAAAGCTATCTTAGCTACAAAAGTCGGAATGACTCAAATCTTCAACGAAGACGGAGTATTAACTCCAGTAACTGTTCTTCAGGCTGGTCCTTGTGTAGTAACACAGATCAAAACAGTTGAGAACGACGGTTACAGTGCTGTTCAGGTTGGTTTTGTTGACAAAAAAGACAAAATCGTGAACAAAGACAAAAATGGTAAAAAAGAGATTGTACACAGACATGGTACAACAAAAGCAGAAAAAGGACATTTTGACAAAGCTGGTGTTTCAAGCAAGAGATTTGTAAGAGAATTCAAATTTGAAAATGCTGAGGAATTTACATTAGCACAGGAAATCAAAGCTGACATCTTTGCAGCAGGAGACAAAGTAGATGCTACTGCAATCTCAAAAGGTAAAGGATTCCAGGGTGCGATTAAGAGACATAACCAACACAGAGGTCCTATGACTCACGGTTCTAAATTCCATCGTCATGCAGGTTCTAATGGTGCTGCATCTGATCCAAGTAAAGTATTCAAAGGTAAAAAGATGCCAGGACACATGGGAAGCAAGAGAATTACAATTCAAAATCTTGAAATCGTAAGAGTAGATGCTGAAAACAACTTAATCTTAGTAAAAGGATCAGTTCCGGGACCTAAGAAATCTTTAGTAACAATTAAAGAAAGTGTAAAAGCAATCTAGTCTTTAATAGGAAAGGAGGAACACACAGATGGCAAACGTATCTGTTTATAATATCGAAGGTAAAGAAGTTGGAACAATCGACTTGAATGATGCTGTATTCGGTGTTGAAGTAAATGAACACTTATTACACATGGCAGTTGTGAACCAACTTGCAAATAAACGTCAGGGAACGCAGAAAGCAAAAACTCGCTCAGAAGTTTCAGGCGGTGGTAGAAAACCATGGAGACAAAAAGGAACAGGTCATGCAAGACAAGGTTCTACAAGATCTCCACAATGGACAGGCGGTGGAGTTGTATTTGCTCCAACACCAAGAGACTACTCTTTCAAATTAAACAAAAAAGAAAAGAGAGCAGCTCTGAAATCAGCTCTTACAACAAGAGTATTAGAAAACAAATTCATCGTTCTTGACGAAATGAACTTTGGTGAAATTAAAACAAAGAATTTCCAGAACATGTTAAACAACTTAGAAGTATCTAAAGCATTAGTAGTGTTAGAAGATGGAAACACAAATGCAGCATTATCTGCAAGAAATATTGCAAATGTGAAAACAGCTTGGACAAATACAATTAATGTGTACGATATCTTAAAATACAACACAGTAATCGTAACGAAAGCTGTTGTTGCAACAATCGAGGAGGTGTACGCATAATGGCAGACATTAAATACTATGACGTAATCCTTAAACCAGTAATCACTGAAAAATCTATGGAGCTTATGGCTGACAAGAAATACACTTTCTTAGTTCACACACAGGCTACAAAGAATCAGATTAAAGAAGCAGTTGAAAAAATGTTCGCAGGAACAAAAGTAAAAAGCGTAAATACTATGAATCTTGATGGAAAAACAAAAAGACGTGGTATGACATTCGGAAAAACTGCTAAGACAAAAAAAGCAATCGTTCAGTTAACAGCTGAAAGCGCTGATATCGAAATTTTCGAAGGACTGTAAGAGACAGCCCAACAATAGAAACCATACGGATTAAAACCGTGATAATAAATAATCGTAAACGAAAGGAGTGACAGTAATGGGAATTAAAACATATCGCCCATATACACCTTCCAGAAGACATATGACAGGTTCTGATTTTTCAGAAATCACAAAGACAACTCCAGAGAAATCTTTGTTAGCTTCTAAAAGCAGAACAGCTGGTCGTAACAATCAAGGTAAGATCACAGTAAGACACCGCGGAGGCGGAGCTAAAAGAAAATATAGAATTATCGACTTTAAGAGAAAGAAAGATGGTATTCCGGCAACTGTAATCGGAATCGAGTACGATCCAAACAGAACAGCGAATATCGCGCTTATCTGCTACGCAGATGGTGAAAAAGCTTATATTCTTGCACCTCAAGGCTTAACAGATGGAATGAAAGTAATGAACGGACCAGAAGCTGAAGTGAGAGTAGGAAACTGCTTACCGCTTTCTGAGATCCCAGTAGGTACACAGATCCACAACATTGAGTTATATCCAGGAAGAGGCGGACAGTTAGTTCGTTCAGCTGGTAACAGCGCTCAGTTAATGGCTAAAGAAGGAAAATATGCAACATTAAGATTGCCATCAGGCGAAATGAGAATGGTGCCGATCATCTGTAGAGCATCAATCGGTGTTGTAGGTAACGGAGATCACAACCTGATTAACATTGGTAAAGCCGGACGTAAACGTCACATGGGTATCAGACCTACAGTTCGTGGTTCTGTAATGAACCCTAATGACCATCCACACGGTGGTGGTGAAGGTAAGACAGGAATTGGTCGTCCAGGTCCATGTACACCTTGGGGTAAACCAGCACTTGGTCTTAAGACAAGAAAGAAAAACAAACAGTCTAACAAGTTAATCGTTAGAAGAAGAGATGGTAAAGGTATTAAATAAATCAGTTTACAAGGAGGTTAGAACCTATGGCTCGCTCACTTAAAAAAGGACCATTCGCGGATGAAAGCTTACTGAAAAAAGTAAAAGCTATGAACGAAGCAGGTGACAAATCAGTTATCAAAACTTGGTCACGTCGTTCTACTATTTTCCCACAAATGGTTGGACATACAATCGCAGTTCATGACGGAAGAAAACATGTACCTGTATATGTAACAGAAGATATGGTTGGACACAAACTTGGAGAGTTTGTTGCAACAAGAACATACAGAGGACATGGAAAAGACGAAAAGAAATCAAGAGTTCGTTAATTAATCGTAATTTGAAAGGAGGGTTCATCCATGGCAAAAGGACATAGATCCCAGATCAAAAGAGAGAGAAATGCAAATAAGGACACTAGACCATCAGCTAAGTTATCTTACGCTAGAGTTTCTGTTCAGAAAGCATGTTTCGTATTAGATGCCATCAGAGGTAAGGATGTACAAACAGCACTTGGTATTTTAACATACAATCCAAGATATGCTTCTAGCTTAATAAAGAAATTATTAGAATCAGCAATCGCAAACGCTGAGAACAACAACGGTATGAATGTTGAGAACCTTTACATTGAAGAATGTTACGCAAACAAGGGACCAACAATGAAGAGAATTAAACCGAGAGCACAGGGTAGAGCTTACAGAATCGAAAAGAGAATGAGCCACATTACTTTAGTGCTGAATGAAAGATAAGGAGGGCAATAATGGGACAGAAAGTTAATCCTCATGGCTTGAGAGTCGGTGTTATCAAAGATTGGGACTCTAAATGGTATGCAGAAGATAAATTTGCAGATTATTTAGTAGAAGATCATAAAATCAGAACATTTCTGAAAAAGAAATTATACAGCGCAGGAGTTTCTAAGATTGAGATCGAAAGAGCTTCTGACCGTGTAAAAATCATCATCTACACAGCAAAACCGGGTGTTGTAATCGGTAAAGGTGGAGCTGAGATTGAAAAAGTGAAAAAAGAACTTCAACAGTTCACAGATAAAAAATTAGTTGTTGATATCAAAGAAATCAAAAGACCGGATAAAGATGCTCAGTTAGTAGCTGAAAACATCGCATTACAGTTAGAGAACCGTATCTCATTCAGACGTGCTATGAAATCTTGCATGTCAAGAACAATGAAATCCGGAGCACTTGGTATCAAAACAGCAGTATCAGGTCGTTTAGGTGGAGCTGATATGGCTCGTACAGAGTTTTACAGCGAAGGAACTATTCCACTTCAGACACTTAGAGCTGATATTGATTATGGATTCGCTGAAGCAGACACAACTTACGGTAAAGTAGGTGTGAAAGTTTGGATTTATAAAGGCGAAGTTCTTCCAACGAAAGCAACTAAGGAAGGGAGCGATAAATAATTATGTTAATGCCTAAAAGAGTAAAACGTCGTAAACAATTCCGTGGTTCTATGAAAGGAAAAGCTTTACGTGGAAATAAAATCACAAATGGTGAATATGGTATTGTTGCAATGGAACCATGCTGGATCCGTTCAAACCAGATTGAAGCTGCCCGTATCGCGATGACACGTTACATCAAACGTGGTGGTAAAGTTTGGATTAAAATATTCCCTGACAAACCTGTAACTACGAAACCAGCTGAAACACGTATGGGTTCTGGTAAAGGAACTCTTGAATACTGGGTAGCAGTTGTAAAACCAGGACGTGTAATGTTTGAACTTTCAGGAGTACCTGAAGAAGTAGCTCGTGAAGCATTACGTCTTGCTATGCACAAATTACCTTGTAAATGTAAGATCGTTTCTCGCGAAGATTTAGAAGGCGGTGATAACAGTGAAAATTAATACATTTGTAAAAGATTTAAAAGGAAAATCAGTTGCAGAATTAAACGAAGAATTAGTAGCTGCTAAAAAGGAACTTTTTAACTTAAGATTCCAAAACGCAACAAATCAATTAGAAAACACAAGCAGAATTAAAGAAGTAAGAAAAAACATTGCTAGAATTCAGACAGTTATTACAGAAGCTTCTAAAGCTGAATAATAATTAAGATTGTGTTGAAAATTGTGAAAGGAGCAAAACTGTGGAAAGAAATTTAAGAAAAACACGTGTTGGTAAAGTTATCAGCAACAAAATGGATAAAACTATTGTAGTTGCAGTTGAAGATCACGTAAAACACCCTCTTTACAACAAAATCGTAAAGAGAACATATAAATTGAAAGCACATGATGAAGCAAATGAATGCAACATCGGTGACAAAGTAAAAGTTATGGAGACAAGACCATTATCAAAAGATAAAAGATGGAGACTTGTTGAAGTTATGGAAAAAGTAAAATAGTATTGAAGGAGGTTTACCTGCATGATACAGCAAGAAAGTAGACTTAAAGTAGCAGATAATACAGGTGCGAAAGAATTACTTTGCATTCGTGTGTTAGGTGGTTCTACTAGAAGATATGCAAACATCGGTGATGTAATCGTTGCTTCTGTTAAAGATGCAACACCAGGTGGCGTTGTTAAAAAAGGTGATGTAGTAAAAGCTGTAGTTGTTCGTACAGTAAACAAAACTCGTCGTAAAGACGGTTCATACATCAGATTTGATGAAAATGCTGCTGTAATTATTAAAGATGACAAAAACCCAAGAGGAACTCGTATTTTTGGACCAGTAGCAAGAGAGCTTCGTGAAAAACAATTTATGAAGATTGTTTCATTAGCTCCGGAAGTACTATAAGGAGGTGCCTGAGGATGTCAACTATGAAAATCAAAAAAGGTGATACTGTAAAAGTAATCGCTGGAAAAGATAAAGATAAAGAAGGCAAGGTAATTGCTGTTAATAAAAAAGATAACAAAGTATTAGTTGAAGGTGTAAACATGCTGACAAAGCACACAAAACCAAGTGCTGCTAATCAGAATGGTGGCATCATTCACCAAGAAGGACCTATTGATGCATCTAACGTAATGTATCTTCACAAAGGAAAAGCTACAAGAGTAGGTTTCAAAATGGATGGAGACAAAAAAGTACGTGTTGCAAAATCAACAGGCGAAGTTATTGACTAATCTAAGGAAGGAGGAAATAAACTTTGAGTAGACTGAAAGAACAATACCAGAACGAGATCGTTGACGCAATGATCAAAAAATTTGGTTATAAAAATATTATGGAAGTGCCAAAACTTGATAAGGTTGTTATCAACATGGGTGTTGGCGAAGCAAAAGATAATCACAAAGTTTTAGAATCAGCTGTAGCTGACCTTGAGAAAATTGCAGGTCAGAAAGCGGTTCTTACAAAAGCGAAAAAATCAGTAGCTAACTTCAAACTTAGAGAAGGTATGGCTATCGGATGTAAAGTTACATTAAGAGGAGAAAAAATGTATGAGTTCGTTGATCGTCTGATTAACTTAGCATTACCTCGTGTACGTGACTTTAGAGGTGTTAATCCTAACGCATTTGATGGAAGAGGTAACTATGCTCTTGGTATCAAAGAACAATTAATCTTCCCTGAAATCGAATACGATAAGGTTGATAAAGTAAGAGGTATGGACGTAATCTTTGTTACAACAGCTAAGACAGACGAAGAAGCTCGCGAATTATTGACTCAGTTCAATATGCCATTTACAAAATAGTAGGGAGGAAATATTTCATGGCAAAAACATCTATGAAAATCAAACAACAACGTAAACAAAAATTCTCTACTAGAGAGTATAATCGTTGTAGAATCTGTGGTCGTCCACATGCATATTTAAGAAAATACGGAATCTGCAGAGTATGTTTCCGTGAATTAGCTTACAAAGGACAAATCCCAGGAGTGAAAAAAGCTTCTTGGTAGACTGAAAGCAACTTAGTGAAAACTAGGATATCCGTAGTAGAAGTGGTCGGTTTTCACCGGCTGCATCTGAAGGATGTAACAATAAAAGCAAAGAATAAGGAGGCAACTTCAAATGACTATGAGTGATCCAATCGCAGATATGCTTACAAGAATCCGTAACGCAAACACTGCTAAACATGATACAGTAGATGTTCCAGCGTCTAAAATGAAAATCGCTATTGCTGATATTCTTTTAAACGAAGGATACATTACAAAATATGACATCGTAGAAGACGGAAGCTTTAAGACAATCCGTGTTACATTAAAATACGGTGCAGACAAAAATGAAAAAGTTATTACAGGTCTTAAGAGAATTTCTAAACCGGGACTTCGTGTATACGCAAGCAAAGACGAACTTCCAAAGGTTTTAGGTGGACTTGGAACAGCTATCATTTCAACAAATCAGGGTGTTATCACAGACAAAGAGGCTAGAAAACTTAACGTAGGTGGAGAAGTTTTAGCATTTGTTTGGTAGCCCGAAAGCAACTGAAAACAGAGAAGCCATAGCCGCTTCTCCGAAAATTTAAGTGTAGGAGGTAAGGGTATGTCACGTATAGGAAGACTGCCAGTAGCAATTCCAGCAGGTGTAACTGTTGAAATCGCTGAGAACAACAAAGTGACTGTAACAGGTCCAAAAGGAACTCTTGTAAGAGAACTTCCAGTAGAAATGGAAATCAAAAAAGAAGGCGAAGAAGTTGTAGTAACAAGACCAAGTGATTTAAAGAAAATGAAAGCTTTACATGGTCTTACAAGAACACTGATCAACAACATGGTTGTTGGTGTTACTCAGGGATATGAAAAAGTTCTTGAAGTAAACGGTGTTGGTTACAGAGCCGCAAAATCAGGAAACAAATTAACATTAAACTTAGGATACTCTCATCCAGTAGAAATGATCGATCCAGAAGGTGTTGAGACAGTACTTGACGGACAGAACAAAATTACTGTAAAAGGTATCGATAAAGAAAAAGTAGGCCAATACGCAGCTGAAATCAGAGATAAGAGAAGACCGGAACCATACAAAGGTAAAGGTATTAAATATGCTGATGAAGTTATTAGACGTAAAGTTGGTAAGACTGGTAAAAAATAATTAAGGAGAGTGTGAAGATGGTTAGTAAAAAATCAAGAAGCGAAGTTCGTATAAACAAACATAGAAAATTACGTAACCGTTTCAGCGGAACTGCTGAAAGACCACGTTTAGCTGTGTTTAGAAGTAATAATCATATGTATGCTCAAATTATTGACGATACAGTTGGAACTACTCTGGTATCAGCATCTACTGTACAGAAAGATGTAAAAGCAGAATTAGAAAAAACTAACAACGTTGATGCAGCAGCATATTTGGGAACTGTAATTGCTAAAAAAGCAATTGAAAAAGGTATTAACACTGTTGTCTTTGACAGAGGTGGATTTATCTACCAGGGAAAAATCAAAGCGTTAGCAGATGCAGCTAGAGAAGCTGGATTAGAATTCTAGGAGGAGGAACACACATGAAACAAAATCGTATTGATGCTAGTCAATTAGAACTAACAGAAAAAGTGGTATCAATCAAACGTGTAACAAAAGTTGTTAAGGGTGGTCGTAACTTCAGATTCACAGCTTTAGTAGTTGTTGGTGATGGAAATGGCCATGTTGGTGCAGGTTTAGGAAAAGCTACTGAAATTCCGGAAGCAATCCGCAAAGGAAAAGAAGATGCTATGAAAAAACTCATTTCTGTTTCCTTAGATGAAAACGAAAGTATTACACATGATTTGATTGGTAAATTCGGAAGTGCTTCAGTATTACTGAAAAAAGCTCCGGAAGGTACTGGAGTTATCGCCGGAGGACCGGCTCGTGCGGTAATTGAGCTTGCAGGTATCAAAAATATCCGTACAAAATCATTGGGATCTAACAATAAACAAAACGTAGTACTTGCTACAATTAATGGATTAAGTCAGATCAAGACTCCAGAAGAAGTAGCTAAGCTTCGCGGTAAATCTGTAGAAGAAATCTTAGGCTAAGGAGGAGATTGAAAATGGCAAATTTAAAAGTTACATTAGTAAAATCTACAATCGGTGCTGTGCCAAAACACAAAAAAACAGTTGAAGCTTTAGGTCTTAAAAAACTGAACAAAACAGTTGTTTTACCAGATAACGCTGCAACAAGAGGAATGGTACAACAAGTAAGACATTTAGTAAAAGTAGAAGAAGTATAAGAAAAAGATAAGGAGGTGTCACGATGGACTTATCAAACTTAAGACCAGCAGAAGGATCAAAACATAGTGATAATTTCAGAAGAGGCCGTGGACACGGTTCTGGAAATGGTAAAACTGCCGGAAAAGGACACAAAGGTCAGAAAGCACGTTCAGGCGGCACAAGACCAGGTTTCGAAGGTGGACAGATGCCATTATATAGAAGAATACCAAAAAGAGGTTTCACTAACAGAAATACAAAAGAGATCGTTGGTATTAACGTAAGCGCATTAGAGGTATTTGAAAACGATACAGTTGTTTCAGTAGAAACTCTTATTGAAGCTGGTATTGTGAAAAATCCTAGAGATGGAGTAAAAATTCTTGGAAACGGAGAGTTAACTAAGAAACTTACAGTTCAGGCAAACGCATTTAGTGCAAGTGCAGCAGCTAAAATTGAAAGTCTTGGTGGAAAAGCTGAGGTGATCTAATGTTAAAGACATTTCGGAAAGCATTTCAAATAGAAGAGATTCGAAAGAAAATTTTCTATACATTTGCAATGCTGTTCGTTGTTAGACTTGGATCACAACTGCCTACACCGGGAGTGGATCCAACTTTTATTCAAAATTTCTTTGCAAATCAAACTGGGGAAGCGTTTAATTTTTTTAACGCTTTCACAGGTGGTTCATTTGAACAAATGTCAATATTCGCTTTGAGTATTACACCTTATATTACATCATCTATTATTATGCAGCTTCTTACAATTGCGATTCCAAAATTGGAAGAGATGCAAAAAGATGGTGAAGAAGGAAGAAAGAAAATTGCAGCATTTACACGTTATGTGACAGTTCTTTTAGCTTTAATCCAGTCAACAGCTATGGCAGTTGGATTTGGACGCAGCGGATTACTTGTAGAATATAACTTTGTGAACGCAGCAATCGTAGTACTTACATTGACAGCTGGTTCCGCATTCTTGATGTGGATTGGAGAGAGAATTACAGAAAAAGGTGTTGGAAATGGTATTTCTATCGTACTTTTGATTAATATTCTTTCACGTATTCCAGATGACTTTAATACATTATATACTCAGTTTATGAAGGGAAAGAGCCTTGCAACAGCAGGATTAGCGGCGTTCATTATCGTAGCAATCATCCTTGCAGTTATTGTGTTTGTTATTTTCCTTCAGGATGGACAGAGAAAAATCGCAGTTCAATATTCACAGAAAATTCAAGGAAGAAAAAATGTGGGGGGACAATCTACATTCATTCCGTTGAAAGTGAATACAGCAGGAGTAATTCCGGTTATTTTTGCATCTTCTTTAATGCAGTTCCCAATCGTGATCGCATCTTTCCTTGGAAAAGGTGATGGAGACGGTATCGGAAGTGAGATTTTAAGAGGATTAAACTCGAATAACTGGTGTAATCCAGAGAATATCAAGTATTCATGGGGATTGATTGTATACATTATCTTGACAATTTTATTTGCATATTTTTATACATCAATTACATTTAATCCGTTGGAAATTGCGAATAATATGAAAAAGAGCGGTGGTTTTATTCCAGGTATCAGACCAGGAAAACCAACTGTAGATTACTTAGCAAAGATTTTGAAATATATTATTTTTATAGGTGCTATTGGATTAGTGATTGTACAGGTAATTCCATTCTTCTTTAATGGAGTTTTTGGAGCACATGTTTCGTTTGGTGGAACTTCTATCATCATCATTGTAGGTGTTGTGTTAGAGACGTTAAAACAAATCGAATCACAGATGCTTGTACGTAACTACAAAGGATTTTTGAATAGTGGAAAAGGTTCTGTAAGCAGTAACAGCTTCCTTGGATACTAAAAACATAAGTAGGCAAGTAATTGTTTAGCTATTTAGCTCGTTGAATTTCAGTCTTGGTAGGATAGAAGTTCAGCGAGTTAAAATGCTATATGGATATTTTTATGGAGGAAAGCATATGAAAATTATAATGTTAGGTGCACCTGGTGCGGGAAAAGGGACACAGGCAAAGAAAATTGCTGAAAAGTATTCGATTCCTCATATCTCCACAGGAGATATTTTCAGAGCAAATATTAAAAACGGAACCGAGCTTGGAAAGAAAGCAAAGACATATATGGATCAGGGACTTTTAGTGCCGGATGAACTTGTTGTAGATTTGGTCGTAGACCGCGTAAAGCAGGATGACTGCAGCAATGGTTATGTCTTAGACGGTTTCCCGAGAACAATTCCTCAGGCAGAGGCACTTGACAAAGCTTTGGCAGCGATGGGAGAAGCGATGGACTACGCAATCAATGTGGAAGTTCCAGATGAAAACATTGTCCGCCGTATGTCGGGACGCAGAGCATGTGTGGACTGCGGTGCTACATATCATATTGTATATGCACCTACAAAAGAAGAAAATATATGCGATAACTGTCATGGAGAATTAATCTTAAGAGAAGATGACAAGCCAGAGACAGTACAGAAACGTCTGAATGTATATCATGAGCAGACACAGCCATTGATTGATTATTATACAGAAAAAAATATTTTAGTAGAAGTAGATGGTACTGTAGATATTGATGAGGTATTTGCTGCTATCGTAAACGTGTTAGGAGCGTAAACATTATGCCAGTTACAATAAAATCAGCAAGAGAAATTGAATTGATGAAGGAAGCCGGAAGAATCTTGGAGATCGTTCACGATGAATTGGGGAAAGCATTACATCCGGGAATGACAACACTTGATATAGACCGTTTGGGAGAAGAGATTATACGCAGCTATGGATGCGAGCCTTCTTTTTTGAACTATAACGGATATCCGGCATCCATCTGTGTTTCTGTAAATGATGAAGTTGTTCATGGAATTCCAAGTGCGAAACGAGTCCTGAAGGAAGGCGACATCGTAGGTTTGGATGCAGGCGTTATTTATAAAGGTTACCATTCAGATGCGGCAAGAACCCATGGAATCGGAGAGATCAGCAAAGAGGCAAAGGACTTGATCCAAGTGACAAGAGAATGTTTCTTTGAGGGAATAAAGTTTGCAAAAGAGGGCAACCATTTATTTGAAATTTCTTCCGCAATCGGCAGATATGCAGAGGAACGTGGATACGGCGTAGTTCGTGATCTGTGTGGACACGGCATCGGAACAAAGCTGCATGAGGCTCCGGAAATACCAAATTACGATATGAACCGAAAGGGAATGAAACTTCGAAAAGGAATGACTTTAGCGATAGAACCGATGATCAACATCGGAGGTTGTGCCGTCAACTGGCTGGACGATGACTGGACAGTTGTGACAAGAGACGGTTCGCTGTCAGCACATTATGAAAACACAGTACTGATCACAGAAGACGAACCAATACTTTTGACCTTATCGAAGTAAAAGAGGATGCAGTATGGAAAAATATGAAGTTGGAATGCTTGCAAGATCCAAAGCCGGACATGATAAAGGGCATGTGTATGTGATACATCAGGTGGATGAAACATATGTATATTTAATAGACGGTTCCGGCAGAAAACTTGAGAACCCGAAAAAAAAGAAAAAGAAACATGTACAGCTCATATGTGAAAAGTATGAGCTGTCCGGAGTGGACGATGTTGCAATAAAGCGAATACTAAAATTATTTGATAAGGAAACAGGGAGGAATTAGAAATGTCAAAAGCTGATGTAATTGAAATTGAAGGAACAGTAGTAGAAAAATTACCAAATGCAATGTTTAAAGTAGAATTGGAAAATGGCCATCAGGTCTTAGCGCATATCAGTGGAAAGCTTCGCACAAACTTTATCAAGATCCTGCCGGGAGATAAAGTAACTTTAGAGCTGTCACCATATGATTTGACAAAAGGAAGAATTACTTGGAGAGATAAATAAAAAAGTATTGACTTTAAATAAAAAATAATGCTATAATGTAAAACGAACGTTTTCTAGTATCTAATATTAGAAAACGTGGTAAATACAGGCAAAGCAGTGGATGAAAGGAGGATTTGACGTGAAGGTTAGATCATCAGTTAAACCAATTTGCGAAAAATGCAAAATCATTAAAAGAAAAGGAAGCATCAGAGTAATCTGTGAAAATCCGAAACACAAACAAAGACAAGGATAATTATCGTTGTCGATTTTGTGCGTGAGAGCACAAACATTATTTAGGCGGCTGTAGTGTGACACGCCAGGCGGTGTGGAAACACTATTAATATACAGGGAAACTATTCCTCGATGTATATTGCTTATAATACCCGGTGTCATTTCCGGGAAAGGCTGTAGTATCTAGCAGCTGGGTACGTTATGATGTACCCCAATTTGAGACAATATTAACCAATGGGAATAAATATCTGCACACATTTCAGGCGATATTTTATCGGGCTGCAGTTATTTATTTACTAAAATTCAAGATGGAGGAAAATTACATGGCTCGTATTGCTGGTGTAGACTTACCAAGAGACAAACGTGTAGAAATCGGTTTGACTTACATCTACGGAATCGGTAGAGTAAGCGCAACAAAAATTTTGGAGGCAGCTGGAGTAAATCCAGATACTCGTTGTAGAGACTTAACAGACGAAGAAGTAAAACAGATCAGTGCTGTTATCGATGAAAGCTATCAGGTAGAAGGTGATCTTCGTAGAGAGATTGCTTTAAACATCAAGAGATTACAGGAAATCGGATGCTACCGTGGTATTCGTCATAGAAAAGGACTTCCTGTTCGTGGTCAGAAGACAAAGACAAACGCAAGAACAAGAAAAGGTCCTAAGAGAACTGTTGCAAATAAGAAGAAATAAAAGTAGAGCACTTAGCGAAAGCAAGTTGTTAAACGCAGCTTGAGGTTAGTGCGAACTTTGTTCTTCGGAACTTAATGAGTGCGAGGGAATACCGATGCACGAATTTAGTAAGAAGAACTACCTTATGAAAAGAAACAATATAACAAAAACAAAGAAAGTAGGTTAGTTTAAATGGCTAAAAAAGTTACAAAAAAAGTGACAAAGAAACGTGTCAAGAAAAACGTTGAACGCGGACAAGCACACATTCAATCATCTTTTAATAATACAATCGTAACATTAACAGATGCTCAGGGAAATGCTCTTTCATGGGCAAGTGCTGGTGGTCTAGGATTCAGAGGTTCAAGAAAATCTACTCCTTATGCAGCTCAGATGGCAGCTGAGACAGCAGCTAAAGCAGCATTAGTACATGGTCTTAAATCAGTAGACGTTATGGTAAAAGGACCAGGTTCTGGTAGAGAGGCAGCGATCCGTGCATTACAGGCATGCGGTATTGATGTAACAAGTATCAAAGATGTGACTCCGGTTCCACATAACGGATGTCGCCCACCAAAACGTAGAAGAGTGTAATAGGAGGATATAGAACATGGCAGTAAACAGAGTTCCAGTTCTTAAAAGATGTAGATCACTTGGTATGGATCCAATCTATTTAGGAATCGATAAAAAATCTAACAGACAATTAAAAAGAGCTAATAGAAAAATGAGCGAATATGGACTTCAATTACGCGAAAAACAAAAAGCGAAATTTATCTATGGCGTTTTAGAAAAACCATTTAGAAATTACTTTGCAAAAGCTTCTAAAATGAACGGTATGACAGGTGAAAATCTTATGATTCTTCTTGAGTCAAGATTAGACAATGTTGTATTCCGTATGGGATTTGCAAGAACAAGAAAAGAAGCAAGACAGATTGTTGACCACAAACATGTATTAGTAAATGGTAAACAAGTAAATATCCCATCTTACTTAGTAAAAGCTGGAGATGTTATCGAAATCAAAGAAAAACACAAAGGTTCACAGAGATATAAAGATATCTTAGAAGTAACAGGTGGAAGATTAGTTCCAGAATGGTTAGATGTAAATGCAGAAGGCCTTCAGGGAACTGTAAAAGAACTTCCTACAAGAGAAGTTATCGATGTTCCTGTAGACGAGATGTTGATTGTCGAATTATATTCTAAATAATCCCTAGGATTATTTAGAAACTGATTCACCCTCAATACTTTAATAACCCAAAAGGAGGGGCTTTGTAGTGTTTGATTTTAATAAACCCAATATTGAAATTACTGAGATTTCAGAAGATAAGAAATACGGAAGATTTGTTGTAGAGCCTTTAGAGAGAGGTTATGGAACAACACTTGGTAACTCTTTGAGAAGAATTATGCTTTCTTCATTACCTGGAGCTGCAATCAGTCAGGTGAAAATCGATGGAGTTTTACATGAGTTCAGCTCAATTCCGGGAGTAAAAGAAGATGTTACTGAGATTGTAATGAATTTAAAATCATTAGCTATCAAAAATACTTCAGAAACAGACGAACCAAAGACTGCTTACATCGAGTTTGAAGGTGAAGGTGTAGTTACTGCAGCTGACATTCAGGTAGATCCGGATATTGAGATTATGAATCCTGATGCGGTTATCGCAACTTTGAATGGCGGAGCTGACAGCAAACTGTACATGGAACTTACAATCACAAAGGGCAGAGGTTATGTGAGCGCAGATAAGAATAAAAAAGAGGATTTACCAATTGCGGTAATTCCGATTGATTCTATCTATACACCGGTAGAACGTGTAAATCTTACAGTAGAGAATACACGTGTTGGTCAGATTACAGATTATGATAAGCTGACACTTGATGTATATACTAATGGTACATTACTTCCGGACGAAGCAGTCAGTCTTGCAGCGAAAGTGCTCAACGAACACTTGAAATTATTCATCGATTTATCAGAAGTTGCTCAGGCAGCGGAAGTTATGATTGAAAAAGAAGACGATGAAAAAGAAAAAGTGCTTGAGATGAGCATTGATGAATTAGAACTTTCTGTTCGTTCATATAACTGTCTGAAGAGAGCAGGAATCAATACAGTTGAAGAGTTAACTAATAGAACTCCTGAAGATATGATGAAAGTACGTAATCTTGGACGTAAATCTTTAGAAGAAGTATTAGCTAAATTAAAAGAGCTTGGTCTTGAACTGAGCCAAGGTGAAGAGTAGAGCACTTAGTGAAAATTATGTTAGTCAGTAAGACCGATGGCATGACTAAGCACATGGCTAGTAAGCCCGAAGAAGCATAACCACGTGTCAAATGGAGGATAATTATTATGGCAAAATATAGAAAGCTTGGAAGAACATCAAGCCAAAGAAAAGCATTAATCAGAAATCAGGTAACAGCTTTACTTAACAATGGTAAAATCGTTACAACAGAAGCAAAAGCAAAAGAGATCCGCAAAGTTGCTGAAGGTCTTATCGCTTTAGCTGTAAAAGAAAAAGATAACTTTGAAGAAGTAAAAGTTATGGCAAAAGTTGCTCGTAAAGACAAAGACGGCAAGAGAGTAAAAGAAGTTGTAGATGGTAAAAAAGTTACTGTTTATGATGAAGTTGAAAAAACAATCAAAAAAGATATGCCTTCAAGATTACATGCAAGAAGACAAATGTTAAAAGTTCTTTATCCTGTAGTTGAAGTAAAAGATGGCAAGAAGAGAAGTGCAAAAGAAGTTGATTTAGTGGAAAAATTATTCACAGAGATCGCTCCTAAATATGAGAGCCGTAACGGTGGTTACACAAGAATCGTAAAAATCGGTTTACGTAAAGGTGATGCCGCTATGGAAGTTCTTCTTGAATTAGTGTAAATCAATAGTGATTAGAATACCCGACAACTTGCTGTCGGGTATTTTTGCATAAAGGGATATAAAGGGGACGATGAGTATGGTCACAATAAAAGATATCGCGGAAAAGGCAGGAGTCAGTACGACAACTGTTTCCAATGTAATTCACGGAAAAACAAAAAAAGTATCACCTGCCAATATCGAAAAAATACAGAATCTTATCAAAGAGATGGGATATGTTCAAAAGATGGGACTTAGAGTGTTGAGACATGGAAACTCAAGGCTTATCGCAGTTGTGATAAACTCGCATAAAAAATTTGATGAGGCGATTTTGGCAGATCCTTTTTATGGCAAAATTCTCGGGTTTATTGAGGAAAAAATAAGAACACTTGGATATTATATGATGTTCTATTCGGCTGATAATCTAGATGACATTTTCCGGATGGTGATGGCCTGGGACATTGATGGTGTTGTGACATTATCTTTCACAAAGCGAGATTGTGAAAAAATGTATTATATGATAGAAAAGCCGGTCGTGTCAATTGACGCATATGGCGAATTGGAAGGGAATCAGATTGTGCCGAATATCGGACTGGATGATATAAGTGGTGGTTATATGATGACGCAGTATCTTTTGAATATTGGTTATGATCAGATATTTGTCTGTGCATCAAGGGATCATGGTGTAGACCACATGCGATGGGAAGGGGCACAGCAGGCGCTGGGACATTTCAGACAGAGAGAAGCAAAAGTTTACTTTATGGCGCTTGGCAGAAGCCGCTCAGAGAGAGAAAAGCATTATGCAGAACTTGTCAGTCAAATTCCATTTGCAAAGAAAACAGCAGCATTCTTTCTTTCAGACTTGTTTGCAATTGAGGCAATGAGCTTTCTGGCGGATAGAAAGATAAAAGTTCCGGAACAGATTGGGATTGCAGGATATGATGATATTAATTATGCCAGATACACTACACCTAAGCTTACAACGGTTCATCAGAATATAAAAGAACGGGCAGTAAAAGCGGTTGATACGCTGATTTCTTTAATTGAGCAAAAAGAAGGAGAGTTTCCAGACCTGGAGATGGAATTTCGATTTCCGGTTACGTTGATCACACGGCAGTCTGTGTAGAAAATAGTTCAGAAGAGAAAAATAGAAAACATGAAAGTTGCAAAAGTGATTGTTCATTATTTACAATTTTCATGTTTTTTTTGTGCGAAAATCTTTGATTTTCTTGTCTATTTTATAGGTTATGTATATAACCTATTTACACATAAATAAATGAGTGATATCTTTAAAACAAGATAAGTTACATACATAACTTTGACAGAGTATGACATAGAAAAAGGAGGAAATGAGATGAAAAAAGTACTGATTGCGACACATGGAAAAATGGCATCCGGAATGAGTCGCACAATACAGCTTTTGGTAGGAAACATGGCAGAGATTACAACAATTGATGCATATGTAGAGCCCGATGACGATATTGAAACTCAAATGAGTCAGTTTTTTGAACAGGCTGGCGAAGAAAAAATTTTTGTATTCACGGACATACAAGGGGGAAGTGTGAATCAGAAGCTCTTGAAGTACAGTGAGAGGAAAAATGTGGTATTGATTACCGGAGTGAATATACCAATTCTCATACAAATTATGTTTGCAGATGATGATGTGACTGTCGATGAACTACAGAAGATGATTGAAGAGGCAAGACAGGAACTTAAACTAGTAAGTGCAGATGGGTGTCTGGTTGAGGAAAATAAATTGAAAAAGAGTACTCAAGAAAAGAAACAAGTTGTGAAACAGCCGGAAAACTATGAAAATTCAACAGCGAAGATTGCGGCATTGCGTATTGATGACAGATTGATTCATGGTCAGGTAGCAATGACCTGGACAAAGCAGCTGAAAGTACAGGGAATTGTGGTTGCAAACGATGAGGCGGTAAATGATCCGACACAGAAGATGGCATTGAAAATGGCAGTTCCGGCAGGGATTAAAGTGCTGATTAAGCCGGTTCAAGAGGCTATTCGAATGCTGAATCATCCAAAAGCAGAAAAAATGCGAATTCTTGTTTTGACAAGAACTGTGAAAGATGCAGTGACTGTAAGAGAGAATGTTGGAGAGATTGGATTTTTGAATCTTGGAAACACAGGAAGATTTGATGGAATTGAGGCATCGAAAAAGCAGAGTTTATCACCGACTATCATGCTTACGAAAGAGGAGATACAAAGTTTGAAAAAACTAGTGGAATTGGACGATAAAGTTTGTATGCAGCAAGTTCCAAATGATGAGCAGAAACTTGTGAAAGATGTACTTGGGAAACTGGATGAGTAACAAGAGATAAAAGGAGGAGAATGAACAATGGTAGAAGCATTTTTAGTGGCATTAGCAGTATTTATCTGCGTTGGAGGGGCAGAGTTAGCAGGATTTACAATGTTAAACAGACCGATTGTAATCGGACCGCTTGTAGGACTGTTCCTGGGAGATTTATCAACCGGAGTGACTGTAGGCGCAGCGTTGGAAGCTGTTTTTATGGGAGTGGTAAATATCGGTGGAGCATCTGCGGCGGAGCCTGGAATTGCTACAGCAGTAGGCACAGCGTTTGCGATCATGATGGGAAAAGGCAGTGAGGTTGCACTGACTTTGGCACTCCCAATTGGAATTTTGGGATTACAGATTAAGACACTTTTATATATTTTTATTGTCGGAATGTTTGCGAAGACATTTGACAGGCTGGCGCAGGAGGGAAAACAAAAGCAGATTACTGCACTGCATTATGGACTATGGGCAGTGAATTGGGCTTTGTATTCTCTGGTTGCATTTTTTGGAATCCTGTTTGGATCGGAGGCAGTAAGTGCATTTCTTGAATGGATACCGGACGTAGTTATGAATGGTCTGACTGTATGCGGCGGACTTCTTCCGGCTGTTGGTATGGCAATGCTCATGAAGATGCTTTGGGACAAGAAAATATGTATGTTCTTTTTCCTGGGATTTATTTGTGTGGCATATTTGGAATTGCCACTTGTGGCACTTGCTGTTCTTGGCGTGATCATAGCAGTAGTGATTGGAATGAATGATTACCAAATGAGTAAACTAGCGCAGATGAGACCTGTGTATGCAGGCGATCTAAAAGATACAGAATTAGATGAGGAAGAGGAGGAATTTTTCAATGAGTAAGCTTGTAAAATCTGTTTCGGCAGAAGAAAGAAAATTTTTAAGAAAAGCATTCTGGCGGTCTGCAACATTGTATGCGGCAGTAAGCCCGGCAAAACAAGGAGCATCTGGGTTTTGTTATTCACTGATGCCGGCGCTTAATCATTTTTACAAAGATCCGGAAAAGAAAAAAGAGGCGCTTTCGAGAAGTATGTCATACTTCAATACAACGGTTCCGTTTTCGACATTTATTATGGGACTTGTAGCTTCTATGGAAAAAGAAAATAGCGAGAAACCGGATTTTGATACGGCATCGATCAATGCTGTAAAATCAAGTCTTATGGGACCTCTTGCAGGGATTGGAGATTCTATCTTTTGGGGTGTGCTCCGTGTGATCGCAGCGGGAATTGCAGTCAGCATGGGACAGAGCGGAAACGTATTGGCACCACTTGTGTTTTTAATACTTTTTAACCTTCCGTCTATTTTAGTTCGTTATTACGGAACATTTTTAGGATATAAACTTGGTTCACAGTATATTCAGAAAGTATATGCAAGTGGTCTGATGAATATTTTGACGAAGGCGGCGAGTACAGTTGGTCTGATTATGGTCGGAGGAATGACTGCTCAGATGGTGACATTCACTTCAAAGCTGGAAGTGAGCATGAAGGGGGAATCTGTGATGAACCTTCAGAATATGCTTGATCAGATTTTTGTTGGAATTGTACCGCTTGGAATCACCTTACTTTGTTATTATCTGCTGAAAAAGAAAAATGTCAGTATCACAGTATTGATTCTTGGAGTGATCGTACTTAGCATTGTGTTATCGGTTTTGGGAATTGCATAAAAGAAGAGGAGAAGGACAATGAGTGAATGGTGGAAAAAATCAGTTGTATACCAAATTTATCCGAGAAGTTTTAAAGACTCTAACGGAGATGGATTCGGAGATTTGAACGGAATTATAGAAAAATTGGATTATATCAAAAAGCTTGGGGCAGATGCAGTCTGGCTGAGTCCTGTGTTTGATTCTCCTCAGGATGATAATGGGTACGATGTCCGTGATTACCGAAAAATATATGACAAATTTGGAACAAACGAGGATATGGACCGCCTGATCGAAGAGGCACATGCCCGTGGAATCAAAATTATTTTGGATCTTGTGGTAAACCATACTTCGGATGAGCATGAGTGGTTTGTGGAGAGCTATAAATCCGATGACAATCCGTACAGTGATTTCTATTTTTGGAAAGACCCAAAAGCGGATGGAAGTGAGCCGAATAATTGGGGCTCCAGCTTTTGTGGAAGCGCTTGGGAATATGCGGAGACAAGAGGACAATATTACCTGCATTTCTACACAAAGAAACAGCCGGATTTGAATTGGGAAAACGAGCAAGTGAGACAGGCAGTCTATGACATTATGAAATACTGGTTTGATAAAGGGGTAGATGGATGGCGAATGGATGTGATTGCATCAATTTCCAAATATACCGATTTCCCAGATTATCCGCAGAAGCCAGGGCAGAAGTATTACACAGGGTATATGCATAGCAATGGTCCGCGTCTGCATGAATTTCTGCAGGAGATGAACAGAGAAGTGCTCTCAAAATATGACTGTATGACAGTAGGAGAAGCACCAGGGTCGACTGCTTCGGAGGCAAGTCTGTTCAGCAATCCAGAGCGGAAAGAGCTGAATATGATATTTACGTTTGAACATATGAATATTGACCGTATTCCAGGATCTGTAAACCGAAAATGGGCGCTGAAACCATTTTCATTGGTAGAACTAAAAAGAGTCATGAGTGAGTGGCAGAACAAGGTAAATGGAGTGGGTTGGAACTCTTTATATTTTGAGAATCATGATCAGCCGAGAGTGATTTCCAGATGGGGAAATGACCGTGAATATCGTAAGGAATGTGCAAAAGCATATGCAACGGTATTGCATGGTATGCAGGGAACTCCTTATATATACCAGGGAGAGGAAATCGGTATGACGAATGTGCAGTATGAATTAGACGAATATGACGATGTGGAAATTCATAATGCGTACAAAGAATTAGTGGAAACTGGCAAGAGTATCAGCAGAGAAGATTTTCAAAAGGCGGTTTGGAACAAAGCACGTGACAACGCACGTGTACCGATGCAGTGGGATGACAGTGACAATGCAGGATTTACAACCGGCACACCGTGGTTCAAAGTCAGTGACCGATATCAGGAGATCAATGTGAAAGAAGCACTTGCGGATGAAGATTCCATTTTTTATTATTATCAGAAATTGATCACACTGCGTCATACAGAAGATATTTTGACAGAAGCAGATTACCATCTGTTATTGCCGGAACATCCAGAATTATTCGTATATGAACGAACATGGAATGGAAAAAGATGGCTTGTGGCAGCGAATCTGTCAGAAAAAGAAATTTCATTGGAAGAGGTAAGAGATTGTCTGGATGAAACTATGAAGATTGTCATCAGCAACTATAAACGAACAGAAATTCCTGAGACATTTCTTCCTTATGAAGCATGGATTGCAGAAAAAATAGGATAGATGTGATAAAGAGGGGGATGGATATGAAAGACGTGAGGCTGGCGGCATTTGATTTGGATGGGACACTGTTGGATTCTGCAAATAAAATAAGTGATTTTACAATTCGACAGATTCAAAAGGCGATAGACAGAGGAATTGAGATTGTCATTGCCACTGGAAGAAGCGTGCCCCTATTTCCGGAAGAATTGAAAAGAGTGAGTGGAATACGTTATGCAATAGTGGAAAATGGGGCAGGTATATACGATCTGAAAAATCAGAGATTTCTTTTTCGCAGGACAATTCCATATGACATCGTGCGAAAAATCGCAGATTGTCTGGAGGTGGCCGACGGGTTTGCAGAATTTTTTTCAGAAGGAAATGTATATTCCGATATTGAAAATATCAGCCGTCTGAATCAGGTTGACAAAGATGATAATTTTGTTTCATATTTCAGACAGAATCATACCTTCGTAAATCATCTGAAAGCACAGGATAGACTGCTTGAAAATATAGAGAAGATTAATTTATTTTTTGTAAATCAGAATGTACAGGAAAAAATCAAAATGGTGCTGAAAGAGGAAACAGAAGTTTCAGCGACTTCTTCTATTGCAGATAATATAGAACTTCAAAACAGTAGTGTAAGTAAGGCATCGGGTCTGAAATGGCTTTGTGATATGCTTGGTATTAAAAAAGAAGAGACAATTGCGGTTGGAGACGGAGACAATGACAGAAAGATGTTAAGATTTGCAGGAATTGGTGCTGCAATGGCAAATGCTTCTGAAACAGTAAAAGGGGATGCTGATGTGATCCTTTTATCCAATAACGAGGATGGGGCTTTGCGATTTTTGTCAGAATATCTTGAGCTTGATTAAAAATAGATTGCACAAAATAGATAAGCTATTTTGTGCAATCTATTTTAGCGTTTAGGTAAAATTCTAAGAAAATTCCAAAAATCAGAGTATGCAATTATACACAAAATACGGCTGATTGTGCAATTGCTAGAAAGCAGTATATATATTATAATGAAATTAAGGGAATTATGAGATTTGGGAAAGCAGAAAAAGGAGAAAAAAGGTATGAAAATTATTAAAACAGCAGACTATAATGAAATGAGCAGAAAGGCAGCGAACTTGATCGGGGCACAGGTAATTATGAAACCAAACTGTATTTTGGGCTTGGCAACAGGATCTTCTCCGATTGGAACTTACAAAGAACTGATCAAAAGATGTGAAGAAGGAGATCTTGATTTTTCGCAGGTGAAATCTGTAAATCTTGATGAATACAAAGGACTTCCAAGAGACAATGATCAAAGCTATTATTACTTCATGAACCACAATCTGTTTGATCATATTAACATTGATAAAGCAAATACACATGTGCCTAATGGTATGGAGCCAGATGCGGCAAAAGAGTGTGCAAACTATGAAGAACTGATCAAATCCTTGGGAGGGGTTGATCTGCAGTTATTAGGTCTTGGACATAACGGACATATCGGATTCAATGAACCGGCAGAAGAATTTGACAAAGTGACACACTGTGTAGATTTGCAGGAGAGCACAATTGAAGCAAATAAACGTTTCTTCGAATCAGCGGACGATGTTCCAAGACAGGCTTATACAATGGGAATTGGCACGATTATGAGTGCAAAGAAAATTGTTGTGGTAGTAAGCGGTGAAGACAAAGCGGATATTGTAAAGAGAGCGTTTAGCGGACCGGTGACACCATCTGTTCCGGCATCTATTTTGCAGATGCATCCGGATGTGACTGTGATTTGTGATGCGGCTGCATATTCAAAAGTAGAAGCATAATCTGATCTGGAAGGAGGCGGCACAGGACAAGGACTGTGCAAAGTGTTATGATTATTAAAAATGTAAAAGTGTTTACAGAAGATAAAACATTTGAACCAGGAGCAATTGGAATTGAAAATGGTATTTTTAAGAATAATCTGTTTGACAGCGGAGAGATTATTGACGGAGAAGGCTGTTATGCAATCCCGGGATTGATTGATGTACATTTTCATGGATGTATGGGATATGATTTTTGTGATGGTACAAAAGAAGCAATTGAGAAGATTGCTGAATATGAGGCGTCTCAGGGAGTTACAACGATTGTTCCGGCAACGATGACTTTATCAGAAGAAGAGCTGATGAAAATCATGGCAAACGGAGGAACTTACGAGAACAAAGAAGGTGCGGCTGTGCTTGCTGGAATCAATATGGAAGGACCGTTTATCTGTTCGAAGAAAAAGGGAGCACAGGCAGCAACACATATTCACAAACCAGACGTTGCGATGTTCAGAAGGCTTCAGGAGGCAGCAAACGGATTGATTCGTCTCGTAGATATTGCACCGGAGGTAGAGGGGGCAATGGAATTTATCAGTGAGCTGAAGGATGAAGTGCATATTTCGTTTGCGCATACGACAGCGGACTACGATACAGCTAAGACAGGGTATGCATTGGGAGCTTGTCATGCAACACATCTGTACAATGCGATGCCACCATTTACACATAGAGAGCCAGGAGTAATCGGAGCAGCAAGAGACAGTGAACACTGTATGGTAGAGTTGATCTGTGATGGAATTCATATTCATCCGTCAGTTGTCCGTGCGACATTCCAAATGTTTGGAAATGACAGAGTCGTGTTGGTCAGTGATAGCATGAGAGCGTGTGGCTTGTCAGACGGAGATTATACACTTGGTGGACAAGATGTAAAGGTAGTAGGAAAGCTTGCGACTTTGAAATCGGACGGAGCAATTGCCGGTTCTGTCACAAACTTGATGGATTGTATGAGAACTGCAGTTAAAGAGATGGGTATTCCGCTGGAGAGCGCAGTTGCGGCTGCGACTATGAACCCTGCAAAAAGTGTTGGATTGTATGAACAATATGGCTCAATCACAGAGGGAAAAATAGCAAATGTAGTGCTGTTGGATGAGGATTTGAATATTAAAAAGATCATTATAAATGGTTAGAATAGAGATGGAGTTTATAAAGCAAGGTATATAGAAATATGTACCTTGTTTTTGTGTATAAAGAAAAAATATGTATAGTGTTTAAAAAGCAGAGGGGTGGAATTCTTGAAATTCCATCTCTCTTTGTTTGCAGATCTATATTGTGAGATTGAAAAGTAAATATACAAAATGTACAAAAATAAAAAATATATTGAAATACAAATCTACGCTATGTATAATATGTATTATCTATAAAGTTTGATATCTTGGTGAAAATGATGAAAATAGGAGGAAAAGGAAAGTGAAAAAGAAACTAGTTGCTTTTTTGATGGCGGTTTGTATGGCAGTGCCAAGCGTTGGGACAGTTGGAGCTACTGTGGAAGCAGCAGACAAAGAAGAAGCAAAGGTAATTGATGTAACCAAATATGGTGCGGATCCAACTGGTGCGACAGACAGTACACCGGCAATTAAAAAGGCTATTGAAGCGGCTAAAAAGGTAACAAAAAAATCGGATACACCTGTTGTAATCGATTTTCCGGAGGGTAGATATGATATTTATCCGGACCAGGCAGAAGAAAGAGAATTGTATATCTCGAATACAGTAGGAACAAATCAGACTTATAAAGATAAGAAGATAGGTATTCTGATTGAGGATATGGACAATGTAACGGTAGAAGGAAATGATTCATTGTTTATGTTCCATGGAAAGATGACAACATTTGCATCTATTGACAGTGAGAATGTAACATTCCAGAACTTTGAGGTGGATTTCCAAGTTCCGACAGTTATAGATATGACAGCTGTCAAAAAAGAAGGGAATGAGGTTACATACTATATTCCGGAATGCTATAACTATCAGGTAAATGGAAACAGTATCAAGTGGATGAGTGATAAGAGTCCGTATACAGAGGAATATTATTGGACATATACATTTAATGGTTCTACATATTCTCAGATTTTTGATACAAAAAACGGTCAGACATGGAGAAAACGAGGAAGCGACCAGCATGTTTTCAACAATGTATCAAAGATTGAAGATTTAGGAAATCATCAGGTAAAGATTACATATTCCAGTATGGGAACATTGGAAGAAGGATTCTGTTATCAATTGCGAGATACAACTCGAGATCATGCAGGAACATTTTTCTGGCAGAGCAAAGATGTTACTCTGAATGATTTAGATATTCGTTTTATTCATGGATTTGGTATGGTAGGGCAGTTCTCTGAAAATATTACAATGAAAGATGTGGATTTTGAGACAGACAAAGCATCTGGAAGAACAACAGCAGGTTACGCGGATTTCATTCAGATGTCAGGCTGTAAAGGATTGATTGATATTTCAGACTGTACATTTTCTAACCCACATGATGACCCAATCAATGTTCATGGTACATTCTTGCAGGTAATTGGAATTAGTGATGACAGAACAGAAGTGACTGTGCAGTACAAACATAATGAAACGGCTGGATTCCCGAATTACTATGTGGGAGATCAGGTAGAATTTTCAACATTGGGGAATATGGTTCCGGTATCTGAAAATGGGGACGTTGCAGTGAGAGAAGTTGTGAAAGTGGACGGACCGGATGGAAAAGGTGGCAAAGGAAGTCTGAACGATCTGACGAAGATTAAGCTTACATTTGACAAAGCGATTCCAGAAGGAGTACAGGTTAATCAACATGCGGTGGAAAACATTACATACACACCGAATGTGAAGATTCATGATAATATTTTTAAAGAAACTCCGACTCGTGGCGTACTCTGCACAACAAGAGGAAAAGTAGAGATTACTGATAATATGTTTGACAACATGGGGATGGCTGCGATTTATATTTCCAATGATGCACAGGGATGGTATGAATCAGGACGTACGACAGATGTGACGATCAAAGGAAATACATTTATTGTAAATCCGCTTACGGCAGGAGCTGCTGGAATCTTTGTGCAACCGACAAATAGAAATGTTGATGGAACAGTTCATAAGAATATGAAAATTGAAGGCAATACATTTTTCATGGCACAGAGTCAAAATGTATTGAATGCAAAATGTGTGGAAAATCTGACGTTTAAGAATAATAAAGTGTATCGTCAAAATCCAGATGTGACAGTAAGTGCGAAAGCGGATAAAACAAATCTTGCAGCAGGGGAATCTTCAAGTATCACTGTGACAGCAGATGGAGCGGAGCTTGGTGCAAAAGCATATCGTTTTGAAGGCTGTAAAAATGTTACAATCGAGGGTAATACATATGACGGAGGTTTAAATGCAGGTGTTGAGCTTGCAAGTACAGACAAAAACCAAGTGACAGTGAAAAATGACGTTGCAAAAGTGGGAGCAGATAACAAGCTGAATAAAGTGGGAACGATTTTCTACAAATCATCTAATGATAAAGTAGTAAAAGTATCTGCATCAGGTGTTGTGATAGCAGTGGGAAATGGAACAGCAGATGTAACGGCATATGCAGTTGCAGGAGGAAGAAAATTCGAGGCAGCTCCAATTACATATACAGTAGAAGGAGAAGCAACGGTCCAGCCGACTGCGATTAAAATTACAACAGAGACAGAAAAATTAACAGACCAAACATTGCAATATGCAGCAGAAGTGACAGCGGAAGACGGAGCGGATAAAGCTGTAACATGGTCAGTTGTTGATCCGACAACAGGTCAAGCAACAGATAAAGCAACAATCAATGAAACTTCAGGACTTTTGACAGCAGAAAAAAGCGGTGCGGTGGAAGTCGTTGCAAAGACAAAGAATGGTTTAGAAGCAAGAAAATTACTTTCTATCCAAGTGGGAGAAGTGACGCTTGCGGAGGAAATTACAATTGAGGGTGAAGATACATCTCGTTGGTCTATTCCAGAAACAAATAAGATTCATGTACAGGCAGCACAGGGAGGTACATTCAATAATCAGACACCAGCAAACTGGTTCAAGGTTCCGGTTGATAAAACTGTGAAAGAAGTGACAATTAAGATTGAAGGAAAGACCAAGAGTTCTTGGGAAGATGTAGGACTTTATCTTGGAAAAGATGCAGACAACTATGTGGCGATTCAGAGAAAACATCGCGGCGGAACAGAAGAAAATCTCGGAATGGTTAATGAAATGAACGGAGATGCAAATAACGGACGTGAACAGCTTAAAAAAGTTGAAGACCAAGATGTTGAAGAGATGTACTTTAAATTGTCAAGAGAAGGAAACAATGTAACATCTTATTATAAAGTAGAAGGAAAAGATTGGACAAAACTTGGAGAGACTGTAGAAAATACAACTTTTATTCCAGAAGGAGATGGTCAGTTTTATGTTGCATTTGGTGCAATGATGGATAAAAATGCAGATGGCAATACTTCGTATACTTTCTCTGAATTGACCGTTGATGGCAAAAAAGTGCCATTGACAAAAGACTCTGCACAGGAACTTGCAAAAGGAATTATTATCCAGGGAGAGAATAAAGAACGTTGGAATATAGAGGAAGAAAATAGAATTCACGTAAAATCAACAAAAGGTGGTACTTTTAAGGAACAGACACCGGCAAACTGGTTCAAAGTTCCGGTAGACAGTAATACAACAGAAGTATCTCTTAAGATTGAAGGGAAAACTGCAGTTGAATGGGAAGACGTAGGGCTTTATCTTGGAAAAGATGCAGACAACTATGTGGCAATTCAGAGAAAACATAGACAATCAAATGTTGGTGAACGATTCGGTATGGTTAGTGAGTCTAATCAGAGTGCAAGTGAGCAGTTGGCTGAGAGCGCAAGTGACAAGCAAGATGTAAAAGATCTTTATTTTAGATTATTAAGAAGCGATAATAAAGTCACATCTTACTATAGTGAAGATGGAAAAGATTGGACAAAATTTGGCAATGAAGTTACCAACACAACATTTATGCCAGACAGCAATGGTCAGTTGTATGTCGCATTCGGAGCTATGGGAAATGGAAATACAGAGTATGTATTCACAGACTTGAAAGTAAATAATAAGCCTGTTGCCTTGACTCAGTCAGTATCAGATAACCTTCCATCTGTATCTGAGGTATCTGTAGCTTACACAGAAGCAGAAAACAAATTGACAGCGTCTTACAAATTGGGCGAAGGTTCGGATAAGATTGTGAAATGGGCAGTTTCCAGTGAAGAAAATGGATTCTATTCAGTTTTAGAAGCAAATGCAGGTGACACATTGACTGCAACTCCGGATATGAAGAATAAATATGTGAAAACAGTTGTTGTTCCAGTAAAAGATAGTGGAGTATCTGGAGACATCGTATGGTCATCTAAGGCAGTGAAAGTGACAGGAGAAGGACTGGATGCAGGAAACGCAAAATCTGCAAATGCACGGTTAGCTAAAGCAGACATTACAGGACTTACAAAAGGATTTGAATTCGACAAAAATACATTGACATATCTTACAATGGCAACAACAGAAGAGAAAGAACTCAATGTAGAATTTGCGGCAGAAGACAAAAATGCAAAAGTTGAGACTGTATTCAATGATAAAGTGGTACAAGGTAACAAAGGTAAACTGACACTTACAAGTGGACGTAACTTGATTGAAGTGACAGTAACTGCAGAAGATGGTATTACAAAGAAATATTATCGTTTCACCATTTTCCGTGATGGAGATGATAATGCAAAATTGACTTCTTTGAAAGTAGATGGGCAAACAGTTGAATTAAAAGACGATGTATACGAATACAGAGTTGATGTGAATAAAGCAAAAGAAGTTGCATTAGAAGTAGTAGCAAACGCATCTGCAAAAGTAGCAATGTCATTCGAGGGTAAAGTTGTAAAAGACAACAAAGTAACTTTGCAACCAGGCAGCAATATGGTGAATATTATCGTGACACCAGAAACGAGTGCAGAGCCAACACGTTACGCAGTAAATATTAAAGTTCCGGATCCGACAAATGCAAATCTGGAAAGTGTTGTATTCAGTGACAATGTAAAATTAGATAAGAAGTTTGAAAAAACAACGACAGAATATACTGGAATCGCAACTTCTTCTGCAATAACAATAGATGTGGCAGCCGAAGAAAAAGATGCGACGGTAAAAGTAACTGTCAATGGAAAAGAACAAAAAGAACTCAAGAAGGTTAAACTTGTAGAAGGAGACAATACAATTGTAATTGAAGTGACTTCTCCGGACAAGAAAGAGAAAAAGACTTATACATTCGAGTTAGAAGGAAAGAGTGTTATCTATCTTTCTGATTTGGAGCATAAGAATAATTCGACAAATGGTTGGAGCAATAAACCATTTGGAATGGATAAGACTTATGAAGGAAATCCAATTAGACTGGTAGAAGATGAAGAACAGAATATTCGTACATTTGAAAAAGGTGTATGGTCTCATGCTACTGCAAATATTTACTACGACTTGGAAAACAAAGGTTATAAAGAGTTTGAAACGTACGTGGGGGTAGATGCAGCACAGCTTGGAAAACCTGGCTCAGTAACATTTAAAGTGTTTATAGATGAGCAAGAAGTATTTACTTCAACAAAAGAGATGGTTCCAGAAGATATTATGCAACATGTTAAAGTTACGATTCCAGAGGGAGCAAAAGAGCTTCATTTGCAGGCATTGATGGGAGCAAGTGATAGCAACGACCACGCTGACTGGGCGGATGCAAAATTTGTCACAGCATTTGATGGAGGAGAAGAGCCGAGCGTACCAGTAGAGAGTGTAGCAGTGACAGCTGACAAGAAAGAGTTAAAAGTTGGCGAGACAGCACAGGCAACAGCGATCGTAACACCAGATAATGCAACAAACAAAGAGGTAACATGGTCTGTATCAGATAAAGAGGTAATTTCTGTGGATAACACTGGAAAAGTAACAGCAAAAGCAAAAGGAACAGCAGAAGTTATTGCAACAGCCGAAAATGGCGTAAGCGGGAAAGTGGTAATCACAGTGACAGAAAAGGATACGCCGGTAGAGCCAGATGTAGAAGTAGAAAGTATCGAAGTGACAGCAGCAGACACAGAGCTGAAGGTTGGAGATACAACAAAAGTAACAGCACAAGTGTTACCGGACAATGCAACAAATAAAGATGTGACATGGTCTGTATCGGATAAGAACGTGCTTTCAGTGAGCGAAGATGGAACAGTAACAGCGAAAGCAAAAGGAACAGCAGAAGTTATTGCAACAGCCGCAAATGGCGTAAGCGGGAAAGTGGTAATCACAGTGACAGAAAAGGATACGCCGGTAGAGCCAGATGTAGAAGTAGAAAGTATCGAAGTGACAGCAGCAGACACAGAGCTGAAGGTTGGAGATACAACAAAAGTAACAGCACAAGTGTTACCGGACAATGCAACAAATAAAGATGTGACATGGTCTGTATCGGATAAGAACGTGCTTTCAGTGAGCGAAGATGGAACAGTAACAGCGAAAGCAAAAGGAACAGCAGAAGTTATTGCAACAGCCGCAAATGGCGTAAGCGGGAAAGTGGTAATCACAGTGACAGAAAAGGATACGCCGGTAGAGCCAGATGTAGAAGTAGAAAGTATCGAAGTGACAGCAGCAGACACAGAACTGAAGGTTGGAGATACAACAAAAGTAACAGCACAAGTGTTACCGGACAATGCAACAAATAAAGATGTGACATGGTCTGTATCGGATAAGAACGTGCTTTCAGTGAGCGAAGATGGAACAGTAACAGCGAAAGCAAAAGGAACAGCAGAAGTTATTGCAACAGCTGAAAATGGCGTGAGCGGGAAAGTTACAATTGAAGTAACAGAAAAAGATATTCCAGTAGAACCGGACAAAGCTGACAAATCAGATTTACAAGAATTGGTAGATAAATACAGCGAACTGAAAGAGAAAGATTATACAGCAGATAGCTGGAAAGGCTACCAGGAAGCAATGGATACAGCAAAAAAAGTGCTGGCAGATGAGGATGCAACTCAGGAAGAAGTAGATGCAGCAAGCACAGTGTTGAAAAATGCGGTTGATAAGCTGGTAAAAGTGGATGAACAAAAGAAACCAGAACAAAAACCATCTGATTCAAATAAAGATAAGAATCAGGAAAAACCGGTTAAAACAGGGGATACAATGACAGTATTACCAGTTGCGGTTCTTATGGCAGCATGTGTAGCGGTAGTTGCAGTATTTGTGCGTAAGAGACGAGAGGGGCGTTCATAAGAAAATAGAACGAGAGGTTTAAGACCTCTCGTTTTTTAATGTCAGCAACACGGAAAATTGTGTCGCTGTTTTTTCAATCGTTGTTGTACCACCCATTAGCTGCATCATTTTTACAGTGCTCTTCAATCCGATCTGATTGCTTTCTATGGCAGAGAAATCTTTTTTGACAGTGTTTGTAAGCTTGATGGTAATGGAATGTAGTGCTTGTGTGACTGTGACGGTTATCCTATCCTGCTTATCTCCGTATTTGATAATGTTGGAGAATAGATTTGAAAAAATGCGTTTCAGCATCGTTACATCACAGAGAAAAAAGAACGTACTCTCAGGAAAGGCAAGTTCTGTCTGAAAACCAACCAATTTCAGAAATTCACAGTGCTCCATCAAAATCTGTCTTAACAGAGCGTAATTTTGAGAGTGCAGTTCCGGTGTCTCAGTGGGATCAAATACGAGCGCATACTCAAACATACGATCTGTCATTTCTTTGATGTCCGCTGTCTTTTGCAGACAACGGTTTAAATATTCCTCTTGCTTATCAGGGCGTTTTTGCTGCTTTAAAATTTCCAAATATCCATTCAAAATGGTGAGCGGTGTGCGAAGGTCATGTGACATCGCGGTAATTAAGTCCTGATTGGCTTTGCGGCTCTCCTGCTCGGACTGTATATTTTCGTCAAAGGCGATGCGGAGATGATCAAGTTCATGGGAGAGGATTCCGATTTCATTTTTTTGGTAGTCTGGAAAAGGATGTGACAGATCGCCACCTGCCATCACGAGCACATCGTCTTTTAAGCGAATGATCTGTTTCATTTTCCGGCTGACAAAAAAAAGTACAAGAAAAAGGAAGAATCCGATACAGACTACGAGAAGCACCATACAGTATGGGTAGAGAAAGAAGGAACTGTGGTAAAAAGTAATATGTACCTGCGCCATTCCGTTTTTAAATTGAATCGGAAAGCTGATTGGGGTTTCGCCCTCTCCACCGGTCAAAGCATAGCCGAAGTCAAAAAAACTCCGAAACGCATGTTTTTCCATGGAAATCGGAGTTTTTCCGCACAGAAAAATTCCATCTTCCAAGCCGTAAAGATAAATACCTGTATAGTCGTCCACGAGATCGAAGAAAGGCTGCATTTTTTCGATCGTTTCCTTGTCATCTTCTGAGTCTGGGATGTCATATTTGAGTGCCTCCTCATACAGCGTTCCCCAAAAGGAATCGTCGTTTAGCTGCGGGTAAAAGTTGAATTTGTCGTTCAGATAACCGAAGGTCTCATAGCGTTTTCCCCATAAGAACGAAAAAAGGAGATAGCAGAGTGCTCCGGCGAGTAGTATGACAATTGCAAACTGCGTGCGTATTTTACAGTTCTGAAATTTCTTAATCACATCGATACCCCTTTCCCCAGACCGTTCTGACGATAGTTGGATGATTCGGATCCATTTCCACTTTTCGTCTCAGATTCCGAATATGCACCGTTACGGTGTTGTTTGCGCCATAATAGTAAGGCTCGTCCCAAACAGCCTCATAGAGCCGTTCTGCAGAAAAAAGTTGTTTCCGGTTTTTCACGAGAAGGAGTAACATTCGGTACTCTGTGTCAGTCAGGTCGAGCGGCTTCCCGTCTGATAAGACTTCTTCTTTCTCTTCGTCAATGGTAAGATGACGGTATTGAAAGGTTGTTTGTGGAGGTAGTGCTTCTTTTTTTCCCTTGTAAATGTGATAGCGGCGGATGAGCGCTTTGACACGGCTGATCAGCTCACTGTAGGAAAATGGTTTGGCGAGATAGTCATCACCTCCGCTTGAAAATCCAAGTGTCTTGTCGCTGTCCTTTGTTTTGGCGCTCAGAAATAGAATTGGGGCATTTGTTATTTTACGGATTTCCAGACAGGTCTGATATCCGTTAAGTCCAGGCATCATAATATCTAAAATGATGAGGTCGAAACAAGTTGTCTGTAAGAGGTCGAGTGCGGTTTTTCCGTCTTTTGCTTCTTCTGTTAAAAAGCCCTCACCGGACAGCAGAATCTGTATGATTTCTCGAATCTCCGGGTTGTCGTCGACGATCAAAATGTGTGCATTATCCATGGTGTTTCCTCCGTGTTTTGTCTTCTATGCTTATTATAGCGAAAAAATGACAAAAATCAGAGAGACTTAAGAAATCTTAAGAATTAGTTGCGTAGTTCCTTAAGATTTTATCTGTAAAATAGACGTGAGGTGAGAAAAATGAATAAAATTAGTATTGTGATACCTTGCTTTAACGAGGAGGAGGCTCTGCCGGTATATTATGAGGAGATGAGCCGTATTATGAAACAGATGCAAGGAGTAGACTTTGAATTGCTGTTTGTGGATGATGGATCTTCGGATCGGACACTTGGGATTATGAAAAGTCTGCATGAGAGGGATGAGCGCTGCAAATATTTATCGTTTTCAAGAAATTTTGGAAAAGAGGCGGCGATTTATGCGGGACTTAGCAATGCAGAGGGGAATTATGTGGCAATTATGGATGTGGATTTACAGGATCCGCCGAGTCTGCTGCCCGAGATGTATCGAACTCTTATTGAAGAGCCGTACGACAGTGTGGCGACAAAGCGGTCTACACGGACAGGGGAGCCAAAAATCCGTTCCTTTTTATCCAATCGTTTTTATAAATTTATCAATAAGATTTCCAAGACAGAGATTGTAAGCGGAGCCAGAGATTATCGATTGATGAAACGAAAAATGGTAGATGCGATTTTGGAGATGAGCGAATATAACCGATTCTCGAAGGGCATCTTTGAGTGGGTCGGATTCCGCACAAAATGGATGGAGTTTGAGAATGTAGAACGGTCAGCAGGAGAGACAAAGTGGTCGCTGCGCAAATTATTTTTCTATTCGTTGGAAGGGATTACAGGGTTTTCGGTTGCCCCGCTTTCCTTGGCGTCCGTTGTCGGAATTTTGTTCTGTATCCTTTCTTTTTTGATAATTGTGTTTATTATTGTGCGCACGATCGTGTGGGGGGATCCGGTAGCAGGCTGGCCTTCACTTGTGTGTATCATTTTTATGGTGAGCGGAGTACAACTGCTTTGTACCGGAATTGTTGGGCAGTACTTGTCTAAGACATATTTGGAGACGAAGCATCGTCCGATTTACATATTGAAAGATTCCAGCGAGGAGAACCAATATGAACAGGCAGAAGTTTAAACAAACGATTCCGTATCTGCTACTGGGAATGTTCACACTGTTTTTTGGCTGGTTTTTTTGCGGAAGATATGGTGTATTTGGCTCGAAGGTAGACTGGATCAGTCAGCACAGCGTACTGCCGGATTATTTCCGGCAGCAGTTTTATAATACAGGACAGCTATTTCCGGAGTTTGCAGCAAATATCGGAGGAGGGCAAAATATTTATAACTTTGCCTATTATGGGTTGTATAGCCCTGTTGTTTTGATCTCGTATTTTCTGCCTTTTGTAAAAATGAGCGATTATATGATGGCTGCAGGCGTTATAAGTCTTTTAGCAGCTGTCTTATTGTTTTATAAATGGCTTTTGCGAAGAGGGATTACGAGCAGGCTTAGTTTTCTGACGGCGTTGCTTTTTTTATTGTCCGGACCGATGATCTACCATTCTTATAATCAGATTATGTTTGTCAATTATATGCCGTTTTTGTGTCTGGCATTTTTAGGTGTAGATCGGTATTTTGAGAAACAGAAAGCAGGACTCTACACGATAAGTGTATTTCTTATGATTCTGACAAGTTTCTACTTTAGCATAGGTGGAATGTTTGCGCTTGTATTGTATGTTATTTATCGGTATACCGAGGGCAAAGAGAAACTTGGAGAAAATATAAAGATTTTAGGGTTTGTGTCAGATGGATTTCGCTTCCTTTTACCGATGCTGACGGCAGTTTTGATGAGTGCCGTACTTCTTGTGCCGACGGCGATGGCGCTTGCGGGAGGACGAGAAGGAGGACATAAGACGGCACTGTCTGCGCTTTTGATTCCGGAAATTCCGATTTTCCGGGTTGTATATACGCCGTACGGTATCGGATTGACAACACTTGCGATCACGGTCCTGATTACCGGATTGACATATCGGAAGCTATATGAGAAATTTTTGCACATTGCCTGTATCGTTATTTTGGCAGTACCTTTGTTTGCCTATTTGCTTAATGGAGGACTTTATATTCGGGATAAAGTGATGATTCCATTTTTGCCGTTTTTATGTTATCTGATTGCAACTTATTTGGAAAAGCAAAAACGGCGTGAAATCTCTTTTTGGGCAGGAGCCTTGCCGTTTTTACTGACAATTGTGTTGGTGTATATGGGACGTGAACAAGGAAAATATTCAGAATATCTGGGCTGGGTGCTGGTGGATGCGCTGGTGATGCTTGTCTGCTATCTTATTTTTTATTGGAAGAAATTCGATTGGGTTCTCATCGTTGTTCCAATTGGCTTTTTGGCGCTGTATGGAGTGGTGCTGCACAAAAGTGCCGACAAGATGATCGAACCGGCATTTTACGAAGAGGTGACAAATAAGCAGATTCGAACTGAGATTGAAGAGTTAACAGAAAAAGAGAACGGATTTTACCGAATGGAGCAAAGCGGCACGACAAGTGAAAATGCCGCAAATTTGAACCGTATTTGGAATATGCAGCAGTATGTATCATCGATTTATTCGTCTTCCTACAATCCGGCGTACCAGAAATTTCGAACCGAAACATTTCTGGTGGAACAGCCATTTCGAAATGTATTGATGCAGTCTGTGACAGAAAACCCGATTTATCAGAAATTGATGGGGGTAAAATACATTCTTTCTGAACAAGAAATCACAGGGTATCAACAGGAGAAGAAAGTCGGAGATGTGACAGTCTATAAAAATGAAGAAGTTCTTCCGATTGCGTATGTGACAAATCAGATGATTTCGGAAAAAGCGTATGAAGATTTGGAATTTCCGTACAGTCAGCTCGCTTTTTTGCGATTTGCTGTAGGAAAATCAGTAAATGATACAGTGAATCCGAAAGAGGTGTTGAACAGTCAGGTGAAAGAGACTGGGGCAGAGATTCCGATGGAAGATACGAAGGCGATTGAAAAGATAGAAGATGGATACCATATTAAGTCAAAAAAAATTCAGAATGTGAAATTAAAAATCAGTGAGGAGGCACAGAAGGAAGAGATTCTGTTTGTGCAGTTTGAACTAAAAAATTACAAGACATCCAAGGATGTTTCTGTGTGGCTTGCAGGTGTGAAAAATAAACTAAGCGCAGGATCGCATATTTACTATAATGGCAACACAACCTTTACTTATGCGGTAAACCTAAAGGCGGGACAAACGGAAGTGAATCTGGGACTAGGAGCAGGAAACTATGAAATCCGAAACCTTCGATGCTATATCGGAAATACTGACGAATCCTTAAAGACGCTGTGCCAAAGCGAATTTAGGATGGACAAGGCACAGACAAAAGGAAACCGAATTGTAGGAAGTGTGGACGGCGTGAAAGATGGGTATCTGATTACATCGATTCCATATGATGAGCACTTTGAAGTGAAGATAGATGGAAAAGACGTGAAGTATGAAAAAGTCAATACGGCATTTTTAGGAGTAAAGATGCCGGTCGGAACACATGAGGTAGAGATTGTGTATCATGCACCGGGATTGAAGATGGGAAAAGTATTGTCTGTGACGGGCTTGCTGCTCTTGGCTGGAATGATGCTTTGGAACAAGAAAAAGGCGTATAAGCCCCTTGACAAATATCATTTTATGGGGTAGTATTTCCTCAGAATAAGAAACGGCGAAGAAAAGAAAAAGTAATAATTGAGACGCCATACAGAAAGCTGCCGGTTGATGAGAGGCGCATGGAAAGTCGATTATGAATACATCTTGGAGCTTTGCACCGAACAGTGACATAATTCTAAGTAGGCTGCAACGGGATGGCACACGTTATCGTGCCTGAGTATTGATAGATACTTGCAGAGGCGTTTGCTGTGAAGTGAATGCGAATGAAGGTGGTACCGCGGGATTACACTCGCCCTTTATGTTAGATAAGGGGCGGGTTTTTTTAATTATAGAAAATTATATGTCATGCAATAAAACGCTCCGAAAAGTAATAAAACCGACAGACAAGAAGGAGAATGAAAAATGAAGATTTATGATGAATTGAAAGCAAGAGGATTGATTGCGCAGGTAACAGACGAAGAGCTGATCAGCAACTTGATTAATGAAGGAAAGGCAACATTTTACATCGGATTTGACCCGACAGCAGACAGTCTTCATGTGGGACATTTTATGGCACTGTGCCTGATGAAACGTCTTCAGATGGCAGGGAATAAACCAATCGCATTGATCGGGGGAGGAACAGGATACATCGGAGATCCATCTGGAAGAACAGATATGCGATCTATGATGACCCCGGAGCAGATTCAGCACAACTGCGACTGCTTTAAAGAGCAGATGAGCAAATTCATTGATTTCTCAGAAGGAAAAGCAATGATGGTAAACAATGCAGACTGGCTTTTGGATCTGAACTACATTGAATTGCTTCGCGAAGTAGGGGCGCACTTTAGCGTGAACCGTATGCTGACAGCAGAGTGCTACAAACAGAGAATGGAAAAAGGACTGAGCTTCTTAGAGTTTAACTACATGATCATGCAGGCGTATGATTTCTACGCATTGTACCAGAAATACGGATGTAATCTTCAGTTCGGTGGAGATGACCAGTGGAGCAATATGCTGGCAGGTACAGAATTGATCCGCCGTAAGCTTGGAAAAGATGCAAGTGCGATGACAATCACATTACTTTTGAACTCTGAAGGAAAGAAAATGGGAAAAACACAGTCTGGTGCAGTTTGGCTTGACCCGAATAAGACATCACCATTTGAATTTTATCAGTACTGGAGAAATGTCGCAGATGCAGATGTTCTGAAATGTATCCGTATGCTTACATTCCTTCCGTTGGAAGAGATTGACAAGATGGATGACTGGGAAGGAAGCCAGCTGAATCAGGCAAAAGAGATTCTCGCATTTGAGTTGACAAAACTTGTTCATGGAGAAGAGGAAGCGACAAAAGCACAGGAAAGTGCAAGAGCATTGTTCTCAAGTGGTGCAGCAGCAAACATGCCGACAGCAGAACTTACAGAAGAAGATCTTGTGAACGGAAGTATCGATATTTTGACAATGCTTGTAAAGAGCGGATTAGTTCCATCTAAATCTGAAGCAAGACGTGCTGTAGATCAGGGCGGTGTTGCTGTAGATGGAGACAAAGTTACTGATATTAAAGCGGTATTTGCAAAAGACGTGTTTGCAGGAGAAGGTATCGTGCTGAGAAGAGGGAAAAAGAACTTTAGAAAAGTAATCATGAAATAAGGTTCTGAAACATAGACTTATGACAGCTGCCTTATGTGGCGCAGGTGAAAGGAGTGTATAAGATGGCATTTCAAGAAGTGAAAATAGAAGACCTTTCGTTCAATCCATTTACAAAGATTGGAAAAGAATGGCTTTTGATTACAGCGGGAAATGAAGAATCCTATAATACAATGACAGCAAGCTGGGGAGGCGTTGGTGTTATGTGGGGAAAGAATGTGGTAAGTGTTTACATTCGTCCACAGAGATACACGAAAGACTTCGTAGATCACAATGATCTGTTTACGATTGCGTTTTTTGGGGAAAACTATCGTCCGGCGCTTGCTTACTGTGGAAAAATATCCGGAAGAGACGAGGATAAGGTGAAAAATGCAGGATTGACACCGTATTTTACAGATGGAACAGTGGCGTTTGAAGAGGCGGATATGATTATGGTCTGCAAAAAACAGTATCATCAAGAGATGCGTCCGGAATGTTTTGATGTCAAAGAGAATGATGCAAGATGGTATCCGGAAAAAGATTATCATACGATGTATATGGCTGAAATTGTGAAGGTGCTTGTGAAAGAATAAGAGTGCGAAAAGAAGAGGAATCCACCAGGTGATTGAACTGGGAGGGTTCCTTTTTTTGTGCTGATAAAAATGTTTGGTGAAAGTGTATATGCAAAATGATGTCGTTTTTTGTAATTTATTAAAAGTATTAATATAAAATTTTTGTGAAAGCTTTAAAATTTCAATGAAAAAAGAAAAATATCCTATATTTTTTCTTTAAAACATATATTATACTAGCAATATCAACAAACGACGGAGCGAAACGTCGATAACAGAAGGGAGAACAAAAGTTATGAAAAGAAAATTAGCATTATTAGCAATGGCAGGATTACTCGTTGTATCTACAGCAGCATGTGGATCAAGTGGAGGAGACAATGGAGGATCTGACAAAGGCGGAGACAAATCCACATCAGACGTTGCGAACAAAGATAAACCTTTAGTATGGTTCAACCGTCAGCCATCTAACAGCTCTACAGGTGAGTTAGACAAGAACGCTTTGAACTTTAATAAAGATACATATTATGTAGGATTTGATGCTAATCAGGGTGCTGAACTTCAAGGAACAATGATCAAAGAGTACATTGAAGAAAATATTGCTACAATCGATAAAAATGGTGATGGTGTAATCGGTTATGTATTGGCAATCGGTGATATCGGACATAATGACTCTATCGCTCGTACAAGAGGTGTTCGTAAAGCTCTTGGAACAGACGTTGAAAAAGATGGTGCAATCAACAGTGACCCAATCGGAACTAATACAGATGGTTCTTCAAAAGCAGTAAAAGATGGTTCAATCGAAGTTGGCGGAAAGAAATATATTATTCGTGAGCTTGCTTCTCAGGAAATGAAGAACTCTTCAGGAGCTACATGGGATGCGGCAACAGCAGGTAATGCAATCGGAACATGGTCTTCTTCATTCGGTGATCAGATCGATGTAATCGCATCTAACAACGATGGTATGGGAATGTCAATGTTCAATGCTTGGTCAAAAGACAATCAAGTTCCTACATTCGGATACGATGCAAATAACGATGCAGTTGCAGCTATCGCAGAAGGATACGGCGGAACAATCAGCCAGCATGCAGACGTACAGGCATATTTAACACTTCGTGTTCTTCGTAACTCACTTGATGGTGTAGATATTGACACAGGTATCGGTACAGCAGATGAAGCTGGAAATGTTCTTTCAGAAGACGTATACAGATACAGCGAAGAAGAACGTTCTTACTATGCATTGAACGTAGCAGTTACAGCTGAAAACTATAAAGAATTTACAGATTCTACAAAGGTATTCGAACCAGTTTCAAATCAACTTGATGAAAAAGAACATGCAAAGAAAAAAGTATGGTTGAACATCTACAATGCTTCTGATAACTTCTTAAGCTCAACATATCAGCCATTACTTCAGAACTATGATGATCTTCTTAACCTTGATGTTGAATACATCGGTGGTGATGGACAGACAGAATCTAACATTACAAACCGTCTTGGAAATCCAAGCCAGTATGATGCGTTCGCAATCAACATGGTTAAGACAGACAACGCAGCTTCTTACACATCTTTATTGAATCAATAATAACAAAAAAGAAATGAAAAAGAGCAGATTATTGGGAAGAAGAAATTCTTCCCGATAACCTCTTTTTGAGTAAAAGAAAATAATAATACGTGTAAACAAAACAGGAGTAGAGAAGAATGGCAGATAAGAAAGAAGAAATCATCTTATCGATATGTGGCATGAGCAAGTCTTTCGGAAGAAACCGGGTTTTGGATCACATTAATTTAGATGTGAAAAAAGGAACGGTTATGGGACTGATGGGAGAAAATGGTGCTGGTAAATCTACGATGATGAAGTGCCTTTTCGGTACATATCAAAAAGATGAAGGAAAAATTTTCCTTGATGGAAAGGAAGTAAGTTTTTCAGGTCCAAAAGATGCACTGGAAAACGGAATCGCAATGGTTCACCAGGAATTGAACCAGTGCTTAGAAAGAAATGTAGTTGACAATCTATTCCTCGGACGCTATCCGCGCAACTCAATGGGAATCGTGGATGAGGGAAGAATGAAAAAAGAGGCTTCCGAGCTTTTTAGAAAACTTGGAATGACTGTCAACCTGACTCAACCGATGCGGAATATGTCCGTATCACAGCGGCAGATGTGTGAAATTGCAAAAGCGATTTCTTACAATGCAAAAGTAATCGTTCTCGATGAGCCAACATCCTCATTGACAGTTCAGGAAGTTGAAAAGCTGTTTGAGATGATGAATATGTTGAAAGAACAGGGAATTTCCTTAATTTATATTTCGCATAAAATGGATGAGATTTTCACGATTTGTGATGAAGTATCCGTACTACGGGATGGAAATCTTGTTATGACCAAACGGTCAGAAGACACAGATATGAATGAGCTGATCGCTGCGATGGTTGGACGTTCTCTTGAGAATCGTTTCCCGCCGGTAGACAATGAACCAAAAGAACCGATCTTGTCTATCCAGCATTTGTCAACGAAATTTGAGCCTCATTTGCAGGATATCTCCTTTGATGTAAAAAAAGGTGAAATTTTTGGATTGTACGGTTTGGTAGGAGCAGGACGTACAGAGCTTTTGGAGACAATTTTCGGAATTAGAACCAGAGCGGCAGGACGTGTTTACTTTAACAACCATCTGATGAACTTCGGAAGTGCAAAAGAAGCGATGGAGCATGGATTTGCGTTGATTACAGAGGAACGTAAGGCAAACGGATTGTTCTTAAAAGGAGATTTGACATTTAATACAACAATTGCAAATCTCAGTCAGTACAAATCCGGACAGTTGTTGTCTGACGCAAAGATGACAAAAGCGACTTCGAATGAGATTAAGATTATGCATACAAAATGTATGGGACCAGATGATATGATTTCAAGTTTGTCAGGAGGAAATCAGCAGAAAGTTATTTTTGGAAAATGGCTTGAACGTGAACCTCAAGTGTTTATGATGGATGAACCGACACGAGGAATTGATGTTGGTGCAAAATATGAAATCTATGAATTGATTATCAAAATGGCAAAGCAAGGAAAAACAATCATTGTTGTTTCGTCTGAAATGCCGGAGATTTTGGGAATCACAAACCGTATTGGTGTTATGTCTAATGGACATCTTGCGGGAATTGTTAATACAAAAGACACAAATCAGGAAGAGCTCTTAAGGCTCAGTGCAAAATACCTATAATGAGGGAGAATGATAGATATGGCTAATGGAAACAGTAAGATTCTTACGGAAGAGCAGGAGTTAAAGCTCCGCAAACCGATTGAGGATCATGTGGGTAAAATTCAGGAAAAAATTGACAGCCTCAGAGTAGATGGTACAGAAAAAGTTGTTCATCTTCAGGGCATTATAGACAGAATGAAAAAAGACCGAAGCCTTACAAAAGGGGAAAAAGAGAACCGGATTCAAGAGGCAAAACGGGAGCTGGAGAAAGCAAAAGCTGTTGAGGCAAAAAATAAAGATCAGATTTCAAAATTGATTTCAGAAGCAGAAGCTTACTTGAAAGAACATTTTAACAAAGATTACTACAATGCAGTTTTAGAAAGCTGTGCACAGCAAAAAGTACAGGCAAAAGAAAACTATAAAGCAAGACTTGTAGAATTGGAAAAAGAGCATCAGGGAATTGTTGCAAAACTTTCTGATCACAATGAAATTAAAGATGAGAAGTATGTTTACAAAAACCGCCTGTTTGATGCGAAGATTCAATATCAGAAAGAACTTCAGGAAATCAAAGACAGAAGACATGCAGCTTACAATTACAAATATCATTTGATTGATTTACTGCGTATGTCAAAATTCACTTTCCTGGAGACAAGAGCACAGAAATGGGAAAACTACAAATATACATTTAACCGCAGAGCATTTTTCTTACAAAACGGTTTGTATATTGCGATTATTTTAATCTTTATCATGTTATGTATTATTACTCCAATGGTAAAAGGTTCACCGTTACTTACTTACAACAACGTATTGAATATTTTACAGCAGGCTTCGCCTAGAATGTTCCTTGCACTTGGTGTAGCAGCATTGATTCTTCTTGCAGGTACTGACCTTTCTATCGGTCGTATGGTCGGAATGGGTATGACAACCGCAACAATTATCATGCACCAGGGTGTCAATACAGGTTCTGTATTCGGACATATTTTTGATTTTACAAAAATGCCGCTTGGAGCAAGAGTGATATTAGCACTTGTAATGTGTATTTTGTTATGTACAGTGTTTACAACAATTGCCGGTTTCTTTACCGCAAAATTCAAAATGCACCCATTTATTTCAACAATGGCAAACATGCTTGTAATCTTCGGTCTTGTTACATATGCGACAAAAGGTGTATCCTTTGGTGCGATTGAACCAGCGATTCCGAATATGGTAATTCCGAAAATCAATGGATTCCCAACAATTATCCTTTGGGCAGTGGCTGCAATCGTAATTGTATGGATCATTTGGAATAAGACAACATTTGGTAAAAACCTGTATGCAGTAGGTGGAAACCCAGAAGCAGCATCTGTTTCAGGTATTTCCGTATTCTGGGTAACAGTTGGTGCATTTGTTCTTGCAGGTGTTCTTTATGGATTTGGTTCATGGTTAGAATGTGTGAGAATGGTTGGTTCCGGTTCAGCGGCTTATGGACAGGGATGGGAGATGGATGCCATCGCAGCCTGCGTAGTAGGTGGTGTATCATTTACAGGTGGTATCGGTAAGATCTCAGGAGTTGTAGTTGGTGTATGTATCTTCACAGCACTTACATATTCTCTTACAATCCTTGGTATTGACACAAACCTTCAGTTCGTATTCTCAGGAATCATTATTCTTGTAGCAGTAACATTGGACTGTTTGAAATATGTTCAGAAAAAATAATTTTATTTTTACAAAAAGAGAGTCAGAAGCTATTCTGGCTCTTTATTTTGTTCGGGGTATGCATTGCATTTGAAGTGACATCTGATATAATAAAAATTACTATATAGACATGGAGAAGAAGGATATGAAAACATACACAGTACTTTTAGTAGACGATGAAGAAGATGTAATACAAGTCATTATGAAAAAGATCAACTGGGAAGGGCTTGGTTTTTCTGTGATCGGCTATGCGAACAACGGTGTAAAAGCGCTTGAGATGGTGGAAGAATACCAGCCGGATGTGGTGATGACGGATATTAAGATGCCATATATGGATGGCATGGAACTTGCACATCACATCAAAGAGGAGTTTCCGGCCACAAAACTGTTGATTTTCACCGGATTTGATGAATTTGAATATGCAAAAGAGGCGGTTCATTTAGAAGTTGAGGAGTACTTGTTAAAGCCGGTAAATTCAGTTGAACTGACCAATGTGTTTACGCAGATGAAGATAAAGCTTGATGAGGAGATCAGCGAGAAGAAAAACGTTCAGGTGCTGCAGAATTATTATCTGGAGTCTTTGCCACTTTTGCAGGTCAATTTTTATTCCACGCTGATAGAGGGAAGAATTCAGGCAGGGGAACTGCAGAAGTATCTTTCAGACTATCAGATCTCGTTGGAGGGACCTTGTTACTGTTGTCTTGTGATCCATACATCTTCAAGCAGGATACAGCAGGATGTGAATCCGTTGCTTTTATTTGCATCAGTTGAAAAACAGGCAAAAGAGCGCCTTGGAGAAGCTTGGAGAGGAAAGTGCTTTTCTTATTTGGGAAATAGTATTTTGCTCGTGCAGCTTCAGGATGAGCACGAGGTATCAAGGCTGACAGATGAGTGCGACCGGTTCTGCAGATATGTCAAGCGAATGGTCGGAGCTGTTGTGACTGTTGGGATTGGATTTGTCTGCGACAATATTTTGGACCTTGCACAGTCGTATGCAAGTGCAAGAGATGCGGTTTCATACCGCGCGATTTATGGGGCGTCAAGAGCAATCAATATCAAAGAGGTTGCGCCGCAGGAGGTAAGTGAACCGGATTTAAAGCAGGGGACAGATTCGTTTAATCAGCTGTTTAAGATGATTCGTTTGGGCACGGAAGAGGATATTGAAAAAGCGATTGATGAATACTTGGAGCAGATATCCTTTCAGAGAAAATCCTTACAGCAGCACTATATTTCAGTCATGGAACTGGTAAGTGAATTATATCGTTTCTCTGCAAATAACGAGATTGTGATGGATGAATTTTCCGGAGATATGAGAAAACTGTATGGAAGGCTTCTTGATATGGAGCCGCAGAGCTTTCGAAAATGGCTTTTGGATATAAGTTTCTCTTTCCGTGAGAGACTGTTAAATTCAAGAAGCAGATCGACAAAATCTTTTGTCTTAAAAGCACAGGAGTATGTTCGCAATCATTATGCAGATGAAGAGTTGTCTCTGGACAGCATCTGTAGAGAACTTGGAGTATCCAACTCTTATTTTTCTACAATTTTTAAGAAAGAGACCGGCAATTCTTTTATCGGGTATCTGACAGAGTATCGTATGGAGCAGGCTGCCCGTATGCTGATCGAGACGGGGGAAAAGAGTTATATCATAGCGAAAAAAGTAGGCTATACAGACCCGAATTATTTTAGTTATGTTTTTAAACGGCAGTTTCACACATCGCCGTCAAAATACAGAACGGAGTATATGGAACGTGAAAAATAAGTGTTTGGCATATTTGAAAAAAATAAAGCCGAAAGGGATACAATCAACCCTTATGATTGCCTTTTCTGTGGTGTCGATTTCTATCATGCTGATATTGGGGGTTGCACTCTATCTTCGATTTTCAGGGATTTCAAAAGATGAGATGGTTGGAAGCACACAAAAACTGATGGAACAGGCAAGTGAATATTTAGAAGACTATCTGGTGAGTATGAGACAGATCTCAGACACGGTTTATTATAATGTAATAAAAGAAAATGATTTTTCCAGTCAGGCTCAGAGTATTCAAAGTGGAATGAATCTTTTGTATGAAGTAAATGGAGACAATCTGCAGAGTATTGCTATCTATAATGACTATGGACGTCTGATGGCAGCGGAGCCTGTGGCGGCGGAGAAGGAAGATCCGGATGTCACAGAACAGGATTGGTATAAGAAGGCGATGGAGATTCAGGAAAATATGCACTTTTCAGTGCCGCATATCCAGAATCTGTTCGACGATGGCACGTTTCGGTATTATTGGGTGATTTCGCTGAGCCGGGCAGTGGAGATTACCGACAATGGAGTGTCGCGTATGGGAGTTCTGCTTGTAGATATGGATTACTCAGGAATTGCCCGCATGATGAAGCAGATCAATTCGGCAAACAAAGGACAATATTACTATCTGTGTGATGGAGACGGACAGATTATTTATCATCCGCAGCAGATACAGATTGCAGACGGAACAAGGAAGGAAAGCAGTCAATCTGTGGCAAAATATAAAGAAGGAGTGTATGACGAGGAATTTGAGGGAGAGCATCGAAAGGTTGTTGTAAATACAATCAGCTATACAGGCTGGAAGCTGGTTGGTGTAATTCCTCAGACGACCTTTGTTGACGGCACAATCGATATCCGGTATTTCATTGCCATGCTGATGCTTTTGATGGCGATGATGTTGATGATTATTAATCGTATTGTCTCTGTGAGGATTTCCAGCCCGATTCTGAAATTAAATCATTCTGTTATTGAATATGAAGCGGGAGAGAAACCGAAGATTTATATTGGAGGCTCCACGGAGATCAGGCATCTTGGAAACTCTATTCAGAACTCCTATGAGCAGATTGACATGCTTATGAAGAAAATCGTACTGGAGCAGAACGAACGGAGAAAAAGTGAATTGGATGCATTGCAAAGCCAGATTAATCCACATTTTCTCTACAATACGCTGGAGTCTATTACCTGGATGATTGAGGGGGAGCGAAATGACGAGGCATCGTTTATGATCACCCAGCTGGCAAGGCTTTTCAGAATCAGTCTTTCGAAAGGGCGTACGGTAATCAGTATCAAAGAAGAACTTCAGCATGCGCAAAGCTATATGAATATACAAAAAGTACGCTATAAGAACACGTTTTCAGTCATATTTGATGTACAACCTGAACTGTATGAGTATTGTATTGTAAAGCTGGTGCTGCAGCCGATTCTTGAAAATGCAATCAATTACGGTGTGGGTTCGATGGATGATTGTGGAGAAATCAAAGTGACAGGCCGCATGCAAGGAGAAAATATTATTCTTTCTGTTACAGACAATGGTCTTGGGATGACGGAGGAAGAAGTTGATTTGATCTTGACGGACAGTAAACGGATTCGCAAGCATGGTTCCGGTGTAGGGCTTGTGAATGTGAATAACCGAATACAGATTTTGTTCGGAAAAGAGTATGGTCTGGTTGTGGAGAGTGAACCAGATGAAGGGACGACAGTATCCATCTGTATTCCGGCAGTTTTGTATACAGAAGACAACCGGGAGGATCTTGAAAAAGGGCGGATGTTCCGAAAGGAAGAGACGGCAAAAGAAGTGCAGGTGAAACGAGATGATGAATAACAAAAAAGGATTTGTCCTGACAGAAGTGATTCTGATGATAATGGTCATCGGACTGGCGTTGATGATGATTTTGGGACAGAATAAAAAAGCACTAGATAAGGTTTCGGTAATTCTTGAAAATGCAGGAGACAGTCAGTGGTCTGCTTTGAAGTATGGTCTGAAAATGGCGGCAGAGGAGGAGGGCATTGAACTTGCGGTTGTGGATGTAGAAGAAGGATTGGATGCAGAAGCTCAGAAAAAAGTTCTTGAACGTGAGATTGAGGATGGAGCGGATGCGTTGATCGTGCAGCCGGTGTTAGACAAGAATGATCAGGAGGTGCTGAAGAAGATTGAGAAGAGAGTACCGGTTATGCTTGTGGGTTATGAAGCGGAGAAAGGGGAAACAAGGTATGATCTTCCGGTTATAAAAGAAGACAATTATGAGATGGGACAAGCTTTGGCGGAAGAAATGCTCAAAGATTTTGAAGGAAATATAGAAGAGAAAAAAATAGGACTTCTTTTAGCGTCGACGGATTCCAATATGCTCAGCAGCCGAGAGTGTGGTTTTAAAGATGCGCTGGAAGATAAAAATGCCAATATTTTAGAGCTTTCTTTGGATGCGCTTTTAAACAGAGAGGAAAACACGGAATCGAAAGTGGATATTGTGATTGCTTTGGATGATAGCAATCTGACTGCAATTGGCGAATATTTGGCGAGCAGTCAGCCGCACGGAGAATTACTGTATGGAATAGGTCAGTCTACAGAAGCTATCTATTATCTTGATAAAGGGATTGCGGAGTGTGTTGTAGTTCCGGACGAGTTTAACGTTGGCTATCAGAGTCTGAGCGAAGTTGCAAGAAAGCTGGACCATTATTTTGAAAATATGAAGAAACAGACGGTATCATACTCGGTAATCCGAAAGGAGACGTTGTTCAGCAAAGAAAACCAAGAACTGCTTCTTACAATGAGCCAGTAGAGGAAAGGGGGAGAAAAGTGAGAAAGAAGAAAAAATGGTTGGTTGGAATGCTTGTCATCGTAAATGTATTTCTTTTGTTTGGCTGTGGAAAACGTCAGGAAACACGGGAGGACAAGGTGCATATCGGGGTTACTTATTACAACCAAAGCGATACGTTTTTGAATGAGCTTCTTGCCCAGTTCAAGGAACAGTTGAAAAATCCCGAACATGAGGAGCTTGAGGCGACGGTTACGATATTAGATGCAGCGGGGTCACAGCGCACACAGGATGATCAGGTGAAAGAATTGATTGACATGGGGTGTGATGTGCTCTGTGTAAATTTGGTGGATCGGGCAGATCCGTCGGAAATTATAGACCTTGCCAGAGATCATGATGTTCCGATTATCTTTTTTAACCGGGAGCCGGTAGAGGAAGATCTAAGACAGTGGGATGAACTTTATTATGTAGGAGCAGAGGCGAAACAGTCCGGTGTGATGCAGGGAGAGCTTGCGGCTGAAGTAATACAGAAAAATACTCAGATTGACAAAAACAGAGATGGAAAGATCCAATATGTTGTATTGGAAGGGGAGGCAGGACATCAAGATTCAATCATCCGGACAGGAAATGCGGTTGATACGATAAAAAACAGTGGAATAGAGCTGGAAAAACTAAGCTATCAGATTGCAAATTGGAACCGTGTTCAGGCACAGAACAGGATGGAGCAGCTGATTAGCCAGTATCAGAACAAGATTGAACTTGTTCTTGCAAACAACGACGATATGGCGCTTGGAGCAATTGACGCTTACAAAAAGGCGAATTATACGGAATCGGCATGGCCGGTGTTTTTTGGGATTGACGGCACGGATGCCGGACTTAGAGCGCTTGCAGATTCAGAGCTGTCGGGAACAGTATATAATGATAAAGAAGGACAGGCAAAGGCGATGGCGAAGATGGTTGAGGCAATTGGAACAGACGAAGAGATTGCCGAGAAATATGTTTATCTGCCATATATAAAAGTGACAAGCGAGAATATTGGAGAATTTCTTGAGAAATAAAAAAGAATAAGGGGTATAAAAGAGCATGAAGACATTGACAAAGGATATGAAAATTTTTTCGTATCGCACGGAATCTTTAAACGGCATGGAGGGAGATGACGGAGGTTTTTCGATAGAACTTTATGGAAATGGAAATCTAAGGTATTGTGTCTATCGCCTTTTTGATGACATCAGGCTGCTTCAGATGTTTAAAGTGAGTAAAGAGGCAGTGTACGATATTTACGGGATTATTGAGAAGGCGAGAAAACGCTTGGAGCGAGTGCCGCAAAAGCTGGACAATGGTTCGGAGGATGGAATGCTGAATGAATTTTTGTTTAGCGACTTCAGCTGGGTTACTGCGGTGAATATTCAAGAAGTATTTGTCAAAGGTATGATACTGACCAATTATCAGTATTATCAGCAATATAAAGAAAATATGAAACATGAAAATACAGTCTTAGGTGTTTTTAAGGAGATTTGCAAAGTATTGAAAAGTGCGGGAGTTGAGCTTTCTTTGGATTCCTGCGAGATTTGGAAAGACTGCAAATTAAAAGTGACATGGTAGACGAGTAAACAGATGAAAAGTATCATAGTGAACAATATAAAGGCACTCAGCGTAAATGATGGAGTGCCTTTGTATATTTGGATTTTAACCTAAAATCGAATATATTGCACACTGTAAGGTGGAAGTGTGAGTTCCCCATTTAATGTAATCTCCGTCTCTGTGATTAATTCTGTTCCGCTTCCGTTCAAATCGCCATGGCGAACTGTGTATTCCTGCTCCGATGCGTTGACAGCAACAAGAACTCTTTCTTTGTCAGTTTTTCGCTCAAAGATGAGCTGATGATTTTGAATTACCACATTCCGGTAATCTCCATTACAAAGTGCATCACTTGACTGGCGAAGCATGATCAAGCGGCGAATCCAATCGGTCAGTTCGTTTGGTTTTGGATTTTCAAAACATGGACGGAGTGCGTAATCATTATTTGCTTCTTTGACTCCTTCCTCGCCCCATTCGCTTCCGTAGTAAAGACACGGAATTCCCAGCATGCCCATCAGGATTCCGTAGGCAATTCGGATATGTTCCTTATTCTTTAAAATGCTTGCAAGTCTTGTGACATCGTGGTTGTCTGCAAATGTCATCAGATGTTTTCCACGATAAATACACCACTGTTCAGGACCAAACTGGCGGTTCAGAGAGTGTGCGATTTCAAATAAATTCATATCATTCAGACTGGAAAAAAGTCCTTTGTAACATTCGTAATTGGTACAGCTGTGCAGCATCTCGTCATTTACAATCAAATTGTAATCTCCGAACAGCACTTCTCCAATCAAAGCAAAATTCGGTTTTAATTCCTGACAAAAGCTGCGGAGTCTTCTCATAAAGTTGTGGTCTAAACTGTAGGCAACGTCCAGACGAAGCCCGTCAATATCAAATTGTTCAATCCACTGTTTTACACACTCCAACAGATAATCGGAGACGGCAGGATTTTGCAGGTTGAGTTTGACAAGTTCAAAATGTCCTTCCCAGCCCTCGTACCAGAAGCCGTCCTGATATGCATTGTCACCGTCAAAATTAAGATAAAACCAGTCTTTGTATGGAGAGTCCCATTTCTTTTCTTTTACATCTTGAAAAGCCCAAAAACCACGACCGACATGATTAAAAACTCCATCTAAAACAATTCGAATACCATGCTGATGCAAATGAGAGCAAACATCCGAAAAATCCTTGTTTGTTCCTAGTCGACAGTCAATTCTCAGAAAATTACGGGTGTCATATCCGTGATTGTCAGATTCAAAGATTGGATTCAGTAAAACGGCACTTATACCAAGAGATTTCAAATAGTCTGTCCAATCCATAAGTTTGCGAATACGTGGAACCGTGACGCCGTCATTTTCGGTTGGAGCACCGCAAAATCCGATTGGATAAATTTGATAAAAAACACTTTCATAAGACCACATAGACATTACCTCCTCTGCTGTGTTAGTGTTTGCTGATATTTATTTTATCATACAGAAGAAACATTGTCGATTGGTGCGTAAAGTGTATTGGTTAGAATAATGATAAAAATGGTAGGAATTAGGAAAAGTTTGGGGAAATACACGGAGAAAAAAAGATTGCACATCAATAAAAATTACGATATAATATGCCGGAAATAAAAAACAGCGAAGGAGTAAGACAACAGTGAAGAAAGAAATGTATGAAAATTTGGAATTAAATATCGTGAAATTTGAAACAGAAGATGTAATCCTGATGAGTGGGTTGGATAATGATGGTGGTGTAGGAGATTGGGGAGATGAAGATTTAGGTTAATTTTCCGGAGTACAATAGAGGTGTCTATGAAGAAAAAGAAATTAGTTATGATTCTGATTGCAATAATTGTTATTTGTGGCCTCATAATTTGTGCTGTCAGTTTTTCAAAGAACAAGGAAGCAGCTTCTCGAAAGAGTGAAAGTCAACATGCACCTTTCAAGCAGGAGAAAACAGAAGAACAGAATGAGAACGTAGAAGGAAATCAGAATAAAAATCAAGATCTATCTGACAACGATGAAGACATCGAAGTAGATGGAGAGGGAAAATCTACAGAAGATACGACAGAAAATCTTGATAATGAGATAGAAATTCCAGAGGAATGGAATGAATAACAACAAAGGAGAAAGAGGAATGCAGAAAAACAGAAATAAAATATGGCTGACAATAGTAGTCGCTTTTGTATGTATGTTCGGCAGCGTAGGAATGGCGTTTGCGGCAGAGACAGGGACACCTGTCACAACAGAGTCGATGGAAATTCGTACAGGGGAAAAAGTGGGACTTCGTACAATTTCAGCGGTTGATAAAGCATATGTAGAAAAATTACAGTCGGAAGGTAAGAATGTGACTTACGGAACAGTAGCTTTGCCGGCGAGCGTGTTGGAAAAAGTGAATGGTACATTGGAGATTGGTAAAAGTTATACTTATAATAAGAAAGTGTATAAGGTGCTGAATATTCCGGGAGAAGAGAGTTGGAAGACGACAGAGGATAAAATTTATTTTACCGGTGTGTTGACAGGAATCAGCGGATCCGGATTTAATACGAGATATGCGGTTCGTTCTTACATCAGTGTGGATGGTAAGGTAACATATGGAAATACATTGACACAGTCACCATATACAACAGCTCAAGATATGATTAGTTCGGAAGATGTTGCAACAAGTCAGAAATCATGGCTTGCAACAAATGTCATAGATGCATGTGATGATGCGAAGAAAGTGACAAAAGAGACACTGACAATCACATCAGCTGATTTGAAAAATGGTAAGTACACATTAGAAGCAACTTCAAAAATTAGAAATTACAAAAAAGTGATCGTGGATAGTTCTGTAAACAACGGAGAGATTATTTTGGATAATATCCGTGTGAGAAATTTGGAAGTTGCAGCAGATGCGAGCTGTACAATCACAGCGAACAATGTATCGTTTGATAAAATAAGTAAAGTAGCCGGAAAAAGCAGAACAGCAGGAAACCTTGTACTGAATCTTGGTGCCGGTTCAAATGTAACAGAACTCAGTGCATCAAGCAACATGACAATTACGGGCGATTTGAAAATTGCGAAAGTAACAGTTGATAACAAAGTAGAAAATTTTGTTGTGAATACACCGGCAGAAAAACTGACTGTATCAGAGAATGCAAGCGGTTCTAAGATTGAAGTAAATAAAATGGTGGAAGATGCTGTTTTGGCAGGTGAAAATTCTACAATTTCCGGAACCGGAAAGATTGACAAAGTAGAGGACAATGGAAATAATGATGTGCAGGTAGAGGTTCTTTCAAACAGTATCGTATCTGTGGTAGTGCGTGGAATGAACCGCATGATTGTGACACTTGAAAAAGCGACAAAGAAAAAACTCACAGTAGATGACATGACAATCCTCTGTCACGGAGGAAAAGATATGACAATCTTAAAGGTAGAGACGACAGACAACAAGGTTTATACAGTGTCGACTTCTACATTTGCCAAAGATGACACATATACATTTTCAATTAAATTGGAATCAGGAAAGATTATTCAGGAAGAGTTCAGCTACAAAGTAGACTGCCCAACAGTGAGTAACGCAACTGTATTGAGAAGCGAGGCGACAAGAGCAGAATTTGACTTGTTCGACGTGGATGAAGGCGGGTATGTATACGTATATATTCCGGGGCACACGCAGGTGAGCAAAGCGACAGACATTCCATCTGTGGAAACGGTGAAAAAAGGATACAAGCAGCAAATTAAGACTGGTTTTAACAAAGTAATGATTAGAGGACTGGAATCGGGGATTTCTTATCAGCTATACTATGTGTTAGAAGCGCATGACGGAAGAAGTTCTGAAGTGTTAGGACCGATTGCGATCAGTGGAAGCGTGCAGGAAGATCCGAATATTTCCAAAGAATATTCCATAGTTTCTGTCGGTGAAAAGCCGAAAAATACAATTACAATCGTGCTAAATAAAGCACCTGAGGAGGAATTGACACTGGATAATTTCTCGTTCATTTGCCCGACAGATTCTGAGATTACAATCGACAAAGCACAGTTGAAGGTAAGTGAAGACAAGACAACGTATACAATTGTAATTCCGGATGATTATGGACACAAGGACAATCAGTATACAGCGAAAGTGACATTCCAAGATGGAACAGTGGCAAAGAAGACCTTTACAGTGGAATATACACCGCCGCGTATTACAAATCAGAAAGTAGAACGTATTTCTGAGACAGAAGTACGCTATAGTTTTACTTCGGATGAAGATGGTGTACTCTATTATGGAACGTATACGTGGAATGATGAAAGTAATGCATCATGGAATAATACACCGACTGGAAAACAGATTCTCAGTGGAGCAGTTGCGTCCACAAAAGTGCAGATGCATGCGGGACAAAATACTGTAGAGTTTACATATAACGGAACAGATGAAGATATATTTGCATTTTACGTAGATGAAAAAGGAAATTATGCAGGGTATACAGAACATAAAGAGATTCCGGCATATGTACCACCGGTAAAACCAGATGAGTCCAAACCTGCAATTGAATCTATTGTCTATAATAAAGACTTATCAGATAGTTGGACCACTTGTCTTGACGTCACATTTACAACTGGAATTGATTGGCTACCAAATCAAAAGTTGATTCAAATTCAAGTGATTGAGGGAAGTTCTCCGGGAAAAGTACTATGGTCGACTGAATTTTTGGACGGTGAGCAAAAGAAGCTTCGCATGACTACAATGAACGGAGCATTTAAGACGGGAACATATAAAATGAGTATGTATATAGAAAAAGATGGACAGTTGTTAAAAGTAGAAAAAGAATTTACAATTGACTAATCAGAAAAGGACTTGGGAAAATGATTGCCAAGTCCTTTTTGCCAAAGAATAAGGAGGAATTATGCGTTATAAGATTGCCGAATGCGTGACGGAATATGAGCCGCATTATGAGATGCTGCGCCGAAAGATGGAGCCATATCGAACTGCGGGAGAAGGAGAGCCAGATATCAGATTGACATTAACGAAACAATTTTGCGAAGAAAAGCAAAAGGAGCAGCCACATCTCACGGAAGCACAATGTGAGTATATTTTTGCAGGCTCTGAGTTTTACAAAAAATTTATTTCGGAAGGTGGCATTATGGTGCACGCCTCAGCGGTTGAAGTGGATGGAAAAGCATATCTGTTCTCGGCGGACAGTGGAACAGGAAAGTCGACACATACAAAGCAGTGGCAGAACTATTTCGGAAAAGAAAGAGCATTGATCATCAATGATGATAAACCGGCGATTCGAAAAGACAAAAACGGATGGGCTGCATATGGGACACCGTTTAGTGGAAAGACAGATGAGAACCTCAATCGCAAAGCTATTCTTCAAGGGATCTGTATGTTGGAGCGTGGAAACGAGAATGCGATCGAGAGAATCGGAGTTTGGGAAGCGATTCCGCTTTTGATGCGCCAGACGATTGTGCCTAGAAGCGAAAAGATGGCAGGGGAATTATTAGCGATTTTAGATACACTGTTGAGTGAAGTGCCGGTTTACCGAATGAAATGTACGATTTCAAAGGAAGCGGTAGTGACGGCATATGAGAAAATGAAAGGAGATCAAGATGAAGATTAAAACTGGGTTTATGATGAGAGAAGTAGCTGGAAAATTCGTGGCGGTTCCGGTAGGAGTGGGAGCAAATGATTTTAAAGGAATGCTGCAAACCAATAAAACGGGAGCATTTCTCTGGAAATTACTTGAGAAAAAACAGACGAAAGAAACGCTTGTTTGCGCAATGTTGGAGCATTATGAGATGACGGAAGGACAAGCTGAAAAAGACGTGGAGACATTTACCAGTCAGCTCATTGAGGCTGGAATCTTAGAGGCGTAAGGCAGGGAGTGTGCAATGATTAAAAAAATGGAACAGATTCTTGTGGAGACTGGAGAACTTTTTACAACTGCCTCCGGTATCAGTATGCTCCCGTGTATTCGTCCAAAACGAGATATGATTCATCTTGTCACTCCAAACCAAGGCGTAAAAAAACACGATGTTATTCTTTATAAAAGAAAAAATGGAAATTATATTCTTCACAGAGTAATTAAAACGAAGCCGGATGGATATGTGTTATGCGGAGACAACCAGTGGGTGCTCGAGTGGGGAATTAACGATGAGCAGGTGCTGGGTGTGCTGAAAGGATTCTATCGCGGGGAAAGATATGTGGATTGTGAGAAAAATCGTTTGTATCATATATATGTGGCTATATGGTGTTTTTCGCTTGCAATGCGAAAATGGATTTTAAAAGGAATGAATCTGATGAGAAGAACAGGCAGGATACTTAGAAAATTCCCTGAAAAATCGGAATAGAAAGAGAAAATGGTACTTGACATAAGCCCATAATAATAATATAATAAATCAGTATGAAAACAGAGGAAACAGTTTACACCAAAGCCCCGGAGTGGACTGATTCTATATAGTAAAGAAGACATTAATTTGATGAAATTTATTAGGAGGTCACCCAATGAAAACTTACATGGCTAATCCAGACAAGATTGAAAGAAAATGGTATGTAGTTGATGCAGAAGGATGCACATTAGGACGCTTAACTTCTGAGATCGCTAAAGTTTTAAGAGGAAAAAATAAACCGGAATATACACCACACATCGATACAGGTGATTACGTAGTTGTAATCAACGCTGAAAAAATTAAAGTAACAGGTAAAAAATTAGATCAGAAAATCTACTATCATCACTCAGACTATGTAGGAGGAATGAAAGAGACTACATTAAGAGAAATGATGGCTAAGAAACCTGAAAAAGTAATTGAACTTGCAGTTAAAGGAATGCTTCCAAAAGGACCTTTGGGAAGAAGTATGATCAAAAAATTACACGTATACGCTGGACCAGAGCACGAACAACAAGCTCAGAAACCAGAAGTATTAACATTTTAAGGAAAGGTTGAAAGGAGGAAGTTATAATGGCTAATGCAAAATTCTACGGAACAGGAAGAAGAAAAAAATCAATCGCAAGAGTATATTTAGTACCTGGAACAGGTAAAATTACAATAAACAAAAGAGATATTGATGAATATCTTGGATTAGAGACATTAAAAGTTGTAGTTCGTCAGCCACTCGTTGCTACAGAGACAGTTGACAAATTCGACGTATTAGTAAACGTACACGGTGGAGGATACACAGGACAGGCTGGAGCTATCCGTCACGGTATCGCAAGAGCTTTACTTCAAGCTGATGCTGATTACAGACCAGTTCTTAAGAAAGCAGGATACTTAACACGTGATCCACGTATGAAAGAACGTAAGAAATACGGACTTAAAGCAGCTCGTAGAGCACCACAGTTCTCCAAACGTTAATTATACGTTTCGGGACGTACAATTTCAAAAAAAGATTTTTCAACTCCTCAGGGCTTCGGTTCTGGGGAGTTTTTTTGATATGTATTTTAGCTAGAGATAATGGTATAATCTATATAGGTCTCTATTTTTGAAGTCGATTTCCCTGTTCTCGGGAAAATCGATGAATGAGAGATATGAATTTGTGTCAGCAGTGTTGTCATAAATTAAGTGAAGAAAATAATAGGGGGAGATATATGAAAAACGAAATTAGTTTTGCTGAGAATCTCATTAAAATTATAGAAGATTCAAGGAATAATGCATTAAAAAGGGTAAATGAAGAGCTTATCCAAATGTATTGGAAAATTGGGGAATCTTTAAGTAAAGAGGCTGAAAATACATCTTTCGGAGATGCGTATATAGATTCTGTTGCTAAAGAAATTCGGAATACTTTTCCTGGTATAAAAGGATTCAACAGACGCGGTTTATATAGAATGAAAAAATTTTATGAAACATATTGTGAGGATGAATTTGTGACAACACTGTTGACACAAATTAGTTGGAGTAATCATCTTGCTATTATGTCCAAGGCGAAGACAGTAGAAGAAAGGCATTTTTATATAACTCTTTGTATAAAAGAATCTTATTCTGCTAGAGAGTTAGAACGTCAGATTAATAGTGGATATTATGAACGTTATATGCTTTCACAAGAAAAACTTTTACCAGAACCGATCAAAGGGCTCAAAAAGAATCCATTTTTAGACTCATATATCATAGAATTCCTTGATTTGCCAAAGAATTTTAAAGAGTCGGATTTGAGAAAAGGTTTGATTCAGAATATGAAAGATTTTATTCTTGAGGTAGGAAAAGATTTTACATTTATTGATGAAGAATATAGAGTACAAGTAGGTGGAGAAGATTTTCGGATTGATTTACTGTTTTTTCATAGAGGTCTGCAATGTTTGGTGGCTTTTGAGTTAAAGATTGGAAAATTCAAACCAGAATATATTTCTAAAATGGATTTTTATTTAGAGGCATTAGATCGCCAAAAGAAGAAAGAGAATGAAAATCCGAGTGTGGGAATGATTCTTTGCGCATCTAAGGATGATGAGGTTGTAGAATATGCCATGAGCAGAACAATGTCCCCAATGATGGTGGCTGAATATAAGTTGCAATTACCAGATAAAACTGTATTACAGAAAAAATTGCAGGAATTAATCAATATGCCCTTGTTGGAGGAATAAATATAATTCTGTCTATAAGGTGTGGTGAGGCGTAATGAGAAGTTCTGCGTTTGTAACGTGTTTGCAACACTACACTTCAAGAACCCAGTAAAAGCAAGCGTTCCAAGTTACCCAAACGTTAATCATACGTTTTTGGAACGTACAATTTCAGAAAAGAATTTTAAACCTCTCAGGGAGAATTCCTTGGGAGGTTTATATTTTGATAAAATTGTAGAATTATATTGATTTTTTAGGAGAAATTGCATATACTTATTATAGACAAAGGATTGTCTTAGGTGAGTTTCTACCATAAAGTGGAAACCTAAAAAAGTAGGTGAGTCTCCACCATAAAGAGAGAACCTGAAAAAGAGGCGAGTGATGTCGTCTCTTTTTTTGACAGATGAGGAAAAATGAAATTTTATAATATCAAAGATGAATACATCAATTATTTGAAAAAAATATGATGCAAAAGTTGCAGATAATAAAAAGGGAAAGCGGCCGTATGTAGGTGTAGTGCTTGAGATTGAGGGGATAAAATATTATACTCCATTTACATCGCCCAAAGAAAAGCATCGTAAAATGAAGAACACAAAAGATTTTAGGAAAATTAATCATGGAATATATGGTGCAATTAACTTTAATAATATGATACCGGTTGTGGATTCGGCATTGCTTCTTATTGATATTGATGCAATGGAAGATTCAAAATATCAGCGTTTGCTTCAAAATCAATACAAGTGTATTAAAGCTGACCGAGAACAAATTCAGTTGACGGCAAAAAGATTAAGAGATACCCTTTTTAAGAAAAATGAACAATTGAATGGCAATGATAGGCGAATAAAGGAAAGATGTTGTGATTTGTCATTGTTGGAGGAGGTTTCGAAACATTATGACAACCATTAGCAAAAAAGAAGTACATAAATTTTTAGATAAGCATCCGGATATACCTTTCTCAGCAGCTAAATTTGAATATAGTTTATACCTTGAGCCTGAAGCGGTTGAATATGCCAATGCGATTTCAGAAAAAATATTAGGTGAGTCTGAAGAGGATTTGCATTCAAAAAGAATGATTGAACAAGCAGAAACAACAGAAGAACTGTTGAAATTGATGCGAAAGCCTTTATCGGGCGGAAACAGAAGAAGGTTAAGAAGAAAAGAAAGAATATGCCAATATTCGGAATGAATATTTAAAATCTATGTTGTGCTTAGTAATTGGGTTTCGAGGAGATGTAGAAATGATTCCGTTTTTGATGAAAGAAACAGAACGTCTGGAAAGAATGTATCCCCAAGAAACATATGCACAAGGTCCGATACTTGCTATTCAGGAACTTGCTGTCAGATTTCTTAGTTGAAATTTATGAGGGTGGTGAGGAGTAACGAGAAGTCCTGTGTTTGTAACGTGTTTGCAACACCACATTCCAAGAACCCAGTAAAATCAAGCGTTCCCAGTTACCAAAACGTTAATTTCAAGGTTATCAGAGCACACAAAAACCACCCTGATACTTTGAACGGTTGGTGTGCTATCCGTCAAGAGGACAATGAAAAATAACAAATTTTTCTTCCGTCAGCCAGTAACTGGCTGGCGGTATTTTCATGCCACCTGTAATGCAAGTTTATGAAATGCCATAGGGGCATGATATGTAACTTGCGTTGCAGACGTCGGTTATCATAGTAATCAATAGTAGACATCACAAGTGCATTATACATTGTCATTATGGCAACTGATTTTATAACTAACAATTCTACGATCATACAAATTCAGAAGAACTATAATAAGGCATATGAGATTGTAGCAGAGCACAAAGAGAACGTGTTCTGGAAAAACTTTATACGAAAGTACAGCTGGTAAACGAAAGAGAGAAAGATCAGAACCATCGTCGCGGATTCGGAAATCGGTATGCAAGATAGTATTATAGTAAAATCAAAAATTATATTTTATTATATCACCTGGCGTACATTCCAGCACAAAACAGAGACGAGCAAGTATGTCAGAAAAAGGAACAATTGTGTTTGGCAATTGTTCCTTTTTCTGTTGCAATATTCTAAACAGTTCCATTAACCAGATCGGCAATTGTTATATGAAAGAAATAATCATGTACAAGATTGTCGAATTTTTTCCACATAGGCAACGTTTTACAGTGGGAGCTTCTGGAACAAGTTTTCGTATCGGGAGCCAGGCAGGCTACCGGTGTAAGGCTGCCTTCCATCAATTCTAAAATTTCTCCTACATTATATTCTTCAGGGCTGGCAGTTAGTCGGTAACCACCGCCTTTTCCGCTGATTCCGGTTAACAATCCTTTCCCGACAAGTATTTTTACAATCTGCTGAAGATATTTTTCTGATATTCCCTGTCTTTTTGCAATTTCTTTCAAGGGAACATATGTGGTTGTATCTTGTTCAGCCAAATCAATCAGTACGCGTAGGGCATAGCGCCCTTTGGTTGAGATCATAAAGAAACCTCCTTTCTTTTACCTATTATATCACTAGGTGTATCATTTTTAAAGAAAAAACAAATAACCTATTGACATAGTAGGTGAATGGGTGTAATATTACAACAACGAATTTGAGTAGACTATGATTAAGGAGGCGAGTGCAGTGAAAATTTATAACATTACTGTAAATAATATGATGTGTTTCTGTCGAATGATTTTTTCCCGGGCATTTTTATATGGCCAGGTGTTTCGACATACATTGCTGTGCGCCTGTAAAGAACATTTAGATTAAATGTTACATATGCCATTTTGTCCGGGAGTTGAAAGACTCCCGTTTTTTTTCGCTCAATTTCGGAAAATGTAAAAGCACAATAAGAGAAAGAGAGGATATTTATTATGAGAAAGAAGTTTTTGAAAAAAATCAGTACAGTAGGTCTTGCAGCGGTGGCGGCAGTCGGATTATTAGCAGGATGCGGAAAGACAGACCAGTCGTCAAAATCATCAAAAACAATCTATAGAACAGTGGATGAGATTAAGAAAAGCGGTACCATCAATATAGGCGTATTTTCAGATAAAGCTCCATTTGGGTATGTAGATGAAAATGGAGAGTATCAAGGATACGATATTTATTTTGCCGAAAGACTTGGAAAGGATCTCGGGGTAAAGATTAACTATGTATCTACCGAGGCGGCGAACCGTATTGAGTATCTGCAGACTGGGAAGGTTGATGTGATTCTTGCAAACTTTACAGTGACAGATGAAAGAGCAGAAGAAGTTGATTTTGCTTTGCCATACATGAATGTTTCTCTTGGTGTGGTGTCGCATAAGGAGCATGTGATAACTGACCTGAGTCAGGTTGGTGCGGATGAACAGGTGATTGTAATTTCGGGAACTACAGCAGAGACTTATCTGACGAAGAATTATCCGGATATTAAATTACAGAAATTTGATACATATGCAGCAGCAAAAAGTGCATTTGAGAATGGAACCGGAGTTGCATGGGCGAATGACAACACAGAAGTTATAGCATTTGCGAAAGAAAATGAAGGGTATACCATTGGAATTGACTCACTTGGAAGTTCGGATACGATTGCACCGGCTGTTACAAAAGGAAACACCTCTCTGTTAGACTGGCTGAATGAAGAAATAGAGACATTGGGAAAAGAGAAATTTTTCCATAAAGATTATGAGGAAACGCTTGCGGATGCTTATGGACTTGATTACGAAGATACGCTGGTAGTAGAAAGTGGTGTTGTGGAGAGCAACTAACGGAAGGAGATAAAATCAAAGAATGAATTGGGAAGCAATGAAATCATACCTTCCGCTATATGAGAAGGCTTGTATATTAACTTTAAAGATTGGTTGGATTGGTATTTTGTTTGCGATTGTAATTGGTTTGTTCTGTGCTTTGATTCGGCATTATAAAGTGCCGGTTCTTAGCACGATCGCAGGGGGATATATCGAATTTTTCCGGAATACTCCATTGCTGGTACAGCTGTTTTTTCTGTATTTTGGTTTGCCGAAATTGGGAATATCCATTGGAGCAGAATTTTGTGGAGTGTTAGGATTGGCGCTTTTGGGCGGCGCATATATGGCGGAAGCTTTTCGAAGCGGTTTAGAGTCTGTAGAACAAATCCAGATGGAAAGTGCGCTTTCGCTGGGAATGAGCAGGCAGCAGGCGGTGAGGCATATTATTCTCCCGCAGGCGATTTCAATCAGTGTACCGGCATTTGTCGCAAATATCATATTTTTGCTGAAGGAGACGAGTGTGTTTTCAGCAATCAGTTTGATGGACTTGATGTTTACGGCAAAAGACTTGATAGGCTTGTATTATAAAACAACGGAATGCCTCGTGCTGCTTGTGATTTTTTATCTCATTATTTTATTGCCGGTATCCCTTATTGGGAGCATTGTAGAAAGGAAGGTGCGTTATGCAGGATTTGGGGTTTGATGTTTTGCTAAAAGGATCTAACATGCAGCGTCTTCTAATAGGGCTTTGGACCTCTTTGCGAATCAGCTTGATAGCAGTTGTGATTAGTATTTTTCTCGGCTTGATAGTGGGAGTTTTAATGACAAGGAAAAATATAATTCTCAAGGTGTTCACCCGTGTTTATTTAGAAATTGTAAGAATTATGCCTCAGCTGGTATTACTTTTTATTGTTTTCTTTGGAGCGACCAGAGTGTTTGGAATCGATATTGAGGCAGAAAAAGCATCTATTATTGTATTTAGTTTTTGGGGAACAGCGGAAATGGCGGATCTTGTACGCGGTGCATTGATCAGCATTCCAAAACACCAATATGAGAGTGCAAAAGCATTGGGGATGAGTGAGCTGCAAATCTATTTACATATTGTAATGCCGCAGACATTGCGAAGATTAATTCCACTGTCCATGAATCTCATCACAAGAATGATCAAGACAACTAGCTTGATTATGATGATCGGGGTGGTCGAAGTCTTAAAAGTTGGTCAGCAGATTATTGAGGCGAACCGTACTTCGTCTCCAAATGCGGCATTTGGTGTTTTTGCAGCGGTGTTTGTCTTATACTTTATTGCATGCTGGCCGATCAGTATGTTTTCAAAATACTTGGAAAGGAAATGGGTATAATATGGCGGAAGAATTAATAAAAATAGAGCAGGTTACAAAGAAATACAATGAAAATGTTATTTTCGAGGATTTGTCATTATCTATTCGAAAAGGAGAGGTTGTAGTGATTGTTGGTCCTTCCGGATGCGGGAAAAGCACCCTTCTTCGGTGTATGAATGGGCTGGAGCCTATTGAAAAGGGAACAATCAGTTATTGTGGAGAAACCGTAGATGGCAGATCTAAAAATATTATGGAGATTCGCCAGAAAGTGGGGATGGTGTTCCAAAGCTATGAGCTTTTCCCGCATAAGACAATCCTTCAAAATATCACATTGGCGCCGAAATTGGTGCAGAGTCGTAATAAGCAGGAGACAGAGGCAGAAGCATTGGAACTTTTAAAACGGGTCGGGCTGGAAGAGAAGAAAGACAGCTATCCACGTCAACTTTCCGGAGGACAGAAACAGCGTGTTGCAATTGTGCGGGCTCTTTGCATGCATCCGGAAGTGCTTTTGTTTGATGAGGTGACAGCGGCACTGGATCCGGAGATGGTGCGGGAGGTGCTTGAGGTGCTTTTAGATCTCGCAAAACAGGGACGTACGATGGTCATCGTGACACATGAAATGTCTTTTGCAAAGGCAATAGCAGATCGTGTAATCTTTTTAGATAAAGGAATCATTGTGGAGGAAGGAAAAGCAGAAGAGTTTTTTGAATACCCGAAAACAGAGCGGGCGCAGAGATTTCTTCATACATTTACATACGAAAAAGTGAAAAAATAATTGTGAAGAGAAGTTACAATCCTGCCGGCAGTTGCCAGCATTACATAAACGTGATAAGATATCAATAAGAGAACAATCATTTACTTGAGTTATCGTTGCGGATTTCCAACATAGAACCACCCTTATACCTTTGCGGTTAGGGTGGAATTTTCTATGTCTGCAAAATTTCAGGATAATTTCTTGCGGGCGGTTGTTTCTTTTGAAAATAGAAAAATCCAGCTAGGAGTGGTGAGTGTGTATAATCAATTGACACAAAAAGATATTGATGCAATGAAAGCGGAGATAGAACATCGAAAAGTCGTGGTGCGAAAAGAACTGTTGGAAGATGTGAAAGAGGCGAGAGCCCATGGTGATCTGAGTGAAAATTTTGAATACCATGCTGCGAAGAAAGAAAAAAACAGGAACGAAAGCAGAATACGGTATTTGGAAAGAATGATAAAGACAGCGGAAGTGATCAGTGATGAATCAAAAGACGATGAAATCGGACTGAACAAGATTGTGGAGTTGTATTTTGAAGACGAAGATGATGTAGAGACATATAAAATTGTGACGACTGTGCGTGGAAATTCTCTTCAGGGACTTGTAAGTACAGAGTCTCCGATTGGAAAAGCATTGCTCGGCCACAAGGTAGGGGACAAAGTGTGGATTCCGATCAACGCTAATGCAGGATACTATGTAGTTGTGAAGTCAATCAAAATAGCGGATCCGGATGAGGAAGATAAGCTGAGAAGTTTTTAATTAAATTGGAAATGCGGACAGTATTTTGTGATTGATTAAAAGTGACACATAAATATGCGGTGCACATATAATGGTATATAAAGAAAACATAGGAGAGATTTTATGCCATATTCAATTATGCTCGATGCCGGACACGGCGGACGTGATCCCGGTGCAGTCTATCAGGGACGGCAGGAAAAGGATGATACGCTCCGCCTGACGCTGGCAATCGGGGAAATTTTACAAAATAACGGGATTGATGTAGAATATACGAGAACGACGGACATCTACGAGTCGCCGCTTCAAAAAGCGCAGGAAGCAAATGCCGCGGGAGTGGATTTTTTCGTATCGATTCACCGCAATTCGTTTCCGACTGACAATGTTGTGTCAGGAGTGGAATCTTTGGTGTATGATTTGTCGGGAATCAAATATGAAATGGCAAAAAACATCAATGCACAGTTAGAGACGGTCGGGTTTGTGAATCTTGGTGTGAAGGCGAGACCGAATCTTATCGTGCTTCGGAGGACAAAGATGCCGGCGGTGTTGGTGGAAGTGGGATTTATCAACTCGGATGTGGACAATGAATTGTTTGACAGCCATTTTTATGATATTGCACAGGCAATCGCAGAGGGGATTTTAGATACACTGGAGGTTGAAAATGCACCGAGTACAAATAGATATAAAGTACAGACAGGGGCGTTTCGGAATGAGGTGTATGCAAACAACCTGAAAAATGAACTGACAGAGATGGATTTCCCGGCACGTGTGGAACAGTCTAACGGATTCTTCCGTGTGATGGTTGGAAATTATGGGACACTGGACGAGGCGACTGCGATGGAACAAAGATTAAAAAGAGCTGGATATCAGACAGTTATCGTGACATAATAGAGATACACAAGAACAATATGGAGGTATATATGGGAGGAAGAATAGAATTTCGTGAAAAACTAAGCGGTATTTTGAAGATGGCAGAAGAGAATGGATGCCAGATTACAATAGACGAGGTAGAATGTTATTTTGAAGAGGAACATTTGTCAAAGGAACAGATAGAATTAGTCTTCGACTATCTTTTAGCGCAAAAGATAGTCGTAAAAGGCTATGAGAAGACTGGAGGAAGTGTGACGAGCAGTGAGGAAAACAAGGCCGCATTTACTGAGGAAGAACAACGATATCTTAAAGAGTATATGAAAGATATTGGCGGAATCAGAGAGGCTGATGAAGAAGAACGAGAAGCGTTGTTTGAAAAGGTATTGGAAGGAGATGCACTCGCAAAAAGTAGGCTGGTGGAGATATATCTGCCGGAAGTTGTGGAAATTGCAAAACAGCTGTATCACCCGGAAGTATTTTTGGGAGATCTCGTTCAGGAGGGAAATGTCGGACTGATTCTCGGTGTAGATATGATAGACGATTTGGACAAGGCGCATGACGTGATTCGCAGAGAGATCAGACAGGCTATTCAAATGTTGATCGAAGAACAGACGGAATTAAAAAACAGAGACAAGAAGATGGTAGAAAAGGTGAATACACTGGATGAAAGTATTCAAGCATTAACAGAGGAACTTGGGCGTAAGGTGACGATCGAGGAGCTTGCAGTGTACATGGGAATGTCAGAAGAAGAGGTAGAAGATATTTTGCGGTTGACAGGAGAAGAGACAGAAGAAGAGGAATAGATATTAAGAGAGCGGGTATTCGAAAGAAGACCCGCTTAAGAATCGACACAGATTACTCTTCGTTGTTATCCTCCGAATCTTTTTTGTCATAGAAATCTTTCGGCAGATAAATATGAACTTTTTCAACTCGATTCTTATCAAGGGAATCTACAACCATGCGTATTCCGTTTTCGGTCGTAATCTCATCACCTTTTTCCGGAAGACGATCAAGTTGTTCGATAATGAAACCGCCAAGAGAATCATAGTCTTCAGACGAAAGATCCAAATCTAACCGATCATTGAGGTCATCCAGATTCATAGAACCCTCTACAACAAACTCTTCGCGAGTAATCTCTTTTAAAAACTCTTCTTCGTTCTCGTCGTATTCATCTCGAATCTCTCCGACAATCTCTTCTAAAATGTCTTCCAGTGTGATAAGACCTGCTGTCTCGCCGTACTCATCCAAGACGATGGCAATGTTGAGAGATGCCTCTCGCATCTCGACAAGCAGTTCAGAGATACTTTTATACTCGTACGTAAAATATGCTTCGCGTAAAATATCACGGACATGAAATTCTTTTGTGTTATCGAATAAAAGAAGATCCTTCATATTAATTGTACCGATGACATTGTCAGTTGTCTCTTCATAGACCGGAAGACGAGTGAACTTGTCCTCGCGGAAAATGTCGAGCAGTTCGTCGTAAGTACTTTCCACATCAGCAAATGTGACATGTACACGAGGAACCATGACGTCTTTCGCCTTGGCATCCCCAAGGTCAAATACATTGTAAATCATCTCTTTTTCCTCGGATTCAATAACTCCGTCCTCATGACTGACATCTACGATTGTCCGAAGCTCTGTCTCAGTCATTGTATTTACTTTTCCGTTCGGGTTGACGCGGAGAAGAAGAAGAATACCGCGAGACAACATATTTACGATGAAACTGATTGGAGTCACAATCGTCATAATAAAATGAATCGGATAAGCATATACTAAAGCGAGCGTCTCAGAGTGGATTGTTGCAACAGTCTTTGGTGTGATCTCTCCAAAAATAAGAATCAGCACAGTGATGAGACCTGTTGCAACTGCAACGGCTGAGCCACCAAAATTATAGGCGATACTTGTAGTCAGGGCTGAAGCAGACAGATTCACAATATTGTTGCCGATTAAAATTGAGCTCAACATTTTTCCGGAATTGTCAGTCACCTTTAATGCCATTTTTGCGTGTCTATTACCTTCTTCTGCAAGAGAACGAAGGCGAATCTTGTTTATGGTGGTCAGAGAGGTCTCTGCCGAAGAAAAAAATGCAGATAACCCTAAGAGAATAATTAAAATAATAATTTGTATGACGGCACTCAAGTCCAATGATAAATTCACTCCTTTTAAAAATTACATATTGGAATTAATATACCGCATTTTATTGCATTTTGCAAGTGCCCGTTGAATTTGCAGGAGGTTTGTTGTATGATGAAACATGTATATAAATGAATACATAGAAGTGTATGGAGAATGAGTAATGAATTTGAATTTTTATAATAAACTTACAGACTATATAGAAGCAGAACGTATTTATCGAGAGGAACCGATGAAGAAGCATACGACATTCCGTGTGGGGGGCAATGCAGACTATTTTGTAGTTCCAAAGACGGAAAAAGAGGTGGAAAGGATTGTCGGCCTGTGTAAAGAAGAAGGAATGCCATATTACATTCTTGGGAATGGAAGTAACCTTTTAGTAGGTGATAAAGGGTACCATGGAGTGATCATTCAGATTTGTAAGGAGATGAATGAGATCAGTGTGGAAGATAATTTTTTGAATGTGCAGGCAGGTGCATTGCTTTCGAGGGTTGGCAATGTGGCGCTGGAGGCGGGACTTGCAGGATTTGAGTTTGCATCCGGCATCCCAGGAACGATGGGCGGCGCTGTGTTTATGAATGCAGGAGCCTATGGCGGAGAGATGAAAGACATTTTGACAGAAGTGACTGTTTTAGATGAAAATAACGAGGTACGGGTTCTGAAAAAAGAGGAGCTGGAGCTTGGGTATCGGACAAGTATTGTGGCGAAAAAAGGATATGTTGTACTGTCAGCGAAAGTAGAACTGAAGAAGGGTGACCAAACCAAGATCCGAGAAAGGATGAACGAACTGAAAGTGCAAAGAACAACAAAGCAGCCGCTTGAGTACCCGAGTGCAGGAAGTACATTTAAGCGACCGGAAGGATATTTTGCGGGGAAACTGATTGCAGATGCAGGGCTTCGCGGATTTCAGGTCGGAGGAGCACAGGTTTCCGAAAAACACTGTGGATTTGTGATCAATAAGGACAATGCTACAGCAGCTGATATTATAGAGTTGATGAGGCAGGTTATAGAAAGAGTACAGAAGGAATTCGGCGTCGAATTAGAGCCGGAAGTAAAGAAGTTGGGAGAATTTTAAAACATGAGATTTATAATTGTGACGGGAATGTCAGGGGCAGGAAAAAGTACAGCGTTAAAGATGCTTGAAGATGTGGGATATTTTTGTGTGGATAATTTGCCGGTACCGCTTGTCCCGAAGCTGGCAGAACTGTTGCGTGTTCCGAATTCTGAGATTAATAAGATTGCACTTGGAATCGACATCAGAAGTGGGCAGAAGTTTCCTGAATTGGAATGTATTTTAGAAGGATTTAAGGAAAGCGGAATGGATTATGAGATTCTGTTTTTGGATGCGAGTGACGACGTATTGATCAAACGATATAAGGAGACGAGGAGGAATCATCCGCTGGCGGGAGATGGGAGAGTTGATAAGGGTATCCAAAAAGAGCGTGCCTATGTAGAACAATTGAGACAGAAAGCAGATTACATATTGGACACAAGCAGATTGCTCACAAGGGAATTGAAGGTCGAACTGAATAAGATTTTCGTGGAAAATAAAGAGTTTAAGAATCTTTATGTTACAGTGCTTTCTTTCGGGTTTAAGTATGGAATCCCAAGTGATGCAGATTTGGTATTTGATGTTCGCTTCTTGCCGAATCCGTATTACATAGAAGAGATGCGTCCGAAGACCGGCAATGACAGAGAAGTCCGCGAATTTGTGATGAACAATGAAAAATCAACTCAATTTTTGGAGAAACTTGAGGATATGATTCGCTTTTTGATTCCGAATTATATTATAGAAGGAAAACATCAACTGGTCATTGCCATAGGATGTACAGGGGGAAAACACAGATCTGTGACATTGGCAAATGAGTTGTATGAAAAACTTTGTGAAGATGAAAATTATGGAATAAAAATAGAACATCGGGATATTGAAAAAGATGCAAAAAGAAAATAGTAATGGAAAACAGGAAATGTCTTTTTCCGGAAAAATAAAAGAAGAACTTGCCAGGCAGTGGTCCGAGGCGAGACATTGTCAAATAGCGGAACTTGCTGCGATTATCAGCATGTGTGGAAAGGTTTCGATTGACAGCAGAGAAAATTATTCGATTAAAGTGCGCACAGAAAATGTATCTGTTGCTAGAAAGTACTTTACATTATTGAAAAAAACATTTAATATAGATACTGAAAATTCTGTCGCGAGAAATAAATCAAATGGAAGTATTTACTATACAGTCATTATAAAAAAACACGAGAACGCAATCAAAGTACTTCAGGCGACTAAATTGATGGATGGAGCAGGAGAGATATCAGAGGAATTTTCGGTTTCCAGAAATTTGCTGTTACAGCAGAGCTGCTGCAAGAGAGCGTTTATCAGAGGAGCTTTTTTAGGAGCAGGCTCCATGAGCAATCCGGCGAAAGGATACCATTTGGAGATCGTATGCATGTCAGGAAAGAAAGCGGAACAACTGCAATCGGTAATGCATGCATTTGAGATTGAAGCAAAAGTGGTGATTCGAAAAAAATCACATGTTGTATATTTGAAAGAGGGGTCTCAGATTGTCGATCTTTTGAATGTTATGGAAGCACCGGTTGCATTGATGGAATTTGAAAATGTGCGTATTCTAAAGGATATGAGAAATACAGTGAATCGAAAGGTGAATTGTGAGACTGCCAATATTCATAAAACCGTATCTGCCGCGGTCAAACAGGTGGAAGATATTACATACATAAAAAATACAGTAGGCTTAGACGAGTTGCCGGAGGGACTAGAAGAAATCGCAAAAATCAGGCTGCAATATCCGGAGGCAACGTTAAAGGAGCTTGGAGATTTACTGACGGTACCGTTAGGAAAATCAGGTGTGAACCACAGGCTTAGAAAGCTGAGCAACATGGCTGAAAAGCTTAGGGAAAACAAGGAGGAGAATTATGATTAGGAGAGAAGTAACTGTTAATTGTGTAGGTGGACTGGATGCACGCCCGATTGCGATGCTCGTACAAAAAGCAAGCCAGTTTGAAAGCAATGTATACATTGAAATTCTGGATCAGAAAAAGATCAATGCAAAAAGTATTATGGGCATGATGTCTTTGAATATTTCAGATGGTGAAGCGGTTACTGTTGTAACGGACGGGGAAGATGAACAAGAGGCAGCAAGTGCGATTGAGGAGTACTTAAGTAAACAATAAGATGAGAAAAGAGCATGTGAATGCTCTTTTTTAACATCATTACAGTAGTGGGAGGTACAGATCATGAAGAAAATGCTATTTGTATATAATCCAAATGCCGGAAAGGGGCTGCTTAGACCGAAAGTATCTGATATTGTGGATATTTTTGTAAAAGCCGGATATGAGGTTACAATTTATCCGACGCAGAGCTACAGAGATGCATATAAAAAAGTTTGTGAGCTGGAAGAAGGATATCAGCTTGTCGTGTGCAGTGGTGGAGACGGAACAATCGATGAGGTTGTGACGGGGATGATGCAGAGGGAGCATAAGATTCCAATTGGTTATATCCCGACTGGAACGACGAATGATTTTGCAAACAGTCTGCATATTCCGAAGGATATTTTGATGGCAGCACATACATCTGTGAATGGGGCGCCGTTTGCGTGTGATATTGGACGATTTAATGATGATGTATTTGTGTACATAGCTGCCTTTGGGCTGTTTACTGATGTATCTTATCAGACAAAACAGAATGTAAAGAATGTGCTCGGTCATCTTGCGTATGTGCTTGAAGGTGTGAAACGGCTGTATAACATTCCGTCCTATCATGTGAAGGTGACATATGATGATCAGGTGATTGAGGAAAATTTTGTGTATGGCATGGTGACAAACTCAAGATCTGTCGGTGGTTTCCGCAATATCATCGGAAAACATGTAGTGTTTGACGACGGAGAATTTGAAGTGACCTTGATCAAAAGCCCAAAGAATGCGTTGGAACTTCAGGAAATTATAGCGGCGCTTTTGATTGAGCAGATTGATACAAAACATATGTATACATTCAAGACAAATCATATTACATTTGAATCATTAGAAGAAATTCCGTGGACACTGGATGGGGAATTTGGCGGTCAGCATGATTTTGTACAGATTCACAACGAAAAACAGGCGCTTCAGATTATGGTATCGCCTGAGCATATTTCATCTCTGATGGAATATCCGGAGAAACTGAGTTTGGAGGCGGCAGAAGAAAAGACAGAAGGGTAGAAAGGGAAAAGTTACTATGGAAAAGAGAGAAAAGTTTTCGTCGAGACTTGGGTTTATCCTGATTTCGGCGGGCTGTGCAATTGGACTTGGGAATGTGTGGAGATTCCCTTACATTACGGGACAGTATGGCGGGGGAGTATTTGTACTAATTTATTTGTTTTTCTTATTGGTCCTTGGATTGCCAATTGTTATTATGGAATTTGCGGTCGGACGTGCCAGTCAGAAGAGTGTTGCCTTGTCGTATGAAGTACTGGAACCAAAAGGAAGTAAATGGCATATTCACAAATATTTTGCAATCGCAGGAAATTTCCTCCTCATGATGTTCTATACAACAGTAGGTGGATGGATGCTTGCGTATTTCTTCAAGATGTTAAAAGGTGAGTTTGTTGGAGCAGACTCAGAGAAGATTACTAATATTTTTGGAACGCTTACATCGAACCGAAATGAGATGATTTTCTGGATGATCATTATCTCATTGCTGGGGCTTGCGGTTTGCTCCCTTGGCTTGGAAAAAGGCGTCGAAAAAATCACAAAAGCAATGATGGTAAGTTTGTTTTTCATTATGCTTGTGCTGGTGGTGAGAGCATTGACATTGCCAAATGCAATGGAAGGATTGGAGTTCTATCTGAAACCTGACTTGTCCAAAATCAAAGAAGCCGGAATTGGAACGACTGTGTTTGCGGCGATGGGACAATCATTTTTTACGTTGAGTATCGGAATCGGCGCATTGGCAATATTTGGAAGCTATATTGGAAAAGAGAGAGCGCTGACAGGCGAGGCGATCAGCGTAACACTTTTGGATACATCCGTTGCGATTATGGCGGGGCTGATTATTTTCCCGGCGTGTTTTGCATTCGGAATCAATCCGGGGGAAGGACCGGGACTTGTGTTTATTACACTGCCGAACGTATTCAATGAGATGGCAGGCGGACGTATTTGGGGAACTTTGTTCTTCCTCTTTATGACATTTGCGGCATTGTCTACTGTCATTGCCGTTTTCCAGAACATTATTACATGTACCAGAGATCTTTGGGGATGGTCGCTGAAAAAAGCGACATTGTTAAACGGAATTTTGCTTATCGTTTTAGGACTTCCATGTGTGCTGGGAATGACAGACTGGGCAGGCTTTCAGATTGGCGGAAAGAATATCATGGATCTGGAAGATTTCCTTGTAAGTAATAACCTGCTTCCGCTTGGTTCGCTTGTGTATCTGCTGTTCTGTGTGACAAGATACGGATGGGGATGGGACAATTTCCTGAAAGAAGCGAATACCGGAGAAGGCATGAAATTCCCGGGAGGAAAGGCATTTAAGTTCTATCTTACCTATATTTTGCCATTGGTAGTACTGTTTATCTTTGTGCAAGGATACGTAGCGATGATAAAGTAGGAGATTGAGAGTTACTGCAGACTGATGTGTGAACTGTAACAATTAAAAATAAAAAATAAAAAATAAAAAAAGTACTTGTATATTTTTCGGTCATGCGTTATAATATACAAGTACGAGTGATACGGCTCCATGGTCAAGCGGTTAAGACGCTAGCCTCTCACGCTGGAATCAGGGGTTCGATTCCCCTTGGAGTCATTTCTTGATAAGTGTCCGCAGAAGATTCTGCGGATATTTTTTTGCCATGAAATACTTTGTTTTAAGGGTTTCTTTTTTGCAAAATATGGTTTATAATAAGAAACGTCAAAACTTATAGTAAAGAATCGGAGGGAAAGAATAATGTTAGTATCAGCAAAAGAAATGCTTGAAAAAGCAAAAGCAGGACACTACGCAGTAGGTCAATTCAACATTAACAACTTAGAATGGACAAAATCAATTTTACTTACAGCTCAGGAATGCAATTCACCAGTAATTCTTGGTGTATCTGAAGGTGCTGGAAAATATATGGCGGGATACAAGACAATTGTAGGAATGGTAAATGGAATGTTAGAAGAACTGAATATCACAGTTCCAGTAGCACTTCACTTAGACCACGGAAGCTACGAAGGATGTTTGAAATGTATCGAAGCTGGATTTTCTTCAGTAATGTTTGATGGTTCACACTATCCAATCGAAGAAAACGTAGCAAAAACAAAAGAATTAGTTGCAATCTGTAACGAAAAAGGAATGTCTCTTGAAGCTGAAGTTGGTTCAATCGGTGGAGAAGAAGATGGTGTTGTAGGAAAAGGTGAATGCGCAGATCCTAAGGAATGTAAAGCAATCGCTGATCTTGGAGTATCTATGTTAGCAGCAGGTATTGGTAACATCCACGGAAAATATCCAGAAAACTGGGAAGGATTAAGCTTCGAGACTTTAGATGCTATTCAGCAGCTTACAGGAGAGATGCCATTAGTACTTCACGGAGGAACAGGTATTCCGGAAGACATGATTAAAAAAGCAATTGACTTAGGTGTTGCTAAGATCAATGTAAATACAGAGTGCCAGTTATCATTTGCTGCAGCAACTCGTGAATACATTGAAGCTGGTAAAGATTTACAGGGAAAAGGATTTGACCCACGTAAATTATTAGCTCCAGGTGCAGATGCAATCAAAGCAACTGTAAAAGAAAAAATGGAACTATTTGGTTCTGTTAATAAAGCTTAATAAGGACAAGTTCTTAATCGAGGGTGATGGAAGTTATTTCCGTCACCTTCTTTATTTTTCCTTGCATTTTAAAAAAAATTAGAGTATCTTAGAAGAGAATATTTTGCAAGAAACGAATGAACTGGGAAGGGTGAAACAATGAGTGAGATAATAAATGTAGCAGAGATATTTGGCGAAAATGTTTTCAATGATTCTGTTATGCAGGAGCGCCTGCCGAAAAAAGTATATAAAGAATTAAAGAGAACAATTCAAGAAGGAAAAGAATTAGAGCAGTCGATTGCGGATGTAGTGGCACATGAGATGAAAGAATGGGCGATTGAAAAAGGTGCGACGCATTATTCACATTGGTTTCAGCCTCTTACCGGGGCAACTGCGGAAAAACATGATTCCTTTATTTCAGCGCCAAAGTCAGATGGGAAGGTGTTGATGGAGTTCTCAGGGAAAGAGCTTGTCAAGGGAGAACCTGATGCGTCGTCATTTCCGTCAGGAGGACTTAGAGCCACATTCGAGGCGAGAGGATATACGGCATGGGATTGTACGTCTCCGGCATTTATCAAAAAAGATGCAACCGGAACGGGAGCGATTCTTTACATACCGACAGCATTTTGCTCGTATACAGGAGAAGCCTTGGACCAAAAGACACCATTACTTCGATCTATGGAGGCGATTAACAAACAGGCACTAAGACTTCTTCGCCTGTTTGGCAACACAACTTCTCAGAGAGTGACACCGTCAGTAGGAGCGGAGCAGGAATACTTTTTGGTTGACCGGGAAAAATATCTGAAACGGAAAGATCTTATTTTTACGGGAAGAACGTTATTTGGCGCAATGCCGCCAAAGGGACAAGAACTGGATGATCATTATTTCGGGGCAATTCGTGAGCGTATTGCACTCTTTATGAAGGATGTCAATGAGGAACTCTGGAAATTAGGAGTGTCCGCAAAGACACAACATAATGAGGTTGCACCGGCACAGCACGAGCTGGCGCCAATTTATGCACAGTGTAATGTGGCAGTTGACCACAATCAGCTTGTGATGGAGACATTAAAGCAGGTTGCATACCGTCATGGGCTGCACTGCTTATTGCATGAAAAACCATTTGCGGGGGTGAACGGTTCAGGAAAGCATAACAACTGGTCTCTGACGACTGACGATGGAATTAATCTTTTAGATCCGGGAAAAACACCACATGAGAATATTCAGTTTTTGCTTGTTCTGACATGTATTTTACGTGCGGTAGACAGACATGCCGAATTGTTGAGAGAATCTGCAGCAGATGTGGGAAATGACCACAGACTTGGGGCGAATGAGGCGCCTCCGGCGATTATTTCGGTATATTTAGGTGAACAGTTAGAAGATGTACTTTCACAATTGATCAGTACAGGAGAGGCAACTCACAGTCTGAAAGGTGGAAAATTACAGACGGGTGTCCGCACCCTGCCTGATTTCGCGAAAGATGCGACAGATAGAAATCGTACCTCACCGTTTGCATTTACCGGAAATAAGTTCGAGTTCCGTATGGTGGGCTCCAGAGATTCTGTGGCAGCGCCGAATGTCGTGCTGAATACGATTGTGGCAGAAGTATTTCAGGAAGTCTGCGATGAGTTGGAGAAAGCAGAAGACTTTGACATGAAAGTACATGATTTGATCAAGCAGTTTGCTTCTGAGCATCAAAGAATCGTATTTAACGGAAACGGATATTCTGACGAATGGGTAGAGGAGGCAAAGAGAAGAGGGCTTCCGAATATTAGAACAACTGTGGAATCGATTGAATATCTGACAACGGAGAAAACGGTCGAGTTGTTTGAAAAGTTTGGCGTGTTCACAAGAGCGGAATTGGAATCACGTGCAGAGATTAAATACGAGACTTACGCGAAGGCGATCAATATAGAAGCGAGAGCGATGATCGACATTGCGAGCAAACATATTATTCCAGCTGTAATCAAATATATTACCTCTCTTGCAAATTCTATTAATCAGGTGCGTGAGGCGTGTGGAGATGTTGGAGTAAGTGTGCAGGAAGAGCTTTTGAAAGAATCTTCCGAATTGCTGGCTCAGACTAGAAAAGCTTTGAAAGATCTGATTGTGGTGACAGATGAGGCATGCCAGATGCAGGAAGGTCCGGCACAGGCGGAATTTTTCAAAGATAGAGTTGTAACCGGAATGCAGGCGTTGCGTGAGCCGGTAGACGCACTGGAAATGATTGTAAATAAAGAGATGTGGCCGATGCCGTCTTACGGGGATCTGTTGTTCGAAGTATAAAAAACTGCTTTTCATATAGAAGCCTTTGTGTTATTCTGCATATAAAGAATAACACGGAGGTGAATGTATGAGAAGCAGTGATTTTTTATTACAATTAAAAAAAGCATTGGAGAATGAATTGAGCGTAGCTCAGGTTCAGGATAATGTAGAATATTATAAAAACTATATCAAAGAGGAAATGAAAAGTGGAAAATCGGAGCAGGAAGTGATGGACATGCTTGGAGATCCATGGGCGATTGCCAAGACAATCCTATTGGAAGAAAAGATGAGTGGGCCGCAGGAGAGCATCAACTCAGAGGAAGTGTGGAGCGATCAGGAACAGAAACAGCAAAGCCAAAAGATTCATGTGTTTGGACTGGACACCTGGTGGAAGAAGGCCGCGGTTATTTTGGGCGTGATTGCTATTATTATTCTTATTATTTCTTTGATATTGGGGATTCTCTCGATTGTGTTGCCGATTGCAATTCCTTTGATATTGGTTGTGACGATTTTCAACATGCTCCGCCGAAAATAAAAAGACCAATGGGGGAGCCATTGGTCTTTTTGAGGGGAGTATAAATAATTAATAAGGGGTTGTAGAAAATCGCTTTCTACAAGAGTTAGTATAATATAGATTGGAAAAAAAAGCAAGTTAAAAATTAAAAATTTCTTAAGCAGGTTCAGAGACTGTTAAGAAGTAATTTGTGAAAAAAGTTGAATGCATAAAACATTTCGGATGAGAGATAATAAGGTTTGTACCAATTAAAATCTCAGGAGGAATGAAACAATGGCAAAAAATAATAATGCAACAAACAACAATTCAATGAACAACAACGCAACTTCTTCTTATGGTAATGCACAGAGCAAGAATAAGACATCTAACAAGGCAACAAGCAAAAATACAAACTCAAATGCATCTAAGAATAAAGCGAGCGCATCTGATGCAAGCAGAAACGAAAGCAACAACTATTAAGCGGACAGCAAGGGATGGGGAATGTGATCATTTCCCATCTCTATTAATATGTGGCATCTCTTGACAGTGGGACGCCTTACACGTAATATAAAGTATATAGAAACAGGAGGAAGAGAATGGAAAGAATGGAATTAATAGCGCCATGTCATTTTGGACTTGAGGCTGTGTTAAAAAGAGAAATACAGGATCTCGGATATGAGATTTCAAATGTAGAAGATGGAAGGGTATCATTTTATGGAAATGCAGAGGCAATCTGCAGGGCGAATATATTTTTGCGGACCGCAGAGAGAGTACTTCTGAAAGTGGGAAGTTTTAAGGCAGTTACATTTGAAGAGCTGTTTGAACATACAAAGAAAATTCCTTGGGAGAAATACATTCCGAAAGATGGAAAGTTTTGGGTGACAAAGGCGGCATCAGTAAAAAGTAAACTGTTTAGTCCATCCGATATCCAGTCTATTATGAAAAAAGCGATGGTAAACCGCATGAGAGAACACTATCATGTGGATTGGTTTGAAGAAAGTGGAGCCTCCTATCCGGTACGTGTTTTTCTGATGAAAGATATCGTGACGGTCGGAATTGACACATCCGGTGTTTCTTTACATAAGAGAGGATACAGACAGCTGTCAAGCAAGGCCCCGATTACTGAGACTCTTGCGGCAGCGCTGATCATGCTGACACCTTGGAGAAAAGATAGAATACTTGTCGACCCATTTTGCGGAAGTGGAACATTTCCGATTGAGGCGGCGATGATTGCGGCGAATATTGCACCCGGAATGAACCGATCGTTTACCGCAGAAGAATGGAGTAACCTGATTCCGAAAAAAGCGTGGTACGATGCCATTGATGAAGCGAACAGTTTGATTAATGATGACATTGAAGTGGATATCCAGGGATATGATATCGATGGAGATGTAGTCAGAGCAGCTCGTGAAAACGCAAAAGAGGCAGGGGTGGATCATTTGATTCATTTTCAGGAGCGTGCTGTGAAAGATCTGCGCCATCCAAAAAAATATGGATTCATTATCACAAACCCGCCGTACGGAGAGCGTTTGGAAGAAAAAGAGAACCTTCCCGGGCTATATAGAGAGTTTGGTGACAGCTTCCGCAACTTGGACAGCTGGTCGGCATATATGATTACAAGCTATGAGGATACAGAAAAGTATTTTGGCAGAAAAGCGGACAAGAACCGAAAGATTTACAATGGAATGTTGAAGACGTATTTTTATCAATTTCTGGGACCGAAACCACCAAAACAGAAGAAATAAAGGAGGAAACCGAATATGGAACCAAAGATTATATTTGCAACAGGTAATGAGAATAAAATGAAAGAGATCTGCATGATCCTTTCTGACCTTGGAATGCCAATCCAGGCGATGAAAGAAGCTGGTATTGATGTGGATGTTGTGGAAGATGGAAGCACGTTTGAAGAAAATGCATTGATCAAGGCGACGGAGATTGCAAAAATTGCCGGCAACTGTATTGTGCTTGCAGATGATTCTGGTTTGGAGATTGATTACCTGAACAAGGAGCCGGGAATTTATTCTGCACGCTATGCGGGGGTGGATACATCGTATGATATCAAAAATAATATGCTGCTTGACCGTCTGAAAGGAGTACCGGATGAAAAACGTACAGCGAGATTTGTCTGTGCAGTGGCTGCGGCATTTCCAGACGGAACGACAGAAGTAGTCAGAGGGACAATTGAAGGGCGTATCGGCTACGAAATCGCCGGAGAGCATGGTTTTGGCTATGATCCGATCTTTTATCTCCCGGAATACGGATGCACGACAGCAGAACTTGATCCGGAGAAGAAGAATGAACTGAGCCACCGAGGGAAAGCACTTCGTGCAATGCGTGAAATTATGGAGAAAAAACTATGAGAGTATTAATTGTAAGTGATACACATGGAAGTCACAGAAATTTAGATGCGGTGTTAGAACGCGTCGGAAAAATTGATGCACTCATCCATATGGGAGATGTGGAGAACGGTGAACATTACATTGAAGCGGTGGCGGACTGCGAGACTTATATGGTTGCAGGGAATAATGATTTCTTTTCATTTTTGCCGAAAGAAAGAGAGTTCACACTTGGAAAGTATAATATATTCATCACCCATGGACATAATTACTATGTATCTATGGGAACTGCTCGGTTAAAAGAAGAGGCAAGATTGAGAAAAGCGGATATCGTCATGTACGGGCATACACATAAGCCGGATTTGGAATTTGATGAAGATATCATCGTCATTAACCCGGGAAGCCTCTCATATCCACGGCAGGAGGGGCGGAGAGCGACTTATGTGATGATGGAGATTGATAAAAATGGAGAGGCTCATTTTGAGCTGGAATATGTGTAAAATAACCGATTTTGAAAAAAATAAAAAAAATTAAAAAAAGTTGTTGACATTTCCGTGATGTGCATATATAATAGCTATTGTGTCACGGAGATAACAACAAGAAAACAAAATAACGGGGTGTGGCTCAGCTTGGCTAGAGCGCCTGGTTTGGGACCAGGAGGTCGCAGGTTCGAATCCTGTCACCCCGACTTTGCGGGTGTAGTTCAATGGTAGAACACTAGCCTTCCAAGCTAGATACGTGGGTTCGATTCCCATCACCCGCTTTCCTAAAGCCTTTTAGAGGATTTGGGAACAGGAAATCAAATGTGTGTTTGTAGCTCAGTTGGATAGAGCAACGGCCTTCTAAGCCGTGGGTCAGGGGTTCGAATCCCTTCAAGCACGCTTTGTGGTGGGTATGGTGCAGTTGGTTAGCGCGCCAGATTGTGGTTCTGGATATCGTGGGTTCGAGTCCCACTATCCACCCTTCTATAGTGGGCTATCGCCAAGCGGTAAGGCACAGGACTTTGACTCCTGCATTCGTTGGTTCGAATCCAACTAGCCCAGTAATTATTATGGAGCATTAGCTCAGTCGGTAGAGCACTTGACTTTTAATCAAGTTGTCCGGGGTTCGAATCCCCGATGCTTCACTAAATGGACAAGCGTAAGCTTGTTCATATTTATTCTTCGGGAGATATTCCGATAAATCAGATATGCGGATGTGGCGGAACTGGCAGACGCGCTAGACTTAGGATCTAGTGGGAGACCGTGCAGGTTCGATTCCTGTCATCCGCAGTATAGAAGTCGTGATTCTTGAGAAATCAAGGGTTGCGGCTTTTTTCGTGTGTGGAATTATATTTTAAGATAGATATTTTTTGGGGATAGTGGGAACAGATAAAGAGACCCTTGGAGGAAATGCGAATGAGAAATTTGTATATTTGTTACAGAACATTCCCTATAAAAAGGAAAGGGCCGGTCTTTCGACCGGCGTTATGAAAAAAGAAACTTAAAGGTTTTATCCTTTATTCATATACTATAATACTATGAAAATGTGATAAAAGTGTGTTTAAAAAATGACATCTTTGTTAACGAAGTTTAAAAATTCTATCAGTCGAATTTCTCACGATCAATTGCGCATGAAGTAATATAGTTCCAATCGATACGTTATTTAGTAGACTGTCTAGTGCATAATAACCACATTTGCCGAGCTCAATCCGGTTCTGACGGATCGTGGTGAGTGGGGGAGAGGTGTAGGCACAAAGAGGGAGATCGTCAAAACCGATAATACTGATGTCTTTGGGAACACGGTAACCGAGTTGTTGACATTGCACGATGACCGAGTTAGCAATCTGGTCGTGGCTGCATATGATTGCGGTCATTCCAAGATCTAGAAGACGTGGCAAATGTTTTTCAATACACTGTGTAATGTAGTAAGAGGAACCAGCATAATTTGGCTCGGTTTTTAGATCGTTTTGTTTCATAGCATGAAAAAATGCCTTGTGCCGTACTTGCATAATATGGGAGCCGAGTGCACTGCTGAGGTATCCGATTTTTTGATGTCCCAGTTTTTTTAGATGGGATACAGCAAGTGCCATACCTTCGCTGTTGTCGATTCCGATGGAAGCGATAAATGGGTTGGCTGGTATGTAGTTGTCATAAAGAACGGTGGGAGTGTGGCTTGTCTTGAAATCTTTCATCCAAGGATCATTGAGAGAAAAGCCGAGTACAAATGCTCCTACATAATCATTTTGTAGCATAAAGACGTCGTAAGGCGTCTTTTTTTGTATTTGTATGGTCGTCTCGATAACATCCACAACAAAACCAGCAGGTTCTGCCATCTGCCGAAAACCGATGATAAAATCATATCCAAATTGATGTGGTTCTTCGTATTCCATATTTTCTATAATGATGCAAAATTTTTTTGCTTCGTTTTTCTGTCGCCGCAATCTGGAGTAACCCATTTCAACAGCGGTGTCTAGAATTGTTTTTCGTAAAGTTTCGCTAATGTCTGGAGCGTTATTAATCGCTTTTGATACAGTGCCTTTGGAAACGCCCAATTTATCAGCGATATCTTGTATTGTAGCCATATAATTGCCTTTCTGCTTTTTAAGATTTTGATAAAAAATACTATCTTTATTATAACGAAAATTTTACGAGAAATCAATTGTTTGAAGTAGGTTTGTTTCGAATAAAAGATGTAGAATAGTTAAAGTGTACAAAAAGTAATAAAAAAAACTGTGAAAAATAGAGAAAGTGATATGACATATTGACGTTTTTAATGTTGTGAGTTATATTACAAATAACGAAACAATACGAAACAAAGGAGACGAAAAATGAAGAAGCGAGGAGTGGCATTATTGATGGCGGCAGTATTTGCGGTTGCAAATCTTTCTGGATGTGGAAGAAATGCAGGTGGAGATGGCACGCTTGGTGAGAAAGAAAAAGTACGTCTTATGGTCTGGTCACCATCGGAAGATCAGTCAAAAGAAAGTGGGGAATGGCTACAGAGTACTTGTGAGAAGTTTGCAGAGGAACATCCAGAATGGGATATTACATTTGTCTATGGAGTTGCAGATGAGGCAACTGCGGCGAGTCAGGTGGCACAGGATCCGGAAGAGAGTGCAGATGTATTTATGTATGCGAACGATACACTTACGACAATGACGGATGCGAAGGCATTGGCAAAGTTTGGAGGCAAGTATCGAGAAGAGATTGAAAATACGAATTCAGAAGAAGTATTATCGTCCCTGATAAAAGATGGAGATTTATATGGGGTACCATTTACGACGAATACGTGGTTTATGTACTATGATAAAAGTGTTTTTTCGGAAGAAGATATTAAGAATCTGGATAGCATGTTGGAAAAAGGGACTGTGGCATTTCCGCTGACAAACTCATGGTATACACCGGCATTTTATATTGGAAATGGTTGTACTTTGTTCGGAGATGGAACAGATGAGTCAAAAGGTGTGGATTTTGCAGGGGAGAAAGCGGTTAGTGTGACGGAGTATCTGGTGGATTTGGCTGCAAATCCGAATTTTAAAATTGATGCGGATGGTTCTGGACTTGCAGGCTTACGAGATGGAAGTATCTCAGCTATTTTTTCGGGTTCTTGGGATGCGAATGCTGTGAAAGAAGCGCTAGGTGAAAATATGGGGGCTGCTGCACTTCCTACATTTACTGTGAATGGAGAGGAAAAACAGATGATGGCATATGCTGGTTCAAAAGCAATCGGAGTGAATCCGTACAGTAAGAATATGGTTGCGGCAGTGGAACTTGCAGTGTACCTTGGTTCAGCCGAGGCACAGATGAGTCATTATAAGCTCAGAAATGTGATTCCGTGTAATACAGAGTTGCTTGCAGATGAGACAATTGCTTCAGATCCACTTGTTTCGGCACAAAATAATACATTCAATCATACTTCAATTTTGCAGCCATTTGTGGCGAAGATGAATAATTGTTGGGTTCCAGTTGAAAATATGGGAAAAGGAATCCGCAATGGAAGTGTGACACATGAGAATGTGGCAGAACAGACGGAAGCGATGAATGAAGCGATGAATAGCGATGGAATTTAAAAGGGGTGAAGAGGAATGTTGAAATTAAAAAGAAAGTAAATCAATTTCCAACACCATATACTTGTATGCGGGCAATCAAGGAAGGCGGAATTGAGACGAAGCTTTCTATGATATTGATGGGATTTGGAAATTTTGTACACAAACAGAAAATAAAAGGACTTTTATATTTGACTTTGGAAGTGGCTTATATTGTTTTTATGGCAGTGAATGGAATTCATTTTCTCAGCACGCTCGGTTCACTTGGCAGTGCACCGCAAAAAGAAGTATGGGATGCGACAAAACAGGTGTATCTGTATACAAAAGGGGATCAGTCGGTACTGCTATTGTTGTATGGAGTGGCGACGGTTTTAGTGACACTATTGATGATTTGGGCATGGAGAGGAGCGCTTAAGAGTGCTTTCAAAGCAGAATGTCTGGATAAAGAGGGGCGTCATGTTAATTCATTTGTAGAAGATTTGAAATCACTACTGCATGAGAATCTACACAGACTTTTAATGACACCACCTATGGTATTTATTTTTACCCTGACAATATTGCCGCTGGTTTTTATGATTTGTATGGCATTTACGAATTACAGCAAGCTTGGAAATCATTTGATGCTGTTTGATTGGGTTGGTTTGGACAATTTTAAGGCGTTATTTGATACGAATAGTATTCTGGGAAGTACCTTCTGGTCAGTTCTTGGCTGGACGCTTGTTTGGGCATTCTTTGCCACATTCAGCAATTATATTTTCGGTATGATTCTTTCGCTTGTAATTAACAGAAAAGATACGAAAGCAAAAGGATTTTGGAGGTTCTGCTTTGTATTATCTTGTGCGGTACCGATGTTCGTTTCTCTGCTGATTATGAGAACGATGCTTCAACCAAATGGTGCGGTGAATGTACTTTTAAGAAATCTTGGCTGGATTGCGCAGGACGCAAGTCTCCCGTTTTTTACGGACCCAACATGGGCGAGAGTGACTGTGATTGTTGTTAATATCTGGGTAGGTGTTCCGTATACGTTGCTTCAGTTGACCGGTGTACTTCAGAACATTCCGGAAGAGCTTTATGAGGCAGCGAAAGTGGATGGAGCAAATGCACTTCAGATTTTTTTCAAGATCACAATGCCATATATGCTTTATGTGACAGCACCGTATTTGATTGTGACATTTACAGGAAATGTAAATAACTTTAATGTGATCTATTTGCTGTCGGGGGGAGATCCGGTAACAGATCTGGCATCTACGGCAGGAAAGACTGATTTACTTGTGACTTGGCTTTATAAATTGACAATTGACAAGCAATACTACAATATTGGTGCAGTTATCGGTATTCTGACATTTATCATTTTGGCGGTTGGCGCATTGCTTACATATAGAAACAGTAAATCTTATAAGGAAGGAGAAATTTAGATATGGCAGTACAAAAAATGCGATCAGCAAAAAAGAAGCGCAGGATCAATAACGTGATCGTGCATACAAGTTTGGCCGTACTGGCGGCTGTGTGGGTATTCCCGATTATATGGGTAGTCCTTACAAGTTTTCGTGCGGAAAAAGGGTCTTATGTATCTACATTTTTCCCAAAAGAATTTACGCTAGATAACTATATCAAATTGTTTACCGATACTTCCATTTTGAACTTTCCTAAAATGTTTATGAATACGTTGATCATTGCAATATGCTCTTGTATTCTTGCGACATTTTACACATTGGCAGTCTCATATTGTTTATCAAGGTTAAAATTTAAACTGAGAAAACCATATATGAACATGGCAATGATATTAGGACTGTTTCCGGGATTTATGTCAATGATTGCTGTGTATTTTATTTTGAAAGCGATTGGACTAACAGAAGGAAATCTGATTCGTGTGGCTCTCATCTTGTGTTATTCAGGTGGTGCAGGACTTGGTTTTCAGATTGCAAAGGGATTTTTTGATACGATTCCATATGCGGTGGATGAGGCAGCAATCTTAGATGGATGTACGAGGTGGCAGGTGTTTCAAAAGATTACACTTCCACTTAGCAAACCAATTATTGTATATACAGTGTTGACAGCATTTATGGGACCATGGCTGGACTTTATTTTTGCAAAAGTAATCTGTAGAGCCAACTCCGACCAATATACAGTTGCAATTGGACTTTGGAAAATGCTTGAGAAGGAATATATTGACAGTTGGTACACAAGCTTTGCGGCGGGTGCAGTTCTGATTTCGATTCCGATTGCGATTTTGTTCTTGATCATGCAGAGGTATTATGTGGACGGAGTTTCAGGTGCCGTAAAGGGATAAAAAGAGGGCTAGATTATGAAGACAAGAAAAGAGTTAAAAAAATTGTACAACACTTTAGAGTTCCAGAAAGAGTATCAATACGATGGAAAGGATCTGGGAGCTTTGTGTACGCAGGCGGGAACTACATTCCACCTGTGGAGCCCTTTGGCAGAAGAAGTGGAGTTGCGATTGTATAGAGATGGAAAGCATAGTGAGTGCTTTCAAAAAATTGCTATGCAGAAAGAAAAGAGGGGAGTCTGGAGCTACCAGACAGAGAGATATCTGCATGGCGTTTATTATGATTATCAAATCCCGTGGGACGGAGAAATAGTTGAGCTTGGAGATCCCTATGCGAGAGGTTGCGGAGTGAATGGTATCCGGAGTATGGTCGTGGATTTGAATAGAACGAATCCACTGCAATGGGAGCATGATCAAAGACCGAAAAAAAGGGAAGAGAATATTATCTATGAGCTTCATATCAAAGAATTTTCTTGGGATGAGTCTGGAGGATTTTCAAAAGAAAATAGAGGAAAATACAAGGCATTCACAGAAGAACATACGACACTTTTTGGAGATGGAGAGCATTCAACCGGATTGGATTATCTCAAGGAATTGGGAGTGACACATGTGCAGTTGATGCCGGTGTATGACTACGGCTCTGTGGACGAGTCCAATGATGAGGAATTCAATTGGGGATATGATCCGGAGAACTATAATGTGCCTGAGGGGTCGTATGCAACTGATACAGAAGATGGGGCGGTTCGCATTCGGGAGTTCAAAGAAATGGTGCAGTCTCTCCATAAGAATGGATTCCGAGTAATCATGGATGTTGTCTATAATCACATGTATTCGTTGGAGTCGAATTTGAATAAGGCGGTTCCGTGGTATTATTTTCGAACGAAGGATGATGGAACAATCTCAAACGGCTCTGCCTGTGGAAATGATTTGGCAAGTGAGCGGCCAATGTGTGCGAACTATATTGTCGATTCAGTTCTGTATTGGGCAGAAGAATATCACATAGACGGATTCCGGTTTGATTTGATGGGACTTTTGGATGTGGATCTGATGAACCGAATCAGACGAGAACTTGATGTCCGTTATGGACGAGGAGAGATATTAGTCTTTGGAGAGCCTTGGGCAGCAGATGAGACTGCGATAGAAGGGACGGCAGTCCCGGCGTTGAAGAAACATATTGCTCAGTTGGATTGTGAAATTGGAATGTTTTGTGATGACACGAGAGATGCAATCAAAGGACATGTATTTGAAGCAGAAATTCCGGGATTCGTCAATGGAGCGAATGGTTTGGAAGAAAAAATCTTAAACAGTGTGCGCGCATGGAGCACAGACGGGCGGAACGTGAAAGCGCCAAGTCAAGTGATTACTTATGTATCTGCACATGATAACTGGACATTGTGGGATAAACTTGAAAAGACAATTTCAGATGAGGAAGAGCGTATTCGCATCAACAAGATGGCAGCGGCAATGTATATGACTTGTCAGGGAAATCTGTTTTTCTTATCAGGAGAAGAATTTGCAAGAACGAAAGATGGGCTTGAGAATACATATAATGCACCGATTGAGTTGAATCGTCTCGACTGGGAACGTGCCTATAGATATACGGATTTGCGAACGTATTATCAGGGACTGATTGCGCTCAGAAAACAACTTCCTGAATTATGCGATAAATCAGAAGGAGCATGGAAACGAATCTTTGAAGAGTGGAAAACAGAAGGTGTTGTTGGATTTTTTGTGGATAACACAGGAAAAGCGTATGAATCAAAGTGGAAAACATTGTGTGTGATATATAACAGTACGACGGAAACAGTTTCGAAAGAGCTGAAAGAAGGGGACTGGGAGATATTAGTTGATTCAGAGAGTAGTTTTCGATGGAAGGAAGGGAAAAAAGTAGGATGTGCGAAGGCAGCTCCAAAGAGTGTGCTCGTACTTGGACAGAGGAGTTAAAAATATGAGATGGATATATGGAAAACAAGATTTTAGTACAATAGAGAGAGGGCAGGAGAATTGCTATCTTTTGACAAATGGTCTTGGAGGATTTTCATCTTTGACGATGACCGGTTCGGCAGCGAGAAATGACCATGCACTTCTAATGGCTTGTATTCAGGCACCAAACCACAGATACAATATGGTGCATCGTCTTGCGGAGACATTGGCAATTGGGAAGGACGAGTTTATCTTGTCCACTCAGGAATTTGCAGATGGAGCAAAAGAGGAGGGATATCGGTATCTTTCTGCATTTGTCTATGATGATAGCCCGATTTGGAAATTCCATGTGCAGGGAGTAGAATTGCAAAAGGAAATCGGCATGAAGCAGGAAGAAAATACGGTTGCAGTCCGTTATACAATATGGAATCGTCAAAAAAAAGATGCGGTCTTTCGTGTGACACCGTTTTTTCAGTTCACAAGAAAAGGAAGTGAACCAAAGTCCACACAAGTGTTTACGTTAGAAAGGGATACAGTATACTCTGAGGGAATGACATTGTACTTTGAGACAAATGGAGAGATTCGTAAGATCGAAGAAAAAGAGGAAATCTATTTTTATAGTTATGATGTCTGCGATGGAAGAAGAGAGAAGGGGCTTGCAAAGGCCAATCATGAAATCAGTATTTTTGTACCAGAAGGGGAATGCGTGAAGTTGAAGATTGTATACTCGATGGAAAATGCGCTACAGGACGCAGATTTGATTATTGAAGGTATGAGAAAATATCGAAGAAGCTTAGAAGAACAGGCGGCTTTTGTGATGCCAATGGCAAGAGAGTTGTCGAAAAGCGCAAACCAGTTTGTATCAAAAAGAGAGTCGACAGGTGGAAGTACGATACTTGCAGGGTATCCGTTTTTTGAAGATTGGGGAAGGGATACGATGATAGCACTTCCTGGTGTATGTATAGTGACAGGGCAGTATGAGACGGCAAAAAAAATTTTGCGTACATTTGCTGTGAATGAGCGAAAAGGACTGATGCCGAATCTTTTTCCAGAAGGAGGAAATGAGCCACTTTATAATACGGTAGATGCGGCGTTATTGTTTATCAATTGTGTATATCTCTACTACGAAGCAACAAAAGATGTGGCGTTTGTGAAAGAGATGTATCCAGTGATGGAGCGCATTATCAAAGGTTATCGAGAAGGGACCGACTATGGAATTTGCATGGATTCAGATGGGTTGATTCAGGCGGGAGAAGGATTGTGGCAGGTAACATGGATGGATGTGCGTATAGGAGAGATTCTGCCGACACCAAGACATGGAAAACCGGTTGAGATTAATGCGTATTGGTATAATGCGCTGTGTATTATGGAGCAGTTTGCTTCGCTTGTGAACCGGACGTGGGAGTATTCACAGTTAAAAGAGCAGGTAAAAGTATCTTTTGTGGAAAAGTTCTGGATGGAGGACAGACGGTGTTTAAAAGATTTAGTATCCGGAACAAAAGCGGATAGACAGATTCGTTGTAACCAGATTTGGGCGGTGTCAATGCCGTTTACGATGCTGGATGAGACGAAAGAACGACAGGTTGTGGAGACGGTGTTCGAGACGCTTTATACACCTTATGGACTTCGGACACTTGAGATAGCAGATGAGGAATTTCGTTCAAACTATCAGGGAGAGATGGAAGAGCGTGATATGGCATATCATCAGGGAACTGTGTGGACATTTCCGCTAGGTGCATATTATTTGGCATATCTGAAAGTGAATGGATACAGCAAAGAGGCGAAAGCGGATGTCAAAGACCAGCTGGAAGTGATAGAGAGTGCGATGCGGGAAGGCTGTATCGGACAGCTTCCTGAAATTTACGACGGAGAGAATCCAACCAGATCCAAGGGCTGTTTTGCACAGGCTTGGAGTGTCGGTGAAATATTGAGAGTTTATGCGGTAATTGAAAAAAGAGAAGGAGAATAGTAAGATGGAAAAGTTATTAGAGCAGATTTTAGAAGAGAAATATAAAAAGAGCATCAAAGAGGCATCAAACGAAGAGATTTATACTGCCTTATTGATTTTGACAAAAGAGAAAATGCAAGGTGCTAAAAGAAACGAAGGAAAGAAAAAACTGTATTACATTTCTGCCGAGTTTCTGATTGGAAAACTGTTGTCTAACAATCTGATCAACTTAGGTTTGTTTGATGAGACAAAAGAAGTACTGGAAAAACACGGTCATAATATCACGGAGATTGAAGAAATCGAGCAGGAACCGTCTCTTGGAAACGGCGGGCTTGGACGTCTTGCGGCATGTTTTCTTGATTCAATTGCAACTTTAGGACTGAATGGGGATGGTGTCGGATTAAACTACCATGATGGATTGTTCCGTCAGAGATTTGTGGACCACAAGCAGAAGGAAGAGAAAAATCCATGGATTACAGACTTCAGCTGGCTGACAAAGACAGATGTAAAGTTTGAAGTACCGTTTAAAGATTTTACATTGACTTCTACTATGTACGATATCGATGTGCCGGGATATAAGAGCGGATGCAACAGACTTCATTTATTTGACATTGATACAGTGGATGAGAGCATTATTGGGGATGGAATTAATTTTGACAAGACAGATATTCAGAAAAATCTGACATTGTTCCTCTATCCGGATGACAGCGATGAGGCGGGACAATTACTTCGTATCTATCAGCAGTATTTTATGGTAAGCAATGCGGCGCAGTTAATCCTGAAGGAGGCTGAAGACAATGGATATGATCTTTACAAACTGAATGAACATGTTGCAGTGCAGATCAATGATACACATCCAACGATGGTCATTCCGGAATTGATTCGTCTGTTGACTGTAAAAGGATTCAATATGGATACAGCAATCGACGTAGTGAGAAAGACATGTGCATATACGAACCACACAATTCTTGCAGAAGCGTTAGAAAAATGGCCAATCTCGTATTTAGAAAAAGTTGTACCGCATCTGATGCCAATTATTCGTGAATTGGATGCACGTGTAAGAAGAGATTATCACGATGAGCGTGTCTATATTATCGACGAAATGGATCGTGTGCATATGGCACATATCGACATTCACTTTGGGTATGCAGTAAATGGTGTGGCGGCACTTCATACACAAATTTTAAAAGAGTCTGAACTGAAACCGTTCTATGACATTTATCCGGAAAAATTTAATAACAAGACAAATGGAATTACATTTAGAAGATGGCTTGTTCATTGTAACCCAGAGCTTTCCGCCTACTTGAAAGAATTAATCGGTCCAGAGTATATGGAAAATGCAGCAAATCTTGAAAAACTGATTGCATATAAAGATGACGAAACTGTTTTGAAAAAACTAAGAGAAATTAAAAAGAACTCGAAGGAAGAGCTGAAAGCATATTTGAAGCTGACGCAGAATGTGGATATTGACAGTAATTCGGTATTTGATATTCAAATCAAACGTCTTCATGAGTACAAAAGACAGCAGATGAATGCACTTTATGCGATTTATAAATACAAAGAGATCAAAAAAGGGAACTTACCAAAACGTCCGCTGACGATGATTTTCGGAGCGAAGGCAGCACCGGCTTACACGATTGCAAAAGACATTATTCATTTGATTTTGTGCCTGCAGCAGTTGATTGAGAATGATCCGATTGTGAGCAAATATATGAAGATTGTCATGGTGGAAAATTACAATGTGACGAAAGCAGCAAAACTAATTCCGGCATGTGATATTTCGGAGCAGATTTCTCTTGCGTCAAAAGAGGCATCAGGAACTGGAAATATGAAGTTTATGTTAAATGGTGCTGTGACACTTGGAACAGAAGACGGTGCAAATGTAGAGATTCATGAGCTTGTTGGAGACGACAATATCTATATTTTTGGAAAGAAATCAGAAGATGTGATCAAGTTATATGACGAGGCAAGTTATTGCTCACGCGAGATCTATGAGAGCGATGTACTTGTGGAAGAGCTTGTAGATTTTATTATCAGCAAAGAGTTGATTCAGATTGGGGATCCTGTAAATCTTGGAAGACTTTATAAGGAAATCATATCAAAAGACTGGTTCATGGCGCTACTTGATATCAAAGAGTATATTGCGAAGAAAGAACAGATGTTGGCAGATTATGAAGATGAGACAACTTGGGCGAAGAAAGCCCTTGTAAATATCGCAAAGGCAGGATACTTTTCAGCAGACCGTACGATTGCAGAGTATAATGAAGATATTTGGAAATTATCATAAAGAGGATTGGATTATGAGAGAAACAGGGATATTGATGCCCGTGTCTTCGCTCCCGTCGCGTACGGGAGTCGGAGAACTGGGAAGGGAAACAAAAGAGTTCCTTGATTATTTAAAAGAAGCAGGTGTAAAAATCTGGCAAATTTTGCCGCTGAATCCGGTGGGATACGGGAATTCTCCGTATCAGCCATATTCATCCTGCGCAGGAGATGAGATTTATATCAGTATGGAAACATTATATGAACAGGGACTTTTAAAAGATCTACCACCGGCATTTTTAGAAAAGGAAACTCATGTCCGGTACGATCAAGTCCGAGCATGGAAAGAAAGTTATTTAAGAGAGGCATTTTCTCGTTTTGAAGAAACAGACGATTATAAAACATTTGCACAGCAGAGCTGGGTGTTAGAATATGGGATGTTTCGTGCATTAAAAGAAAAAAATGAGAATCGTTGCTGGAATGAATGGGATACAGCGGATAAGACATGGCCAGAGGCTAAAAAGGAAGTGCCTTTGGAGATTGCACATGAGGCGGCTTATCAAATGTTTTTACAGTATATATTTTTCTGCCAGTGGATGGAAATTAAAAAGACTGCAAATGAAAAAGGAATTCAAATTATGGGAGATGTGCCGTTTTACGTCGGTGTGGATTCTGTGGATGTGTGGGCAGGAAAAGACAATTTCCTATTAGATACAGACGGAAGACCGACTTTCATTGCAGGTGTGCCGCCGGATTATTTCAGTGCGACAGGGCAGAGATGGGGAAATCCAATTTATGACTGGGATTATCTCAAAGAGAATGGATATCAGTTTTGGGTGGATCGAATCGGATACAGTAGCCGACTGTTTGACATTATCAGAATCGATCATTTTCGTGCGTTTGACACTTTCTGGAAGATTCCGGCTACTTGTCCGACTGCAATTGAAGGAGAATGGATTGAGGCACCGGGATATGAAGTGATTGACACACTTTTGGAAAAGATACCTGAAGTAAATCTTGTGGCAGAAGATTTGGGAGATCTCAGACCAGAAGTGTTGGAGCTCAAAGAACATTATCATTTTAAAGGAATGAAGATACTTGTGTTTTCGATTGATACATCTGGAAAATATGCGAAAGATATTTTTCATGATGTGAAAAATATGATCATCTATACGGGAACACATGACAATGATACATTAATGGAATGGTATGATGCATTGTCTGTTGCAGCAAAACGAAAAGTGCGTCGTTTTCTTGCAAGGGAAGGAATCCGTCAGGGGTCTGTTAAAGACCGACTTTTAGCTTATACATGGAAGAGTAAGGCTGAATATGCAATCGTTCCGATGGCGGATATTTTAGGAATGGGAAAAGAGGCCCATCTAAATACACCTGGTACGGTTGGAAGTCCGAACTGGGAATGGAGAATGCCAGATATGCGAAAAATGGAAATAAGTTTGAAAAAATATAGTAGACAGATGCGACAAAGATAAGAAGAGAGGAACAGGATATGAATTTTACCGGAGTCTATCATAAGACATCAGAGCAGATGAGCTATCCACAGAATGAAAAGGAACTTATTATCAATCTCAAAACCGGTTACGATGTGAAACGGGTCTTCATACATTATGGAGACCCGTTTGAAGCAGGTATTCTTGGTGGAAATGAGAGATGGATTGGGAAACGAGAGGAAATCTGTTATAAGAAACGGCTGAAATATCAGATTTGGTGGACAACAACAGTTGTTCCGACTTACAAAAGATGTAAATACTATTTTGAACTGCAGACAGAGTCAGAGGTATGGTATTATTTTGAAGATGGTTTTTTGACCGAAGAGCAGATTAATATGGATGGAAGAATGTTGCAGTGCTTTATCGTGCCGTGGATGAATCCGGCAGATATTAATCGGACACCGAAGTGGGTGAACGATACAGTATGGTATCAGATTTTTCCGGATCGTTTTTGTAATGGGACACCTGAAAGAAATACTGCAGAAATTGTTCCGTGGAGGACTGGAAAGGTGACAAATGATGAGCGTTTTGGCGGAAATCTTGCAGGGATTCGCAAAAAACTATCTTACTTAAAAGAGTTGGGAATCAATGGAATCTATTTGAATCCCATTATGGAGGCAGAGTCCAACCATAAATACGACACGACGGATTATACAAAGATCGATCCGCATTTTGGAACGAACGAGGAGTTTGTACAGCTTGTGAAAGAAGCACACGGGCATGGAATTCGAGTGATGGTTGATGCAGTATTCAATCACAGTGGAAGCAAGTTTGTTCCGTGGCGTGATGTACAGGAATACGGAAAAGAGTCGAAGTATGCAGATTGGTTTATGGTGAACGATTGGAGCAATATTAAGAAAAAAGCAGATACACGGGATGAAAGATTTTATTCTTTCGCATTCATCGACAATATGCCAAAACTCAATACAAACAACGAAGAAGTGATTCAATATTTCTGTGGGATCTGTGAAAATTGGATTAAAGAATTTGATGTTGATGGAATCCGATTTGATGTGGGAAATGAAGTTTCACACCGGTTTTTAAAACGAATTCGTGAGCATGTAAGAAGCATTAAGCCAGATATCTATTTGCTGGGAGAGATATGGCATGATGCAAGTCAGTGGTTGATGGGGGATGAGTACGATTCGGTTATGAATTATCCGTTGATGAGTGGGATTCATGATTTCTTTTTGGACGAGCAGGATACCAAAGAAGATTTTGAATATATGATCAACCGATGTTATACGATGTACATGCAGCAGTGCAACAATGTGTTATTTAATCTTTTGGATTCACATGATACCGAACGGCTTATGAACAGATTAAATAATTTGGACATTTTTTATCAACAACTTGCTGTGTTGTTTACAATGCCGGGAAGTCCGTGTATTTACTATGGAACAGAAATTGCAATGGAAGGTGGATATGACCCGGATTGCAGAAGATGTATGCCGTGGGAGGAACTTGATACAGTGGAAAATCAGCGGCGAATCCATGGGACGAAAACATTGATTGAACTTCGTAGAAAAGAAACGGCATTCAAAAGCCTGTATTTTCATTTCCCGGATACTTATAAAGAGTCACGGCTTGTGGAATATGTAAAGCTAGATGATGAGGGAAATCAATTGGAGATTCTATTGAATTGTACAAAAGAGGAAGTGAAAATAGAAAGGCAGGGAGAAATCTTATTCCAACGAGGGTATGAGAATGGAAAATTGCAAAAAAATGGAACATTGATTCGAAGGATAAAAGGAGAAAAATAATATGGAAGAACAGAAGAAATGGTGGCGAAATGCGGTCGTATATCAGATTTATCCGAGAAGTTTTCAGGACAGTAATGGAGACGGAATTGGGGATATTCAAGGAATTATCGACAGACTGGATTATTTGAAGAAGCTTGGAATTGATGCAATTTGGCTGTCTCCGGTCTGCCGTTCACCGCAGGATGACAATGGGTATGATATTTCAGACTATCAGGATATCGATCCGATGTTTGGAAATATGAATGATATGGAACGTTTGATCGCAGAAGCAAAAAAATGCAATATTCGCATTATGATCGACCTTGTGCTGAATCATTCTTCAGATGAACACAGATGGTTTCAGGAGGCAAAAAAAGGTAAAGACAATCCATATCATGATTACTATGTGTGGCGTGATGGGGAAGAAGGAGTTCTTCCGAATGATATGGGCTCAGTGTTTGGAGGTCCGGCATGGGAGTGGGTTCCGGAATTAAAACAATATTATTTTCATCAGTTTTCCGTGAAACAGCCGGATTTAAATTGGGAAAATCCAAAACTTAGAAAAGAAATTTATGATATGATTTTGTGGTGGATGGAAAAAGGCGCAGGCGGTTTCAGGCTGGATGTCATCGACCAGATTGCAAAAGAACCAGATCAGAAAATTACAAATAATGGTCCAAGACTTCATGAATTTATCCGAGAACTGAGTAAAGAGACATTTCAAAAGGGCGACCTGATCACAGTAGGGGAAGCTTGGGGAGCAGACACGGAACGTGCAAAATTATACAGCAATCCGGATGGAAGTGAGTTTTCAATGGTATTTCAGTTTGAGCATATGATGTTAGATCAGGAGGCAGGGAAAGAAAAGTGGGATTTTTGTCCGTTGCCATTTGTAAAACTCAAACAAAATTTGGCAAAATGGCAGACAGCGCTTTTTGAATGTGGCTGGAACAGCCTGTTTTGGAATAATCATGACCTTCCGAGAATCGTGTCCAGATGGGGAAATGATAAAGAATACCGTGTGGAATCGGCAAAGATGCTTGCGACGGTCTTACATGGAATGCAGGGAACACCTTACATTTATCAGGGGGAAGAACTCGGAATGACCAATGTAAGGTTTGAAAGTATCGACCAATATCAAGATATTGAAATCCGCAACATGTATAAGGAGCGTCTCCAAAAAGGATATTCAGAGGCGGAAATCATGGAATCTATCTATACAAAGGGACGTGACAATGCAAGAACACCGATGCAATGGGACGACAGTGTAAATGCGGGATTTACAACAGGGATACCGTGGATGGAGGTAAATCCGAATTATACGGAAATCAATGCAGAAAAAGCATTAGAAAACGAAAATTCAGTATTCTATTATTACCAGAAATTGATTCAACTTCGAAAAGAATATGATATTTTTGCGGAAGGTGATTTTCGGCTGCTTTTGGAAGAAGATGAGAATATTTTCGCTTATGTAAGAGAATATCAAGGGAAACAGATGCTTGTAGTGGCAAACTTTACAGAGAACACAGTTCCGTGTACACTGCTAAAAGAATGGCAGGATGGAGAGGTATTGATTTGCAATTATTCGGAAGATGGTGAGGAAGGTATGCTTCGCCCATATGAAAGTGCCATTTATCTGTGCGGTTTCTGACATTATTGTAAGATTAGATAATTTTTCTTTTTTTTCCATGTGGAAGCCTTTATAATGGGAATGAGGTGAAACAGATGGAAGGAAAGATAACAGTCTTTATAGTGGAAGATGATGAAGCATTGGCAAAAGAACTGGAAAGTTATCTGATGCGATGGAATTATGATGCGGTTGTGGCAAAAGAGTTTGAGAGGATCAGTGAAGAATTTCAAGATTGCAGACCGCATATTGTATTGCTGGATGTGAATCTTCCTTATTATGATGGGTTTTATTGGTGCAGGAAAATTCGGGAACGCTCAGAGGTTCCGATTGTGTTCGTGAGTAGCAGAAGCGATGATGCAGACAAAATAATGGGAATTGCACAAGGGGGCGACGATTATATCGAAAAACCATTTCATTTGGAGCTTTTGAGGGCAAAAGTTGATGCAGTATTACGGCGGGCGTATGAATATAAAGTAAAAGATAAAATTTGTGTTTTGAAGGATCTTTACTATGATGTGGACAGCCAGACGTTATTGTTTCAATCTGAAAAAATAGAATTGACCAAGATGGAGAACAGGATTCTTGTAAAATTGCTGGAGGAAAAAAGCAAGGTTGTGACCAGAGAAGAACTGATGATGGAGCTGTGGAGTACGGATGAGTATGTGTCTGATGGAACTTTGACGACTATTGTAAGCCGTCTTCGTGCGAAACTCAAAGCCAATTGTAATGATGATGTGATACACACAAAAAAGGGAGTGGGGTATTTTATCGAATGATGTGGTATTTGAAAAAGAATCGAAAGATGTTCCTTCTGCTTTTGACTGTCATTCTTGCATACAACTTATATTTTGGTCTGCTTTTTGCAGATGTAGATAGAGAGAATCTTTTTTATCTGGATATGTTAATTGGAATTGCATTGATAAGTTTTGTCATCATAGATTATAGGCAGCAGGCGCAAAAAAGGCGACAAGTTGAGGAACTGCTTGAGGTGGAGGATGTTATTTATTCGGAGCTTTCGGAGTTTGAAAACAGAGAAATTGTGATTCATGATGTGGAGGTTCTGAAAGGACAGCTGGATGAGCTGTTTGAAATGAATTGCAATCTGCAGGATTACATTACAAAATGGTGTCATGAGGTGAAGCTGCCTCTTGCTGCCCTGCTTTTGATGAATGAAAAAATTGAGGATAGTGTACAGAAAAAGGCGATGAAGGAGCAATTGGAGCGAATCCGTCAGCTGTTGAACGGAGCGCTGATTGGAAGTCGTGTACAAAGTACGATGTACGATTTGCAGATCGGAAAGACAAGTTTGAGTCAATGTGTGCGTGCCTCTGTTAAAAACAATCAGTTTTTCCTGATTCAGAATCGGTTTGAGATGGAAGTGTCGGTGCCTGAACTTACAGTGTACACAGATAAAGAGTGGTTGATTTATGTCCTGGATCAGATTATCGGTAATGCAATCAAGTATACATCCGAATGTCCGAGACTTTCTATCTGGGGAGAGTCAGAGGAGGATGTGACACGGCTTTATATAGAAGACAATGGTGAAGGAATCAAGGATTGTGATTTGAAAAATGTATTTGAGAAGGGCTTTACCGGAAGTAACCATCATAACGGAAAATATAAATCTACCGGAATGGGTTTATATTTGGCGCATTTGATTATGAAAAAACTTGGACATACGATTACGGTGGAGAGTGAATTTGGCTGTTTCACGAGAGTGATCCTGGGCTTTCGGGATAACAGAGACTATTTTCAGCTCTGACATTACAATTTTTGTAATGTTGGGGCTGTTTTTGTAATGTGGATGTAAGGACAAATGAGCAGAACTTTTCGTATAATATTGCATAATCTCTCGGAATCCTGAGTGATTATTATCGGCAACAGCCGAAATGCGTACTTTGAAAAGTAAATATGATTCGGAACAGAAAAAAGAACATGGAAAACAGACATAACTGTCGCTATGCCTGAAAAATAGTGTATAATGATCAAAGGATTATGCCACATTTAAAATCAACTTTGCGAGGGTGGATTCAAAGGGCAAATCCCAAGCATCCAAATGCTGAAGCATGAGGATGTGATACAGGCGGCAGTACCACATCTTAGTTGAGCGGTGTCTGCCGCTTTCTAATTGAAAGTCTATTTTCTCACGTTTATTCGAACGTTCTGCTGAAGTTCTGGCATTGTATTCTAACTTCCATTGTTCACTGTCACGAGGCGGGAAATTGATCAGCCTTGGATTATCTTTCATTGCAAGATGAACGGTGCGCCCATATTTGGAGTCTGAGCAGGGAGTGCTACAAGAACATCCGTATTTACGGCTGGCAAGCGGACAACGGAATTTTAACCGTGCCTTTGAAGGCTCAGAACCGTCATGATTCATTTTTCGTCCTGCTTTGCAGATAGGGACACCATCTTTTCCAATGGTAAAATCATCTTTGTATTTCATGCTGATTCCCCGCTTTTCGTTTAAATCAATGAAAGGCTGAATATCATTCTTGCGACAGTATAAGTAATAAGACATGGCATCATGAGCGGAATCTAAAAGCCATTTTCTGACATGAAAATCAGGAAGAAAAGCTTTGAAACGAAAGTAAGCTTCCAAAAACCCATGAGAATCATGCTTTGATGCAGGATTGAATAAAGGAAATAAAGGCAGGTCGCTTTCTGAGTTCGCTGCAACCAATATATATAAGTGGTAGCCATGGTAAAAGCATTCTCTGGAAGAATCATAACCGATGTCACAGTCAGGCTGGGAAAAGTAACGGTCACAATGACAGGAAGTAATTCCATTTTTGGAACATTCGCAAATACGGTGCTTCCGTTCGCGTGCAGATGTTGTAACAGGCATTCCATCGCCGGCAATGGAAAGATTGGAGATATCAATCAATCCTTTGGATATGGAGACCGATAAAAATTCATGATCATAAATCTTGAAAAGAGAAGCATAAGGCTGTTCATCTATGGAAAAAGAAGAATGTTCCATAGATTGGAAAAGTTGTTCAACTGTGACTTTTTCAATGGGTTCTGCCTTATCGCCTTTTTGTTTTGGTTTTTTGACCTTCTTCTTTTTTACAGGATGGATATGAGGAGAAAGATTATCAGAATCAGAATCCCAAAGCCTGTCAAGGAAGTCATAGAAGGTGCCGACACCGGGAGTATCACCAAACTGGAATCCGCTGAGGATTGCATAGAGTGGATTTATCTTCAATTGAGCAGCCCAATCGGTAAGGGAATGGACTTTAAAATCAATGGAAAGAAGATAAGAACGTTGCATACAGGAAGGAGTCCTTGGTTTTGGACCAAAGACAGAGTATTTGCTGCGGAGCAGTTCATCGGTATAAGAAAGATCGAGATTCCAGAAACGTTCGATGATGTCCCATGTTGATTTAGCAAAAACAGTGGGATCCGGATAATATTTACGAAGGTTTTCGAGTACAAAAGTTTGATAGGCGGTATGACCGCCGGAATTAACAGGTAACATAAAAATCGCCCTCCAGTCGATGAAAATAAAATATATTCAATCGGCTTCGCCGCAAATTTTGAGCGATTTGTCAAGACTTTTTGGGCAAAAAAGGGGGGGATTTTAATAAAAAAGGAATCTGCAAGCCTTGATTTTACTGAGCTAAAGATTCCGAGAGATTATTTGCTTGTAAAGGAGGATGAAATATGGAAGGTAAAGTATTAGAAGTAAACAATCTGACAAAGACATATGGCTCGAAAGGTTTTCAGACAAAGGTGTTGAAGGGAATCAGTCTCAGCATATGTGAGCGTGATTTTATTGCGATTATGGGACCGAGTGGCTCCGGAAAAACAACGCTTTTGAATATGCTGTCGACCATTGATAAGCCGACGCATGGTTCGGTGATCTTAGATGGAAAGGACATTACAAAAATTCACAATAAAGAGTTATCTAAGATACGGCGGGATAAGGTGGGATTTATTTTTCAGGATTATAATCTGTTAGACACGATGAGTCTTCAGGATAACATTGCACTGCCATTGTCATTGAATGGAGTTCCTGCATCAGAATGTATTGCACGGACAAGGCAGATGGGGGCGATGTTTGGATTGAAAGAGCATTTGGAGAAATATCCGTATCAATTGTCAGGAGGGCAAAAACAAAGAGGGGCAGCGTGCCGGGCGTTGATTACAAATCCCAAAATCCTTTTTGCAGACGAACCGACAGGGGCGTTGGATTCGAGATCGAGTAAAGAGCTGCTAGAATGTCTGCGTGCTGTGAACGAGAAGGAAAAGGCGGCTATTTTGATGGTTACACACGATGCGTTTACAGCCTCTTATGCGAAAGAAGTTTATATTCTAAGCGATGGTGTCATTAAATGTAAGATTAACCGGGGAAAAGACAGAAAAGAATTCTACGACCGTATCATTGATATGCAGGCGTCTATGGGAGGGGATTTTTCATGAGTATGTGGAAACTGGCATTCAAAAATTTCAAAGAAAGTCTGAAAAACTATCTTTCGCTCATGGTATCATTGGCATTCACAGTTTTGATTCTTCTGAATTTTCAAAATGTGATTGATTCGGGGATTCTGGATGGACTTGGAAAAACGAATCGAGAAAATGCAGAGTTCGTCATTCAGGCAGTCACGTTTGTATTAATTTGTTTTATGCTATTTTTTATATGGTATTCCACGAGTGTATTTCTTACAAAAAAGAAAAAGGAAATCGGAATTTATGCATTTATGGGATTGACGAATCAAAAAATCGGGAAGTTATATATGATAGAGACTTCGATGACAGGCCTTTTATCACTGGCGCTTGGACTTGGAGTCGGCACCTTGACAGCGCGTCTTTTCCAAATGATTATGATGAAGCTATCTGACATTACGGTGGAGGTTTTTAACAGTATTTCGCTCAAATCAATCTTGACAGTTTCTGCCTGTTACGTGGTCATATATGTGATTTTTGCGGTCAAAGGCTATGTCAATATCGTGAGAAGCAGTGTGTTGGAGATGATTTCTGCCAGCAGAAAAAATGAGTATGTCAGACAGCATCCGGTAATTCTGCTTGTAAAAACGGTTCTCGGAGTTGCCGCACTTTCAACAGGATATTACCTAGCGATTGTCAAAGGTGGAATGGAAGTATTTAGAAATACATTATCCGCAGTTGTGTTTGTTACGATTGGAGTTTACCTTGTGTTTGGTGGTCTGATTCCGATTATTTTTCAGGGTATTACAAAGAGAAAATCATTTCTTTATAAAAAACAGAGAACGCTTTGGGTGAATAATATCGTATTTCGCATGAAGAGAAATTATCGGACATATGCAATTGTATCTGTTTTAATGTTGTGTTCAGTTACCGCACTGGCAGCAGGATTTGCGATGAAAGAGCGATATGACGGGATGGTACACTTCAGAAATACTTACACATATCAGGTGCTAAGTACAAGTGCGGGGAAATACAAAGAGTTTGAAAAATTAATTCAAAAGGATAACGATATTGTGTATGGAACAGAAGTGTCTATGATTCAATTAGAACAATCCGAAATCAAGGCAAGGTGGAAATCCACTGGGTATGCAGTTTTATCGTATTCCAAAGTGAAAGAGGTGGCAAAAGAAGCAAATCTAAAATTTAATCTGAAAGAGCCGAAGGATGACGAATATATCAATGTAGATAAGTTGGTACTGCTGTCATTGATTACGGATAGGAAAGAGGACACTATAGAGATTCATGATAAGATCTATGAATGTGCAGATGTGACCACGGAGCCGTATCTTGGATATTTGCAGGAAATGACAGAATTTTATCTTGTCAATGATCATGAATATGAAAGGCTGAAAAATATTGGCGAAGAAGTTTATGTGTATAATTATAGAATTAAAGATGTAAAAAATTTTGAGGCTTCTGTAGCGGCGCTGCAAGGGAGTGCAGATTGTGCAGGATTGATTAAAATTGATCCTGATGATCAGGAAGCAAGCTGGATTCAGATTATTTATTCAGTGTGTATTTTCATGTTTATGGTATTCATACTTGCGAGTGGAAGTATCATTTTTGTGAAGATTTATAATGATGCATTTGAAGAGCGGGAACGATATGCTATCTTGAACAAAATCGGCGTGGGCAGCAGAACTGTAAAAAAAGAAATTGCGTGTGAACTTCGGTTTGCCTATTTGTCACCGTTCCTTGTGATGGCGATATCCTCTTATTTTTCTGTGAAAGCATTAGGAAATATGATGCGCACAGAACTACTTGAAATCAACATTTTAAGTGTTGTGATCATAGGAATTTTCTTCCTTATATGTTATCTGTTCTCAGTGTCGGTCTACATGAAAAATATAAAAATGAAGTAGATATTGCCTACCTATCTGCAACATGTTAAACTAAGAGTAGTAATATACTCTAGGACATAACTAACAGGAGAGAGCAGATATGAAGAACGGAATGGAAAATGCCGTTTGGCAGATGAAACAAAAAGAAGAGGACGGATTGAATTATATTTACTCCCAGACGTATAACTTTGTCTATCTACGTGCGAAAAGTATTTTGAAAAATGAGGAAGATATCAAGCTGTTTATGCAGACGGTGTATGTGGATTTATATCGGTCTGCAGATGAGATACAGCTGGATAATTTATATGAATGGCTCGGAAAGCATGTGTATCGGATTGGATGCGAGCATTTTAAAAAGAGAAAAGAAAGAGAAGCAGCTTTTGTGGAGATGGAAGAGGAAGAGCTGAATCCGAAGCAAAAGCAGCATCTGAATGAGAATGTAGATGTTATCAGCAAAAGTTTGGAGCAGCTTCCGGATTTGTATCAGGCAACTCTGTTTGCATTTTATTTTGATTATTTGAAAATGGATGAGATTGCGGACCTGATGGACTGTAGTGTGGGCGTGATCATTAACCGATTGAATTATACAAGAAAATATTTCAAAAAAGCGATAGAGAATGCATGGGAAGAGCGTGGTGAGAGCAAGGAAGGCTGTGATACATTTTCTGTGGAGGCGGTTTGTCTGGCACTTCGCAAATGGGGAGTTGAACATTGCCTCGGTATAACCAGTGCGCAAAATATATATTATAATATCTGCAAGACACTTGATCTGCACGGACATTCTATTTCTCTGAGCGGAAAAGAATTTGCAGGTGTGAAAAAGACGGTTGTCTATTATAAAGCAGACGATTGGAATCCGATACAGGAAGAGATTATTATACATGGGAAAAAGAAAAGGTTGGATAAAAGGCTTGCTGTCTGTCTGGCAGGAGCGGCAGTGGTACTTGCGATTGTCGCAGTAGTGATTGCCGTGGTGGTGAATCGTCCGGAAAAGAAAAAGCCGTCATCAGAAGAGCCGAAAGTGACTAAAGAACAGAATAGTTCCAAAAAAGAGGAGCAAAAACAGGAAAATACGGATGCGAAGGAGCCGGAAGATCAGACGAATGGAACAGTAGACGAACCTGTGAGCGAGCCGGCGGATCAACAGACGGATGAATCTGCAGACGAACCGGCAAGTGAGCCGGCAGAGACAGATTATATTTTCCCGAACAGTGGGACAACAGAACTGACAAGAGAAGAGGTTCAAGGACATACAAAAGAGGAATTACGCATTGCTAGAAATGAGATTTATGCAAGACATGGTGCAATCTTCGGAGTAGATGATCTGGATGCATATTTCCAAAGTAAATCATGGTATACACCTACACTTTCGATCAGTGAGCTGCTGGATACAGTAGAATTGAGCATGGTAGAGGAAAACAATATCAGCCTGATCAGCGAGATTGAATCGGGAATGTAGTGTAAATATAATAATGAAAGGGAGTAAACACAATGTATAATGTAGAATTTGATGAAAGCTTAGTAACAGGGAATGAGATGATTGATGAACAACACAAAGAACTGATTGGGAAAATTCAGGATTTGCTTAGAAGTTGTGAAAAAGGAAGTGAAAAAGCAACAGCAGTAAAGATGCTCAATTATCTGGCAACATATACGGATTATCACTTCAAGGAAGAGGAAAAACTTCAGGAAAAGATTGAATATCCGGGAATAAAAGAACACAAAGAAAAACACAAAGAATTTGTGGAAGCAATCGATGATCTTCATGAGATGTTAGAGGAAGAGGAAGGACCATCGGATGCGTTTGTCGCACAGGTGAATAAAAGAGTGGTAGATTGGTTATTTGGACATATCAAAACATTTGACAGATCTGTTGCGGAATATAAAAATATGAGAAAGAACAGTGAAATGATCTAATTCGAAGGTGTGGACAGTTCACGTCCTGATAAAAACAGCAATTGACATTGGCATGCTTGCATGTAGAATGGAGATTGCTGTTTTTGGATATATGAGCAGAGATTAAAAAGATAAGTGTAAAAATCTGTAAATTTTAAAAAAAATTAAAAATGTATTGACAAATATAAAAATGATGATATAATGACGGTATAAACAAAATAAATAAAGTTAATAACAGATAAAAATATCTTTTTATTAAATTTATTTATTGTTGGTAAGAGCTTTGAAGATATCGGAATCGGAGAGGCAAATCTATAACAGGAGGTACGGACCACCAGAATAGTAAGAGAATGAGGACTTCACTCATAAGAAAAACCATTATAGTTTCGGAATTCGGATTTGCAAGACACGGTTGGTTAGTGAGAATGTCAATTCTTATTAAGGATTGTGGAAGCAGATGTTAGAAAGAGAAATGAAAAGATGGGAAAATGAAGAAAGGGTAAAAGAATGATTGAAGAATCGAAGTAAGAAGGAGTATTGATTAGAAGATAATTGATACTCCTTTTTACGATTTCTGAAAATAAAAAAATACAGAAACCCTTGTATATCAAAGGCTTCTGCATCTTAGTTATATGCGGAAAATGGGACTTGAACCCACACGTGGTAACCCACACTAGAACCTGAATCTAGCTCGTCTGCCATTCCGACATTTCCGCTAACAAAAAATATATTACCACAAAAATGTGTGTATGGCAATAGAAAATATGATAATATACAAAAAAACTTGAATGAAACGTGTTGATATTTCACACAATGTCAAGCTTTCTCTTGACAAATATTTTTTTGATGATATACTTTGAATATCAAAATACTTTAGAATAAAAATATAAGAAAACAAAAACAATATAGTTTGGAGAAAAATAATGATAGGAAAAATAAGTGGAACGGGTTCTTATGTACCGTCAAGGTATCTGGATAATCATAATCTGTCCCAGATAGTGGATACCTCGGATGAGTGGATTCAAGAGCGAACAGGAATAATCAGGAGACATATTGTGGAGGCAGACACGACGGTTTCGATGGCGGCACAAGCCGCGGAAAAAGCGTTGGAATCGGCAAAGATGCTGCCGGAAGAAATCGATTTGTTGATTGTGTCTACGATTTCTTCGAATGTGATTCTGCCCTGCACGGCGTGTGAAGTGCAAAAGCAGATTCATGCAGTACATGCGACCTGTTTTGATCTGAATGCAGCCTGTACGGGATTTTTGTTTGCATATAATACGGCGCAGGCTTATATCGCAAGCGGCATGTATAAAAATGTACTGGTGATCGGGGCAGAGAGTTTATCGAGCCTCGTGGACTGGAAAGACAGAAGCACCTGTATCTTGTTTGGAGATGGAGCGGGGGCAGTGGTACTCAGGGCAGAAGAGGGAGAGTCATACCATATGGTGACACATTCCGATGGGAGCAAGGGAGAAGCGCTGACGTGCGACACAGGCTCGTTTATGAAAATGGATGGGCAGGAGGTCTTTAAATTTGCAGTAAGACAGGTTCCTGCTTGCATCGCAGAAGTGATGGAACACAATCACTTAATGGCAGAAGATATTGACTATTTTATATTACATCAGGCAAACCGGCGGATTGTGGAGGCGGTTGCCAAAAGGATGAAGGTAGAGCTGACAAAATTTCCGATGAATCTGCAGGAGTATGGAAATACATCTTCTGCCAGTATTCCGTTATTGTTAGACGAGATGAATCGGGAAGGCAGACTAAAGAAAGGGCAAAAGCTTGTCCTGGCAGGATTTGGAGCAGGACTCTCGTGGGGAGCAAGCTTGTTAGAGTGGTAATTTCCCTTTGGGATTACATAAAAACAGAATCAAAAATAAGTGAGATAAAAGGAGAAAAAAAGATGTTAGAGAAAGTAAAAGAAATTGTAGCAGATTCATTGGGAGCGGATGTAGAGACACTTACAGAGGCGACTTCTTTTAAAGAAGATTTGGGAGCAGATTCGTTAGATTTATTCGAGATGGTAATGGCGTTTGAGGAAGAGTTTGAAAAAGAGATTCCATCAGAAGATTTAGAACAATTAACAACCATTGGAGCGGTGGTAGCATATTTGGAAAAATAGAAAAGGAACAAGATGATGAAGACAGAGATCACAAAGTTATTAGGAATTGAATATCCAATCATTCAAGGTGGTATGGCCTGGGTTGCAGAATACCATCTTGCTGCCGCCGTATCAGAAGCCGGAGGTCTGGGACTGATTGGAGCAGCAAGTGCGCCGCCAGAATGGGTGCGTGAGCAGATCAGAGAAGTGAAGAAGCTTACAGACAAGCCATTTGGTGTGAATATTATGCTTATGAGTCCGAATGCGGACGAGGTGGCAAAGATTATTGTCGAGGAAGGAGTCCCTGTTGTGACGACGGGGGCTGGGAATCCTGAAAAATATATGCAGATGTGGAAAGCGGCGGGGGTGAAAGTGATTCCGGTTGTCGCATCGGTAGCAATGGCAAAGCGGATGGAGCGCTGCGGGGCAGATGCGATTGTGGCAGAAGGGACAGAAGCCGGAGGTCATATCGGAGAGAATACGACGATGGTTCTGGTGCCTCAGATTGTAGATGCGGTTTCAATTCCGGTCATCGCAGCCGGAGGAATCGCGGATGGAAGAGGAATTGCCGCAGTGTTTCTGCTGGGAGCAAGAGCAGTTCAGATGGGAACACATTTTGTAGTGACAAAAGAGTCTCAGGTGCATGAAAATTATAAAAAATGTATTTTAAAGGCAAAGGATATTGATTCGAGAGTGACAGGCAGAACAACCGGTCATCCGGTGCGTGCACTTCGAAACCAGATGACAAAAGAGTATCTTCGTCTGGAAAAAGAAGGAGCCTCTTTTGAAGAGTTGGAGCTGCTTACGCTTGGAGGTCTGCGAAAGGCAGTAGTAGAAGGCGATGTTGTACACGGGAGTGTGATGGCAGGTCAGATTGCAGGAATGGTCAAAGAAGAGATGACCTGCAGAGAACTGATTGAAAAACTGGTGAGGGAGACAGATTCATTGATGAAAGGAACCGGCTTTTATGAGTAAGACAGCATTTATTTTCCCGGGGCAGGGCGTACAGAAAGCCGGCATGGGAAAAGATTTTTATGAAAATAGTGAAGTGGCAAGATACATTTACGATACCGCAACGGAAGCATTGCAGCTTGATATGAGGAAACTTTGTTTTGAAGAAAATGCGAAGCTTGACAGGACAGAATATACACAGGCAGCGCTTGTAGCTACCTGTCTTGCGATGGCGAGGGTGTTGGAAAGCAAAGGAATCAGACCGGATGTGACCGCGGGATTAAGTCTTGGTGAGTACTGTGCCGTGGCGATGGCAGGAGGAATTAATGACCAAGATGCTATTATGGCGGTAAGGCAGAGAGGAATTTTGATGCAGGAGGCAGTACCGTTGGGAGTCGGGGCAATGGCAGCGATTCTTGGAATGTCAGGAGAAGCGGTAGAGGCTGTCTTAGAGGAGATACCAGATGTATTTGTTGCAAATTACAATTGTCCGGGACAGATTGTGATTACCGGAAAGGCGGAAGCGGTTCGGAAAGCAAATGAGGCGCTGTTGTCCAGTGGCGCTAAAAGAGCGATTTTACTGAATGTAAGCGGACCATTTCATTCGCCGTTTTTGAAAGAAGCAGGAGAAAAATTAGGAAAAGTTTTAGAGGGAATTTCGTTCAAAGAGCTGGAAAGACCATATGTTACAAATGTGACTGCGCAGTATGTCACAGATATTGAGGATACGAAACCTCTTTTGGAGAAGCAGGTATATTCTTCTGTGAGATGGCAGCAAAGTGTGGAACAAATGATTGCGGACGGTGTGGATATGTTTGTGGAAATTGGTCCGGGCAAGACGCTTGCAGGATTTATACGTAAAATCAATAAAGAAGTGAAGGTTTTCCATGTCAGTGAGTGGGAAGATGTGGAAAAGATAGGAGAAAATATATGTTACAGGGGAAAATAGCGGTCATCACAGGGGCATCAAGAGGAATCGGCAAAGCGATTGCGGAAAGATTTGCATCAGAAGGTGCGTTTGTGATCATTAACTATAACGGTTCAAAGGAACATGCACAAGAAGTGAAGCGTGAAATCTTGGAGCATAGAGGAAATGCAGAAATTATGCAGTGCAATGTGGCTGATTTTGCGGCATGCGAGACATTTATCAAACAGATTGTGGATAAATATGGAAGAATTGATGTCCTTGTGAATAATGCGGGCATCACAAAAGATGGTCTGCTGATGAGAATGTCAGAGGAGGCGTTTGATGACGTGATTGCGACGAATCTGAAGGGAGCATTTCACTGTATCCGGTTCGCATCAAGATATATGATGAAACAGCGTCAGGGAAGAATTATCAATATGTCTTCGGTTGTAGGCGTTGCAGGGAATGTGGGACAGGCAAACTATGCAGCGTCCAAAGCCGGGCTGATCGGACTGACGAAGTCTGCTGCAAAAGAGCTTGCATCCAGAAATATTACGGTAAATGCGATTGCTCCGGGATTTATTCAGACTGAGATGACCGAGATTCTTTCAGATGCGGTGAAGGAAGAGACAAAGGCGAAAATTCCTCTTGGAACATTTGGAAGTCCAAAAGATGTGGCAAATGCGGCAGCATTTCTTGCGTCGGAGGAGGCCGGCTATATTACAGGGCAGGTGCTTCATGTAGACGGTGGAATGGTAATTTAAAAGGAGGAGCAGGAGCGCATGAAAAAGAGAGTTGTAATAACAGGAATGGGGGCGATCACCCCAGTCGGAAACAGTGTGACGGAATTTTGGGACAGTATCAGAGCGGGAAGAGTAGGAATCGGACCGATCACAAAATTTGATACTTCAGAGTATAAAGTAAAGATCGCTGCGGAAGTAAAGGATTTTCAGGCAAAGGATCATATGGATTTTAAAGCGGCAAAACGTATGGAGCCATTTTCTCAATACGCGGTAGCTGCGGCAAAAGAAGCGTTTGCAGATGCGGGAATTGACATGGAAAAAGAAGATCCGTTCCGTGTGGGAGTGATGGTTGGATCCGGAATCGGAAGTCTGCAGGTCGTGGAGCGAGAGTATACAAAGATTATGGAAAAGGGTCCTTCGAGAGTCAATCCATTGATGGTTCCGCTGATGATTTCTAACATGGCAGCAGGGAATGTTTCCATACAATTAGGAGCACGAGGAAAGTGTACGAATGTTGTAACCGCATGTGCATCAGGGACAAACTCCATCGGAGATGCGTTTCGTGCCATTCAATATGGCGATGCAGATGTGATGGTTGCAGGAGGAACTGAGAGTGCAATCTGCCCGACAGGAGTGGCAGGGTTCACCGGATTGACTGCGCTTACGGCAGAGGAAAATCCGATGCGGGCGTCAATTCCGTTTGACAAAGACCGAAGCGGATTTGTGATTGGGGAGGGTTCTGGGATCGTTGTACTGGAAGAGTTGGAGCATGCAAAGGCAAGAGGAGCAAATATTTATGCAGAACTTGTCGGCTATGGTGCAACAGGGGATGCTTACCATATTACATCTCCGGCAGAAGATGGAAGCGGTGCGGCAAAAGCGATGCTGCTTGCGATGGAAGAAGCGGGGATAGAGCCAAAAGAAGTTGCCTACATCAATGCACATGGCACGAGCACACATCACAATGATTTGTTCGAGACGTATGCGATTAAAAGTGCATTTGGTGAGGCGGCAAAAGATGTCGTCGTCAATTCTACAAAATCAATGATTGGACATTTGCTTGGAGCAGCAGGCGGGGTGGAATTGATCGTCTGTGTAAAAGCGATACAGGAAGGGTTTATTCATCAGACAATGGGAACAAAAGAACCGGAGGCAGATTGTGATTTGAATTATGCAGTCGGAGCGCCGATTGAGAAAGAGATTCGTTATGCGATGAGTAATTCTTTGGGATTTGGCGGACATAATGCGACGCTGCTTGTCAAGAAATATGAAGGATAGGTGTGAAAATATGGAATTTGAACAGCTTGTGAAATTGATTGATGTGGTGTCAAAGTCCGCATTGAATAGTTTTAAATATGAAGAAAAGGGCGTAAAGCTATCTTTGCAAAAAGAAAGTTCCGCAAAAGCGGTAACTGTTTATCAGGAGGAAGAACTTCCGATACCGGAAGCACCTGTAAGGGCAGAAAAACAAGAGGGGTGTGTGGTAAAGTCTCCGTTAGTTGGAACTTTTTATACGGCTCCTTCGGAAGATGCGGATCCATTTGTACAGGTTGGCGATCAGGTGAAAAGCGGTCAGACACTTGCAATTGTGGAGGCGATGAAACTGATGAATGAGATTGAGAGTGAATACACAGGAGAAATCAAGGAAGTTTTGGTGGAAAATGGGCAGATGGTGGAATATGGACAACCATTGTTCCGCATCGGATAGATTTGAGAAGAGGAGATCACGTATGAGGTATTTGAGTACAAAACAGATTCAGGAAATCATTCCGCACAGACATCCGTTTCTTTTGGTGGATTACATTGAGGATTATGAGCCGGGTGTGTTTGCTACAGGATATAAATGTGTCACATACAGAGAAGATTTTTTTGCCGGACATTTCCCTCAGGAACCGGTTATGCCGGGTGTGCTGACAGTGGAGGCGTTGGCGCAGGTTGGCGCAGTTGCAATTCTTGCAAAAGAAGAGAATCGTGGAAAAATTGCATATTTCGGAGGAATTCAGAAGTGCAAATTTAAAGGAAAGATTGTACCCGGAGATAAAGTGAAGCTGGAGACGAAGATTATTCGGCAAAAAGGACCGGTCGGAGTCGGTGAAGCGGTAGCAAGTGTAGATGGGAAAATAGTAGTCAGCGCAGAATTGACATTTATGATTGGATAGGTGAGAAAATGATAAAAAAGGTGTTAATTGCCAACAGAGGAGAAATTGCAGTGCGCATTATAAGGGCATGCCGTGAGATGGGAATTGAGACCGTTGCCGTTTATTCAGAGGCGGATGCGGAAGCGCTGCATACACAGCTTGCAGATGAGGCGGTCTGTATCGGTCCGGCACCGTCAAAAGACAGTTATCTGAATATGGAACAGATCATCAGTGCGACGATTGTATCAGGTGCAGATGCGATTCATCCCGGATTTGGTTTTTTGTCGGAAAACAGCAAGTTTGTGGAGCTTTGTGAGCAGTGTCATATTACTTTTATCGGACCGAATTCGGATGTCATCCGCAAAATGGGGCACAAGGCTGAGGCGAGAAACACGATGATCCAAGCAGGGGTGCCGGTCATTCCCGGAAGTAAGGAGCCGATATATGATGCGAAGATGGGAGCAAAGATTGCAGAGGAAATAGGTTATCCTGTCATCGTAAAAGCCGCGCTTGGCGGAGGGGGGAAAGGAATGCGTGTCGCCCACAATGCAGCTGAATTTGAGACAAGTTTTCAGACGGCACAAAAAGAAGCTGAGATGGCATTTGCAGATGGCACCATGTACATTGAACATTTTGTACAGCATCCACGCCATATTGAATTTCAGATTCTGGCAGACAGCTATGGAAACGTGATTCATCTTGGGGAGCGAGACTGTTCCATTCAAAGAAATCATCAGAAAATGATAGAGGAATCTCCGTCGGCAGCAATTTCAGATACACTTCGTGAGAAAATGGGGCAGGCAGCAATAAAGGCAGCAAAGGCAGCACATTATGTCAATGCGGGAACGATTGAGTTTTTGCTGGAATCAAATGAGCAGTTTTATTTTATGGAGATGAATACAAGAATTCAGGTGGAGCATCCGGTCACAGAATGTGTGACAGGGATTGATCTGATCAAGGAGCAGATTCGTATCGCGGCAGGGAAAAAACTCTCCTATCGCCAGCAGGATGTAAGGATTGGGGGACATGCGATTGAGTGTAGGATCAATGCGGAGAATCCAAAAGAGCAGTTCCGTCCATCGCCGGGGCTGATCACAGATGTGTATTTTCCGGGCGGAAAAGGAGTTCGGATTGATACAGCTGTCTATAATGGCTATGAAGTGCCGGCGTATTATGATTCCATGCTCGCAAAACTGATTGTGCATGCAAAGACCAGAAAAGAGGCGATTTCCAAGATGAGAAGCGCGCTCGGAGAAGTGATTATCGAGGGGGTCGATACGAATGTGGACTATCAGTATGAAATTATGAATCATCCGGATTATCAGGCGGGAAATGTGGATATTGAATTCATTTCCGAAAAGATGTGTTGATAAAGGATAGAAAAAAAGGCAGGTGATACAGTTGAGACTAAAAAACATGTTTAAAAAGAATACTTATATTTCGCTTACAGAAAACAGCTCCAAAAAGCCGGAAGTGCCGGAAGGATTGTTGAAAAAATGTAATGCCTGCAAATCAGCAATTTTTGCGCAGGACGTAAAGAATGCAGACTATATCTGTCCGAAATGTCACAATTATTTTCGGATCCATGCACGTCATAGAATTGAGATGGTTGCGGATGAAGGAAGTTTTGAAGAATGGAATACCGATCTGGTGACAAGGAATCCTCTGCATTATAAAGGCTATGAAGAGAAAATTAAAATGATGCAGGAAAAGACAGGACTTGATGAAGCTGTCTTGACTGGAAGCGCTTTGGTTCATGGAATCAAAGCAGCAATTGGTGTGTGCGACAGCCGGTTTATTATGGCAAGTATGGGAGAAGTTGTGGGAGAAAAAATTACGCGTATGGTTGAGCGTGCGACAGAGGAAAAACTTCCCGTCATTCTATTTGCCTGCTCAGGCGGAGCGAGAATGCAGGAAGGAATCGTGTCGCTGATGCAGATGGCAAAGACGTCGGCAGCATTGAAGCGGCACAGTGATGCAGGGCTCCTTTATATTTCGGTGTTGACAAATCCCACAACCGGAGGAGTGACAGCAAGTTTTGCAATGCTTGGAGATGTGATTCTGGCAGAACCTGGGGCATTGATCGGGTTTGCGGGTCCAAGAGTCATTGAGCAGACAATCGGACAAAAACTCCCGCAGGGATTTCAGCGTTCTGAATTTTTACTGGAACATGGATTTATTGACCGGATTGTAGCGCGAAAAGAATTGAAGGCTGTACTTTCAAAAATTCTTTCCATGCATCAAAAAAGAGACATCCCGATTGCAGAAAGGCAGCAGGAGGAAAATGAAAGAGAGGCAGAAAGGAAGATGATGTCTGCGTGGGAGCGTGTTCAACTGTCTCGCAGAAAAGATCGACCGACCGGAAGTGACTATATCAAACGTCTGTTTACGGATTTTATAGAGCTTCACGGAGACCGCTGTTATAAAGATGACAAGGCGATTATCGGTGGAATTGCAAAGTTCCAGGGAATTCCGGTTACAGTGATTGCGCAGGAAAAAGGAAGGACAACGAAAGAAAATATTGAGTGTAATTTTGGAATGCCTTTTCCGGAAGGATACCGAAAAGCACTTCGTCTAATGAAACAGGCTGAGAAGTTTGGTCGCCCAATCATCTGTCTGGTAGATACGCCGGGAGCATTTTGCGGTCTGGAGGCAGAAGAGAGAGGTCAGGGAGAAGCAATTGCGAGAAATCTATTTGAAATGTCTGGGTTGAAAGTTCCTGTGCTCTCGATTGTAATTGGAGAAGGTGGAAGTGGTGGAGCGCTTGCCGTGGCAGTGGCAGATGAAGTGTGGATGTTGGAAAACTCCGTATACTCCATCCTTTCACCGGAAGGATTTGCTTCTATTTTATGGAAAGACAGCAAGAAGGCGAAGGAGGCTGCGGAGGTCATGCGCCTTACAGCAGAAGATTTAAAACAGATGGGTGTTGTGGAGCGCGTGATTTTTGAAGAGTCAGATTTGACAGCAGATCGGATGGGAAGGGTCTGTGAAAGGCTTTCTATTTATATGGGACAGTTTTTTGGTGTCTATTCCAATATGACAGAGGGAGAATTGATGGAACATCGATATGCGCGTTTTCGAAAATACTAACGTATAAGAAGGGAAAAGGATGGGTTCGTTTAAACTAGGAGAAAAAGAAATAAAAGTTCCGGTGATACAGGGCGGTATGGGGATTGGAATCAGTCTGGGAAATTTGGCTGGAACGGTAGCAAGAGAAGGTGGGATTGGTCTGATTTCTGCGGCGCAGATTGGTTTTTTGGAGCCGGATTTTGAAGAAAATCCGTTGGAAGCGAATTTGCGGGCAATAGAGAATCAATTACGGAAAGCAAGAAGTATTGCGCAAGATGGAATAGTAGGATTCAATATTATGACTGCGATGAGAGATTATGAGAAATATGTCCGTGCAGCAGTGGAGGCGGGAGCCGATCTTATTGTATCCGGCGCAGGACTTCCGGTAGATCTGCCTGCATATGTAAAAGGAAGTAATACAAAGGTTGCTCCGATTGTATCTACCTGTAAATCAGCAAATGTTATTTTAAAATATTGGGATAGAAAATATGGACGAACGGCAGATATGGTGATCATTGAAGGACCAAAAGCCGGCGGACATCTTGGTTTTTCAGAAGAAGAACTTTCGTATTATACAGATGAAAAATATGCCCATGAGATCGGAAACATTCAAAAGACAGTCGATAGTTATGCGAAAAAGTATGACACAAAGATTCCGATTGCGGTGGCAGGAGGGATTGACACACCGCAAAAAGTGAAACATGTATTGAATTTGGGAGTTCAGGCAGTACAAGTGGGAACAAGGTTTGTCACGACAGAAGAATGTGACGCAGATATCCGGTATAAACAAGCGTATATCAAAGCTTGTAAAGAAGATATTGTAATTGTGAAAAGTCCGGTTGGTATGCCGGGGAGAGCAATCAAAAATACAATGCTTGAGAGTGTGCTGCGAGGTGAGAACATACCTCCAAGAAAATGCTATCATTGTCTTGCAAAATGTGATCCTGGAAAAATCCCATATTGTATCACAAAAGCGCTCATAGAAGCGGCGAAAGGAAATACAGAAGAGGGGTTGCTGTTTTGTGGTGCAAATGCTTATCGAGCAGAGAAAATAGAAACTGTAAAAGAAGTCATTGCGAATTTGATGCAAGAATGTGTATAATAGAAAAGGAAAGATATTCTGGTTGAAGGAGAGAGAATAACGTGAATGCTTATGAGACGATCAATGATATATTGGTTCACTTGTTCAATGAGATCTGGGAACTGGAAGAAAAAGCAATTATTACGGAGGAATATAAAGACATCAGTAATAATGATATGCACATTATAGAAGCAATCGGATTAGGCAAAGGTAACAACATGTCTGCGATTGCAAAAAAGCTCAATATTACAGTTGGCTCTCTGACAACTTCTATGAACAGCCTGGTGAATAAAAAATATGCAGTCCGAATTCGCAGTGAGGAGGACAGGCGTGTTGTCTATATCAGACTGACAAAGAAGGGGGAGAAGGCGTATCGACATCACGAAGATTTCCATACGCAGATGACACAGGCGGTTGTGGATAAACTGACAGAAGAAGAGATCCCGGTATTATTGAAGACACTAAATGGGTTATCAGAGTTTTTCCGGAACTATCATGAACGAGAATAAAGAAAATAAGAAATGAGGCGATGCTAATATAGTATCGCCTAAGTTTGTATAAAAGGAGAAGAGAATATGAAGATTATGATTGCATCAGATATACACGGTTCTGCATTTTATTGTGAGAAAATGATTGAGGCCTATCGGAGAGAGAAAGCAGATAAGCTGCTGCTTCTAGGTGATATATTATATCACGGACCGCGAAATGATTTGCCAAAAGAATACAATCCAAAGAAAGTGATTCAGATGTTGAATGATATCAAAGAAGACATTCTTTGCGTCCGTGGAAACTGTGATACAGAGGTGGATCAGATGGTATTGGAATTTCCGGTTTTGGCAGAGTACTGTATTTTATATGTAAAAGACCGCATGATATTTGCCACACACGGACATACATTTAACGCAGAACATCTTCCGATGCTGAAAGCGGGCGATATTTTGTTAAACGGACATTTTCATGTGCCAGCATATCGAACCGTTGGCAATATTATTTATATGAACCCGGGCTCTGTATCTATCCCAAAAGAGGATTCGGAGCATAGTTATATGATTATGGAAGATGAGACATTTACATGGAAGAATTTAGAGGGAGATTCCTATAAAAAGGTGTCAATCACAACGATGGAGAAAGAGTAAGGGAAAGTATAAAGAGAACAAAAAAGAAAATATGAATATCTTTTCTCTTGACAATAAAATTTTCTTTCATTATACTTGTTAAAGGTTAGGAAACTAACTAATGAAAGGAAGTGAAGATGTGCAGGAAACAGACGGACAAAGACAAAAGGTTCATGCAGGAAAGTTGATTCATATGTTATCACATCGCTTAAAACGTCAGAATATTATACCTTGTGGAGATGACGGACTTACAACGATGCAAAAGCATGTATTGAAATTCATTCTATTGGAGACGTTGCACAGAGAGATTTACCAAAAAGATGTAGAAGAAGAATTTCAGATACGAAAATCAACGGCAACCGGTATTCTTCAGCTGATGGAAAAGAACGGCTTTATTTACAGAGAATCTTCCGAGAAAGATGCCCGACTTAAGACGATTGTACCGACCAAAAAGGCGGAGGCGCTTCGAGCAGAGATTCTGGAAAATATACGCGTTATGGAAAAGCGGCTGACGAAAGGAATTTCAGAAGAAGAATTTTCGATGTGCATGTATGTATTGTGGAAGATGTTTGACAATCTTGCACAGACGGAGACACAACAAGCAGAAAAAAAGGAGGAAAACGAAAACAATGAATAGAACATTACTAAAATCGATTCGAGAATATAAAAAGCAATCTGTACTGGCACCGCTTTTCGTAATCCTGGAAGTGTTTATGGAAGTTTTGATTCCATTGCAGATGGCAAAAATTATCGATGTGGGAATTGCCAAAGGAGATTTAGGATACATTGTAAAAATGGGTGTGATTCTCGTGGTGATGGCAATGCTTGCGCTTTGGTTTGGTGTGCTGGCAGGAAAATTTGCTGCAATAGCAGGAGCGGGATATGCGAAAAATCTGCGACATGATATTTTTTATAAAATACAGGATTTTTCATTTAAAAATATTGATCATTTCTCCACACCGAGTTTGGTGACCCGAATGACAACCGACATTACAAATGTGCAGATGGCATATATGATGAGTATCCGTCTTTTGGCGAGGGCGCCGATTATGGTGATTCTGTCATGGATTATGACACTCACGATCAATGTAGAGATTGCGCTGTTGTTTTTGGTAGTGATTCCGCTTTTAGGAGGCGCGCTCATTTTTATTGCGAAGAAAGCGCATCCGCATTTCATAAAGGTGTTTGACGAATATGATATTTTGAATAATTCTGTGCAGGAAAATGTCAATGCTTCCCGTGTTGTGAAAGCATATGTACGAGAAGATCATGAGATTGAAAAATTTCATGGAATTTCAAAAATTGTGTATAGCCTGTTTACAAAAGCGGAGAAAATTGTAGCATGGAATTCTCCGGTGATGCAATTTACGATGTATATCGTAGTATTGCTGATCGTGTATCTGGGGGGACGCAATATTGTATTCCAGACGATGGAGACCGGCGAACTGACAAGTATTATGGTGTATGCAATACAGATTTTGATGTCACTGATGATGGTGACTTTTGTGTTTGTCTTGATTATGATTGCAGAGGCATCTACAGATCGTATTGAAGAAGTGTTAAAAGAAGTTCCGGAGATGCAGGATAAAGAAGACGCAGTAAAAGAAGTTCCGGACGGTTCCATATCTTTTGAAAATGTAGACTTTAGTTATGCAGGAGAAGGTGGCAACCTGTCTTTGAAAAATATTAACATACACATTAAATCAGGTCAGACAATCGGTATTATCGGTGGAACCGGAAGTGCAAAATCAACATTTGTTCAGATGATTCCAAGACTTTACGATGTGACAGGTGGAAGTGTAAAAGTAGGTGGAATTGATGTCCGAGAATATAATTTGGAGGCGCTGCGAGATCAGGTTTCCATGGTATTACAGAAAAATGTTCTTTTCTCAGGGACAATTTATGAAAATATCCGTTGGGGAAACGAACATGCAACCGACGAAGAGGTACAAAGAGTTTGTAAATTGGCTCAGGCAGACGGTTTCGTACAGGAGTTCCCGAATAAATATAATACGATGATCGTACAAGGCGGTAACAATGTGTCCGGTGGACAAAAACAGCGTCTCTGTATTGCAAGGGCATTGCTGAAAAAACCAAAGATTTTAATTTTGGATGATTCGACAAGTGCGGTTGATACAAAGACCGATGCATTGATTCGAAAAGCATTTAGGGAAGAAATTCCGAATACAACGAAAATTATCATTGCACAGAGGGTTTCTTCTATAGAAGATGCAGATCAGATTATTGTATTAGATGAAGGCCGCATTAGCGGAATCGGAACTTCAAAAGAATTGCTTGAAACAAATGAAATTTACAGAGAAGTATACGAGTCACAAGTAAAAGGAGGTGGAGACGATGAGTAAGAATCAAAAATCCGGAGTGTCTAAAAACACGGCAAAGACAGCAAAACGTCTCCTAAAATATGTAACAGGAATGTATAAAGTGCAGTTTGTTATTGTGTTTGTCTGTATTTTATTAAGTTCTGTGGCATCTATATCAGTATCGTTGTCCTTGAAATTTTTATTGGATGATTTTATCATTCCGTTGATCGGACAAAAGCAGCCAAACTTTGCGGAATTATATCAGGCTATGGCGGTGCTGGGATGTATTTTTCTAGTGGGAGTTGTTTCTACTTTTGTGTATACAAGAATGATGGTAACGATTGGTCAGGGTGTGTTAAAGCAAGTCAGAGATGACATGTTTGAGCATATGCAGACGCTTCCGATTCGCTACTTTGACCAGAATACAAATGGTTCTATTATGAGTCTTTACACAAATGATACAGATACATTGAGACAGATGATCAATCAGTCAATTCCGCAGGCATTGATGTCATTTTTTACAATCATAGTAACATTTATTTCTATGCTTATTTTAAGTCCGTTACTAACTGTACTTGCGGTTGTGATGATTGGTGTGTTGCTGTTAGTGACAAAGAAAATCGGTGGAAACAGTGGAAAATTCTTTGTTCGCCAGCAGATTGCACTTGCTGATGTGACAGGATACGTAGAAGAACGTATGAATGGACAGCGTGTTGTAAAAGTGTTTAATCATGAAAATAAATCAAAAGAAGAATTTGACAAGCTAAATGAGCAGCTGTTCGAAAGCGCGGCAAATGCAAATACGTTTGCAAACATGATGGGACCGGTTATTGGAAATATCGGAAATCTTCAGTTTGTATTGACAGCCGTACTCGGTGGATTTTTATCTGTTCGGGGAGTTGGAGGAATTACGCTTGGAGTGATGGCATCTTACCTGCAGTTTACAAAGAGTTTCACACAGCCGTTTATGCAGGTAGCGCAGCAGTTCAACTCGATTGTAATGGCGCTGGCAGGTGCGGAACGTATTTTCAACTTGATTGATGAAGAACCGGAAATGGATGAAGGATATGTAGAGCTTGTCAATGCAAAGAAAGATGCACAGGGAAATATTGTAGAGTGCAAAGAGAGAACTGGTATGTGGGCATGGAAACATCCGCACGAAGCAGATGGAACAGTTACTTACACAGAGCTAAAAGGAGATGTCCGCTTTGAGGATGTCACATTTGGATATAACAGTGACAAAGTTATTCTTCAGGACATCAGTTTGTTTGCAAAGCCAGGACAGAAACTTGCGTTTGTTGGTTCCACAGGAGCCGGAAAGACGACAATTACGAATTTAATTAATCGTTTCTATGATATTCAGGGCGGAAAGATTCGTTATGATGGAATTAATATTACAAAGATTAAAAAAGATGATCTGAGACGTTCGCTTGGCATTGTACTGCAGGATACACATTTGTTCACAGGAACGATTATGGAAAATATTCGCTATGGAAAGCTGGATGCGACAGATGAAGAGGTGTATGAAGCAGCAAGACTGTCTCATGCGGATCAGTTTATCAGAATGCTCCCAAATGGATACGATACAGTATTAAGTGGTGATGGAGAGGAACTTTCCCAAGGACAACGACAGCTTCTTTCGATTGCGCGAGCAGCAGTTGCGAATCCACCGGTACTGATTTTGGATGAAGCGACATCAAGTATCGATACCCGAACAGAGAGTATCGTGCAAAAAGGTATGGATAATCTTATGAAAGGTCGTACCGTGTTTGTAATTGCACATAGATTATCGACTATCCGCAATAGTGATGCGATTATCGTATTGGAACATGGAAAGATCATTGAGCGTGGAGATCATGAAGATCTGATTCAGATGAAAGGAACCTATTATCAGTTGTATACAGGAAAACTGGAATTATCATAGAGGAGTAGTGAAAGAAAAATAGGAGAAAGGACTTAGGAGAAACATATGAGTGAGCATGTAAAATTAAAAAGGCAAAAGTTGTTGCTTCTGGCATTAAAAACTGCGATCGGAGGAAGTGCAGCAATTTATATTGCGGAAAAGATAGGATTGCAGTTTGCGCCTTCGGCAGGGATTATTGCCATGCTTTCGCTCGTATCGACAAAATGGGGGACATTAAAGCTGTCCCTCCTCAGAGTCCTTACTTTTTTGATGTCAGTTGCACTTTGCTGGGGAATTTTTCACTTGATGTCTGGCAAATGGATTGAATTTGGGATTTTTCTGTTTTTCCTGATACTGATCTGTGATAAATTAGGGTGCAGAAATACGATTTCTGTCAACGCAGTAATCGGAACACATTTTTTGGCTACACAAGACTTTTCGGTTGCATTTATATTTGATGAGTTTTTGCTTGTCGGAATAGGAATTACCATTGCGATTATTCTGAATCTCTTTCACATCAATGGAAGTCATGAACAAGATATCATACAAAGTATGCGTCATGTAGAACGCCAGATGCAGGAAATATTAGAAGAATTGGCAGGATATTTAAAACAACAGGTAATTGGAGAACATGTGTGGAGAGGCATCAGTGCATTGGAAAAAGATTTGGAAGAATTTGTAGAACAGGCGGTTGAGTATCAGAATAATACATTTCATTCACATCCGAGCTATTATATTTACTATTTTGAGATGCGCTTAAAACAATGTGGGGTGCTGCAGAGTCTGCATGCGGAGATGCAGAAAATTCGAAATCTTCCCAGACAAGCAGACATTATATCTGATTATATCAAAGAAGTAAAAAAGCATGTCACTGAGATGAACGATCCGAAATTACAGATGAAACAACTGGAAAGGGTGCTAGAGCAAATGAAAGAGCATGCTCTTCCGAGAAATTTTGAAGAGTTTGAAAATGAGGCAAAACTATATCATATTATGATGGATCTAGAAGAGTTTTTGATGTATAAAAAACGCTTTATTGAGTCAATTGATGCAAAACAGTTTCGGATTTATTGGAAGAGAGAGATTGAAGGTCAATCTTTTAAGGAAAGTAGATAAGAAATGATAGCTATGGGAAGACAAATTGTGCCAATTGTACAAATAAAATAAAAAATATAAAAAGTATTGACAATTAGAAAGAGGCATGATAGAATAACATTCGTCGCTGAGAGATGCGGCGAACACAACAGAGGTTTAAACAGACAGAAATGAATGACAGAAAAAAGAATCTCAAAAAAATAAAAAAGTTGTTGACAAGCGAAAAGAGATGTGGTAATCTAATATAGCTGTCGCAAGACAACAAAAACAAAGAACATTGATAATTAAACAACAGATGACAAGATAACCCTGAAAGATTCTTAAAAGAGAAAAATTCAGAACAGACATGAAAATGTCAACCTAAAACAGTAAAGGGAAAGAT